>JAFUSD010000005.1 GCA_017480685.1 Bacteroidaceae bacterium
CTGCAGCTCTATATCAACCAACAGAATGACTGGATATTGCGCTACGGAGACAAGGAGCAGGTGGTGGTGAGCAAGAGTGAGTTCCCCGACGTATATGGATGGAGCCATGTGGCTCTGAATGTGGTGCGCGGACAGGCTGCCAGCTTCTATTTCAAAGGACAGCGCACAGCAGTCATCGCCGAGCGCGACGTGCCGCCGTTGGTGGGTTCAAGGCTTGTTTTGGGTAAGGGCATGCCAAGCTTCTCGATTATCGACGAGGTGCGCATCTGGCATGCATCACTCTCCGAGAGCCGCCTGTTGGCCAACCAATACAACTGCATCGATACCGCAGATGTATTTTCACGTGGACTGGTGGCTTATTATCCTTTTGAGAAGGCTGGCAAGGAAAATGGTGTCAGCACCATGGTCGAAACGCTTGAGAACATGGCTCCGAATTCGATGGTCAACGGAAAGTCTCTGACGATTGCTCCGTCGGGCCTGACGATGCTTATTGCTTCGACACCGCCGTTGAAGAACGCACCGGTCGAGAGCCGCATCATTGCCAAGCCTGTAGCCTCGGAGCGTAAGATTGTCATACGTCTGGAGGAGGGTGCCGGCATCAAGGCACGCGACATAGAAGGATGTACACTCAATGTCACCGCTGACAAGATTCACGACATGCACGGCAACGAGTCGGCACCAATCAGATGGACTACCTACGTGCAGCTGAACACTCTGAAGTGGCTGAAAGACTCAGTGAACATCATCAAGAAATACGGTGACGACTACACCTTCGACGTGAACATCGAGAACCGTGGCGGCAACACTGAATACTATTTCTTGTATAACCTGCCGCAGTGGCTCACTCTCGTCGGAAGCAACTATACCGATGATATCGACCCGTTGAAGACAAAGACGCTGCGCTTCAAGGTCAATCCATTAGTTGCAGTGGGCAATTATGATGTGACCATCGGCCTGCAGGGTAACAACGAGATTCTGGAACCTCTGCGCATCGTGATGAATGTGAAGGGCGATAAGCCATCCTGGAGTGTCAACCCGAATGACTATGAGAACAACATGAGTATTGTCGGACAGATTTACGTCAACGGTATTCTCATGAGCAACAGCGAGAGCATTCTGGCTGCCTTCATAGGCGACGAGTGCCGTGGCATCGCCTCACCCCGCCAGATGCGTGGTGCGGCCTATGTGGCCATGAGTGTCTATGGCAATGCCCTGCAGATGGTGAACGGCGTGCTGACAAATCTCGACAAGCAGCAGCCAGTCACCTTCCGTATATGGGATGCTGCGACAGGCATGACCTACACAAACGTCATCATCAATCAGCCTGCGTCATTCTCTGCGACACCTGACTCCGCTTTGATATCTCTGGCCTTCGACCCGACCAAGAGCTATGGCACCTTCGACCATCCTGTGATATTCAAGAAGAGCAATCTCGTAGAGCAGCCGCTCGACATACGCGTCGGGTGGAACTGGATATCACTGGGCGTGGAGCCCGTTCAAGCCAAGACCTCGGTCGTGCTGCAAGATCTGGTGTCTTGGAACGCACAGCTGAAGGACAAGACCTCAGGTGTGGCTTACAGTCGTGGCAACTACTGGGCAGGAAACCTGAAGGAGGTACATGCCAACACGATGTACAAGCTTCAAGTCACACGCATTGATGGCTGCAGCGACCTGTCGCAGCCCATCATCGTCAACGGCGAGCAAGTGAAACGAGAAGAGTCGCCTGTCACTATCGGCAAGAACTGGAACTGGATTGCCTACACACCTATGACCACCATGCCTATCGGCCAGGCATTGGCGGGTGCCAATCCGAAGGTGGGCGACCAAGTGAAGTCGCAGACAGCCTTTGCATACTACGGCCCATACGGATGGGAGGGGAACCTCGAAGCGTTAGAGGCTGGCAGAGGATACCTCTATTACAGTACAGACAGTTCAGAGAAACAGTTTATCTATCCAGCAGTTTCTGCATCGGCTCCTTCACGTCGGATGCTCGCTCCACGCCATCCATCTCCTGCTTCTGCATTCTCGCCAGTTGCGCCTACCGACTATCCTGACAATATGGCCTTAGTCATCATACTCACTGATGGCGACGAGCCTGTCACCGATGCTGAGGTTGCTGCATTCATCGACGGTGAGTGCCGAGGTACTGCGTTTGCCGACGAAGGACTCTACTACCTGCTCGTGGCCGGCGAGGGCAGCGGACAGCCAATCGAGATAAAAGCCAGCATCAATGGCACCATCAAGACAGTATGCACCACGTTGACCTATGCCAGCGATGGCAGCATAGGCACTCCATGGGAACCATTTGTCATCGACATCAACAACCCTTCGGGCATCAACGGTATCGGTGAAGCAATGGCCTACGGTGTGTGGTACACACTGCAGGGCATACGCTACGGCACCGACAGGCCTACCGTTCCAGGTGTATATATCTTTAATGGGAATAAAGTCTTGATAAAGTAATATTGTAGAAATGATGCTACGAGCACACAGGAATGATGCTACGAGCAGATAGTTTCGAGTCGTCCCCCGTACAGAGTACGGTCGTACTTCCCACAAAGTACGGTCGTCCCCCGTACAGGGGACGACTTTCTCAAGCACAAGGAACGACTTGAGAATGCAAACGCTTGATTATCAAAGACTGCTTTTGGATGTAGATAATGAGAGGGTTGTGTCGGCTAATAATCGAGGGGGGGGATTGCCCTACCTCACAAGTTTTCCTTACCCTTCCCGATATTGTAGAACCTCCCCCTTTTGTCCGTCATCCCGACGCAGGAGTGGATCCTACTCACGTATGCCGTGCTTGTAGGTTTCTAATTCTTGATAAAACATAACACCGGCCCACGCAACGCGCAGGTCGGTGTCACACCTTATTATATATTATAGTATATTATTTTCTCTCAAGCAAATCCCATGCAGGAGGCTCTACGCCGAGGAAGTTCTTGACAAAGAAGTCGTACATCTTGTGGGTACCGTAGGCACCACCCATGGTGTGGCGCTCGCCCGGCAGGTAGATGAACTCGAAGTCTTTGTTGTGCTTGATGAGCTGGTTCACCACCTGGAATGTTGACGATGGGTCGACATTATCGTCGAGTTCGCCCACCAGAAGCATGAGCTTACCCTTGAGGTTGGCAATGTTCTCGGTGTTGCTGCTGGCGATGTACGACTCGTCGATGGGGTAGCCCATCCATTGTTCGTTCCACCAAATCTTGTCCATGCGGTTGTCGTGGCATCCACAAGCCGAATAAGCAGCTTTGTAGAAATCGCCGTGGAAGAGCAGGGCGGCAAGTGCTTCCTGTCCGCCTGCCGAACATCCGTAGATGCCCACGCGGTCGAGGTCCATGTAGGGGTACTTCTGTGCAGCGGCCTTGATCCAGAGCTTGCGGTCCTCGAAGCCGGCATCCTTCAGGTTCTTGTAGCATACCTGCTCAAACTCCTTGCTGCGCCATGAGGTCGACATGCCGTCCATCTGTACGACGATGAATCCGAGCTCGGCCAGTTCGGCCAGACTTCCTACGGTCGAGAAGGTCTTGGGCACGTATTGGTCGCCAGGACCTGAGTAGATGTATTCGATTACAGGATATTTCTTCGAGGGGTCGAAGTTCGACGGACGCTGTATGATGCCCCAAATGTCGGTCTTGCCGTCGCGACCTTTTGCCACAAACACCTCCTGCGGCTGCCAGTTGGTGGCGCGCAGTTCGCTGATGTCGGTCTGACCCAGGGTCTGAAGCACACGACCTGTCTTGCCGTCGCGCAGAACGGTCACCGGTGGTACTTCGACCGTAGAATAAGTGTCGAGCAGGTATTTCTTCTCGCGGTCGAGGAAGCGGGCGGAGTGGTTACCCTCGTCGGGGGTGAGGTCGATGAATCCCTTGCCGTTGAACTGCACTCGGCACAGATGCTGGTTGTAGGGGTCTTCATTCGGGTTGCTCTTGGGCAGACCTTCGCCGTTGGCGGTGAAGTAGATGAGTTGTTTCTCCTCGTCGATATCCACTATGCGGCGCACATAGAACTGCCCCTTGGTGATTTGGTTGATGACCTTACCGGTCTCGCGGTCGTAGAGGTAGAGGTGACCATATCCGTCGCGCTCGCTGAACCAGATGATGCGCTTACCATCCAACACGTCGCGGCGGCTCATGCGGGTCCATGCCACATATTTGTCGTCGTGCTCGTCGATGATGGCACGCACGTTGCCTGTCTCGGCATTGAGCTCGAGGATGCGGTAGTTCTTGTGTCCACGCTCGTTGAACGAGAAGGTGAGGGTGTGGCGGTCGCGGTCCCAACGTGGGGTTGAGAGTTCAAACTGAGAGTGGAAGAGTGCATCGTCGGGCACGAGCATCTCGCGGGTCTCCATGTTGATGACCACAGGCACCTGATAGTCGAGCGAGTCGCCAGGCTTGGCATACTCTATGTTGTAGTATTTGGGTTGCAGTTGGTCGGTGGGCGATGAGTTGACGTAGGTGACGTAACGCTTGATTCCCGGTTTTATTTTCACCGTTGCATAGTACTTACCATCAGTAGAGAAACTGCCCCACGACGAATAGTAGAACTGCTCGTTGCCGTCGGTGGTGAGGGCCGACTCTTCGCCCGTCTCGTTGTTGCGGATGTAGAGGTTGTTGTCGCGTCCGTACACCTGGAACTGATTGCCGAAGCGTGCGGTGCGTCCGCGTTGGTCGTCGACTTCCGACCACCGGCGCTGCTGACCGCCTTGCTGTCCGCGCATATTGCGTCCGCCCTCGGGTTGTTGCAGCTGTTCGCCGCGAGTGAGTTGATTGGTGGCGGGGGTGTAGCTCCAGTGATAGCCTGCTGCATCAAACTCCACGACCGTGGTGCCGCCCTCTTGCTTGGGAGTGAGCGATGCGAAGTTGAGGTTGCGCGCCGTGATGGTGCGTCCACTCTGCTCGGACAGGGCGGCAGCCAACTTCGACGAATCGAACAGCGGCGACTTCTTGTTCTTCTTCAGGTCGATTACGTAGTAGTCGTTGCTGTTTTTGGTTGTCACCGAATAAATGACTTGCGACTCGTCGGCAGTGAGTTGCACATTGTTGCCAACGATGTTGGTAGTCTTGCCTGCGTAGGCACTGCGGATTCCGTAAGCACGCTGGTAGTCGGCCAATGTGCCTTGTGCCAAAGCACCGGCGCATACCAATGCAGAAGCAATTAGTGTTAGTGTTCTTTTCATAGTCTCATTTACAATTTAACAGATTTACTATTTAATTCTATTTGTTCAATGATTATTTTAGTCATTTTATTTCGGCCTGTCACAGATCCTCTCCAGCCTCACTCCTTCGTCGGAGTCTGTCGGGATGACAAGGGGGCGGAGTTTCCCTCCTTGGGAGGGCAGGGTGCAGGTTAGGGGGGGCCGGATGGTCAGGCTTCCCTCCTTTGGAGGGGGTGGGTGAGGCCTTCTCTCCTCCTTTATGGGAGTAAGTAGGGGCCCCTTAGTTTATCAAGAACTCAGCCTCCTTCTCAGTCTTCTTCCCTCGCGGCGCGTCGGTCACTATGTATTTTGCTGGCACTGGGTCCTTCTTTGCCACACTTGCAAACTCCTGGGGAGTGACGGTTACGGGCTCAACCATGAACTCGGGCACATTGTATGACCGCATGAAGTAGGTGTAGAAGTCGGGGTCGCGCTGCGGCATCTCGAATGCTTTGTGGGCACGTCCCTGCTTGTCGAAGTAAGCGAAGTAGAGGCGCGAGTAGTTGCCGTCGTCGCGACGCGATATGAACACCATCCAGCGGCCGTTGCTCGACCACGCGTGGAAACTCTCGGCACGAGGACTGTTGACATTCTCAAGCTTACGTGCCTGCATGGTCTTGAGGTCGAGAATGTAGAGGTCGGCATCGGGATGCCACACATGGAAGCAACCAAACTCGCCACGACCGAAGAGCAGGTAGCGGCCGTCGGGACTTACACGTGGAAATGTGGCACTCGCGCTGTCGGCTGTAGCTGCATATACCAACTCAGAGGGACCGAAGGAGAGTGTCGCGGGGTCGAACGACTTGCGATAGATGTCGTATTTCACTTCGCGGAAACGCTCAATCATCTCGGTCTCGCGTGGCAGCGAGTCGTTGTAGTACTCGAAATGAGCCGAGCAATAGTAGAGCATGCGGCCGTCGGGAGCCCAGCAGGGGAAACACTCGAGTTCGTCGTTGAGTGCACTGATGTCGCGCACCTCGTTGTGCTCCACATCGTAGAGGATGAGGTCGCTCTCGCTGTCCTGTACCTCAATCTTTGCCCAGCTCTTGGTGTGGAACGACTGTCCGGTGTGGTTGGTGGAGTATGCTATGAGCGGCAGGGTGGGGTGCCACGACGGATATACACCGGCCGAGATGGTAGAGTCGGTCTTGAGGTTTATCTTCGTGGGGTTGTTGTTGTAGACAATCATGGTTCCGCCATGCCCCTGACGCATGTGAAACTGCATGTTCTGAGTGTGGAAGTTCTGGTAGGAGTGGCAGTTGATGCACTGTCCGTCAGCCTCGCCCGATACGATGAAGTTGTTGTAGATGTCGGTCTCGTCGAAGTTGGTGAGGTTACGTTGGTTGATGCTCAGCATCTCGTATGCCACGTATGACGGATAGATGAGTCGGTAGGACACGTAGGGGTCGATTTCCTCTTCGGCCACGCTGATGTTGAACGCCTGCCATGAATGCCATGTGCCCGCAGAGTCGCGAGTGAATACCTCGACCTTTATGTCGCCACCTTTGGCTGCAGCGAGCATCGAGTGCCACTCGTCTTCATCGATAAGCACCTTGTTGTCGCTGCCGAACGTGGTTTGCTGACCGGTGAAGGTGAAGCGTGCCACGCAGTCGGTCACATCGCCATGGATGCCGAAGTTGAGCGGCGCTATGTTGGGCGGTACCACCACGTCGGTATAGTCGGGGTAGATGGTGGGTAATGAGTTTTCGGTCGTAAAGGTTGAAGGCACTGATGGGTGGTTGGTGCATGCGGTGAGTGTCAACACTGTAGTTGCGATGATGATTAGAAGTTGCTTGGTTGAGTTCATAGCGTTATTTTGAAGTTCTTGGTATTTTTTTGGGGACTTTACTTTTCCTAGGTTTTCCTAGGTTTTCCTAGGCTTTCCTAGGTCTTCCTAGGTCTGCCTGGGCTTTCCTAGTATATTCTGAAATCAGTGTAGAAGTAATAATACCACCAATATGTGGCGCCGTAGTCATGGCGCATCTTGTTGCCAATCTCTTGCAAGGGGATGCCTTGGCGCGAGAGGGTGTTGTAGATGTTGCGGAATGATTGGAATCGCGCTGAGATGGCGGGGTCGAAGGGGAAGTCGTTGAGGGTGATGGGCGATTGCTCGGTGACGCACAACAACATTGCAGCTTCTTGATAGAGCGGCGGTATGGTGGAGCGGGGATGATTGTTGACGTAGTTGTAGAAGTGTATGCAGAATGCATATTCGTCTTCGGTCCAAAGCGAGGTGCAGATGATGAGGTCTTCGAGCTTTGGGGTGGCGGGCTTTATGATGTCGGAGAAATGCGAGAGTATCCACTTCTCGGGCAGACTCTGATCCATGCTCAGGGTGTTGATATCGTCGGAGAGAAGTGGCGATATGGCTATGTATTCGTCGGAATTGAACAGTGCGTCGGCATGTGTGAGCATAGGTTCACGCATTTTTGCCCACTGGCGGTGGAATGTGGTCTGCTTGAGTATTGCCAGATATTTGGCTGCGAGGTCGAACTCACGATTCATGATGGCACAGCGTGCATACATCTTGAGGTTCTTCGCCTTAAGTCCGTAGTCGGTTGCGTTTTCCATCGCCCAACGGTAGGCATAGTTGATTTGTCC
>JAFUSD010000079.1 GCA_017480685.1 Bacteroidaceae bacterium
TACAAAATCAAGTCCGTTTCATTTCAAAAAACCGCCTGATAGACTGAATTTCAATTATTTCAAAGAGCGATTAGTCCACTTTAACGGGACAGTAGTGTAGTTAAATAGTAAATAAGATTATGAAAGTAAACAACAAAATTTTGCTTGGCCTTGCAATGCTGGCCACAGCTACATTCGCATTCACTGCATGTGGTGACGATCCAACTCCCAACAACGGAAGTAACAGTGTGACAGAGAAGGAGGCATTCCTTCAGAACACCAACAAGAACTTGGTAAACGAGACAATCCTGCCTATTTACACTGCACTGATGAACTCAAACGCCGAGCTCGTTGAAGCAATCGGCGAGATGGAGACACAGGCCGACGTAAACGAAGCTTGCGACCTCTGGAAGAAAGCTCGTCAGTACTGGGAGCAATCAGAGGCATTCCTCTTCGGTGCCGCTTCCGACTACGGAATCGACCCTCACACCGACACATGGCCGTTCGACCGCGCTGCATTCGACAACTACATCAGCCGCTATCCCGACCTTGCCGACAATGAAGCAGCACAGGCCATCGTAGGCGAAGCCATCGCAACAGGTCAGAGCCTCACAGGCTTCCACGCTGTTGAGTACCTGCTCTTCCGCAACGGACAACCACGCCAGGTGGCCGACATCACTCCTGCCGAGGTTTGGTTCTGCCAGACAGCAGCCGAAGACCTCTACCTCAACTCCATCATGCTCGTTTCTTCATGGGGTGGCAAGGTGAGCGACGATGAACAGGAACTGCTCGACGACGCAGAGTTTGAGTCGTCGATCAACTACGGCGAAAACATCATCAACGCAGGCAAGGCCGGTTCAACCTATCCTACAGTCACAGCCGGTACCGTCCAGATACTCGAAGGTTGCCAAAACATCGTCGACGAGGTTGCACACTCGAAGATTGGTCACCCTTACACCGGTGAGGACGTGAACTACATCGAGTCGCCACACGCCTACAACTCAATCCAAGACTTCATCGACAACGTCCTCTCATGCGTTTATACCCTCAACGGAGGCATGGGTAAGGACCAGTCATATACAGCCACATCGCTCACAGCCTATGCGATGGCACACCATCCAAAGGAAGCAGCAGCAGTGAAGGCCGCTGTCGAGAATGCACTGAGCAAGGTAGGTGCCATGAAGCGCCCGTTCGTGCTCTACTATCAGGACAAGTCGGCAGGCGAAGCAATCGAGGCACTCGAGGCATTCGACTCGGCACTGGGTGAATTGAAAGAAGCACTCAACGACTAATCCCTAAATTTACAGGAAAGTAAAACCATAATAAGCCATATAAATATATCTAACTTTGGTGGGCTCCAAGTGGCGCGATGTCACTCGGAGCTCTAGCCAGCTAACAAAGTATCAACTTAATAATTTGACTATATGGACATGAAACAAATCACAATCTACAGTCTTATGCTTGCATCGGGCATGCTGCTCACAGCATGTCACGACGACAACGACGGCCCCGAAACACCAGACGGACCAGAGCCGCAAGAGCTGAGCGAGGAGTATTACTCGGGCGGCAAGCTCGGAACAGTGTTCAATGCTACATCGTTTGCCTACGAGCAGCCCACACCTGCATGTGACAACGAAGCCTTCTCTTATCTGTTTAAGAAGGGCGAGACCATCTTCGAGCGCGACTTCGTGCAGACCGACGGTACAGCCTTCTCGGGTCTCGGTCCGGTGTATGTGCGCAAGGGTTGCCTCTATTGCCACCCATCCTACGGACATGGCAAACGCCAGACAGAGTATCGCGAATCGACTATGGGCAACGGCTACCTGCTCGTGGTCTATGACAAAGTGACCCAGGCCTATATCCGCTCGGTGGCAGGTATGCCTCAGACCGGAGCCGTGGCACCATTCAAGGCACCTATCGACGAGAAGCAAATCAAGATAGATTGGAAACAATACACCGACGAGTGGGGCAACCGCTTCCCCGACGGCGAGACCTACAGCCTCATCTATCCTGAGGTCACTATCCCCTACACTGCTTTCTATGCACCTGTGGTGGTCAACCGTGGCGGCACAAACATCGAGATACCAGCCGACCAGTACGACGAGAATATCGGCGTGAAGCTCGAATCGACTATCGGTATCTATGGCACAGGCCTTATCGACGCCATCCCCGACGAAGAGATTACAGCCCAGTGGAAGGCCGAGAGCGACTACTTCAACTCAATTGGTCGCACCGACGCCCTCAACCCCGGCTATTGGAGCCAGGCAAACGGCGACTGGGTGAGCAAGTACAGCGGCCTGACCGGCACCCAGTATGTACGACGCTATACCTACGCCATGTCGCGCGGACCAGTGCTCGACGGTGCAGGAGCCAACGCA
>JAFUSD010000080.1 GCA_017480685.1 Bacteroidaceae bacterium
CTCGATTACCTGTTGTGCTATGACCTGATGTTCGGGCAGGGTGCTTTCGACGAGTGTCACTGCCTGGCTCAGGCGGGTGACGTCGCCGCGCAGGATGCCTTCTACGTATTCGTCGACGGTGAACAGTCGCTGGCGCCTTTTGCGCATGCTGCTCAGGTAGGGGTTGACTATCTCCTGGTGGTCTACTCCTGCGTTGACGGTCAGTCCTTCATATTCTGCACTATTCTCGGGGTGTTCCATTTTCGGCCTGTATGATGTGGGTTTAGAATCCGGTTTGTTTCTTTTCGCGGATGCCTGTTGCTTCGATTACGTTGATTATATAGTCGCCCAGCTTTTCGCATTCGGCTATGATGTCCATGTAGTAGACGCCCATCTGGTAGTCGTAGAGGTGGTTGTCGATGTCGACTATGTTTTGGTTTTTGAGTTGGTTGCGATAGTTGTTGATTTCGTGTTCCAGGTTGTAGCTTTTGTTGAGGTCTACATATCTCTGTTCGCCATATTTCACCACGATGGTCATCTGCTCGAGTGCGTCGTCGTCGAGGCTCATCATGTTGGTGATGTGTTCATACTGTTTTTCGGTGAAGTCGGTTTGTGAATACTGGCGTTTGCGGCTCAGGGTGCGTGCCAGGTTGTAGCATGCGTCGCCTATTGATTCGAGTTCGCTCACCATGCGCAGCATATGTTGTATTTCGGTTTTCGACTCGAGCGAGAGTCGTCCTTCCGACACTTGGTTGAGGTAGTTGGCAATCTGTACCTCCATCTTGTCGGTGATGCTCTCGTATTTCTCGATGCGCGAGAAGAGGTGGTTGAATTCGTCGCCCTTGGTGGTGTGTAGCAGTTGCTGTACGAATCCGTACATGCGCTGGCAGCGGTCGGCAAATACTCCGATTTCCTTCTTGGCGTTGAGGATGGAGAGTTCGGGTGTCTGCATCAGGCCTCCGCTTATGAATCTGAGTCGCGACTCCTCGTCTTCGGCTTCGGGTTTCGGCTTGATGATGAGGCATACGATTTTCTCAATCCATGGCACGAACCATATCATGATGAGGGTGTTGGCCACGTTGAATGCCGAGTGGAATGCGGCCAGCACTATCGAGCCGTTGGCTTTTGCATATTCCATGTCGGTGTTGATGAGCGAGGTGTCGCAGCCTACGATGTTGCACACCATGGTGAAGAAGGGATGCAGGATGCACAGCACCCAGATTACTCCCACCACGTTAATCATCATGTGTGAGAATGCGGTGCGCCGTGCCGACACGTTGGCTCCCAGGGCGGCTATGTTGGAGGTGATGGTGGTTCCGATGTTTTCGCCAAGCACCAGTATGATTCCCAGCTCGATGGGCAGCACGCCAGTCGAGCAGAGGGTCATGGTGATGGCCATGATGGCGGCCGACGACTGCACGCAGAGCGTGAGTACGGTGCCTATGAGTAGGAATGTGATTGTGGTCCAGAGGCTTGAGGGGTCGAACGACTTGAAGAAGTTGATGACATCGGGGTTCTTGTCGAGTTCCATGGCCATGCCCGTCTTGCGCAGGGTGACAAGTCCGAGGAAGAGGAATGCCATACCGAAGAGGAATTCACCCAGGTTTTTCTGCTTCTTCGTGTATATCATGATGATGCCGACGAAGGCAGCGATGTAGGCAAAGAGGCTGATGTCGAATGCAAAGCCCAGGTTCATAATCCATGCGGTGACGGTGGTACCCACGTGTGCACCGAGGATGATGCTGATGGCTTGTGCCAGGGTAAGTAGTCCGGCGTTTACGAATGAGACGGTCATGAGCGTGGTGGCGGTCGACGACTGTATGCTTGCCGTTACCAACATACCAGTGAATGCTCCCATGAAACGGTTGGCGGTCATCTTCTGAAGCATGTTGCGCAACTGTGGACCAGCCATCTTCTGTAAGCCCTCGCTCAGGGTTTTCATACCGAACATGAGCAGTGCCAGCGAACCGAGGAGGGTGAATGCTACTGTGAAATTCATTTTGGTTGTAGGGTTTAAGGCGAGGGGTGGTTATGGCTCCCTGCCCGATATTTGGTGCAAATATAGTAAAAAGCCGCCAAACTGCATGCGTTTACGCTCTGTTTTTCGTGCTTTCGATGCCTTTTTCATTCCAAACTCTTGATTTTTGATTTTGTATAATAAATATAGGTGTGGAAAAACGTGTGCCATCCATTTGCGGGAAATGAATGGAAAAACATAGAGAATTGGCGAAAAAAGTGTTGAAATGCATTGTCGGTTCAGATATTATGCTTACCTTTGCACCACGAAATCGCACAATAATCCGTAGCTCCGACCGCTGTGCCGGGGCGAGACTCAGAGGGATTATTGTGCGATTTTGTCTACGTGGTCTCAATGAGTTAATCAATTGTTCTTTAACTTATTGTACATATTTTCTATGAGAAACGAAAAGACTTACTACTGTGTGTGCCGGTGCACACCGAGTGATGGCATCGTGGCTATCGATGCCAAGTTGCTGACCCAGGAAGTGCTGCCGATGAGCATCGACTACATCCGCTCGTGTCGTAACCTGCGAGGCAAGGCCTACAAGGCACTGATGCTGGGCGACCTATGTGCCAACGCTGGATACCCCAACACAGCCCTGAGGGTGATGCGCTCCACGATGCGCTACATCAAGATGAAGGACTACGACTGGGTGTACCGCCCCATTAACCCCTCGTTCAACCGCCTCGAAAACATTGTGAACATGTATGAGGTGCGCCAGCTCGGCCGGCGCATCGACCGCCTCTGGCGCTGGCTGGAACATCCCGAGATGGCCCGCAGCGCACGCAATGTGGAGCGCTACTACGACGATTTGTGGTTCGACAAATACTACGAAGCACTGCCTTGACGGTCTTCTGTCCGTGCCCCCGACCTTACAAAATGTATAGTCGGGGCTTGCATAAATCACCAAAAGCGCGCGGTATGGATAAAAAATGTAAAAATCTTCGCAAAACATTTGGTCATGACATTTCTTTCACCTACATTTGCATTCGAAAACAAGGCTTAATCAAATTTGTTACAGCTACAGTAAACTTATAAAGTAAACTATGGAAATTCAGAAAATCATGTCTCAGCTTGAGGCAAAGCATCCTGGAGAAAAAGAGTATCTTCAGGCAGTGAAGGAAGTGCTGATGTCGATTGAAGATGTCTACAACCAACATCCCGAATTTGAACGCGCCAAACTCATCGAACGTCTCGTGGAACCCGAGCGTATCATCACGTTCCGTGTGCCGTGGGTCGATGACAAGGGCGAAGTGCAGGTAAACCTGGGCTACCGTGTGCAGTTCAACAGCGCCATCGGCCCCTACAAGGGCGGACTCCGCTTCCACGCATCGGTCAACCTCAGCATCCTCAAGTTCCTCGGATTCGAGCAGACATTCAAGAACGCACTCACCACACTGCCTATGGGTGGCGGCAAGGGCGGCAGCGACTTCTCGCCACGCGGCAAGAGCGACGCCGAAGTGATGCGATTCTGCCAGGCATTCATGAACGAACTCTTCCGATATATAGGCCCAGAAATCGACGTGCCGGCCGGAGATATAGGCGTGGGGGCTCGCGAAGTGGGCTATCTGTTCGGACAATATAAGAAACTGACACGCGACTGGAGTGGTGTCCTCACAGGCAAGGGCCTGGAGTTTGGCGGTTCGCTCATACGCCCCGAAGCCACAGGCTTTGGCGGACTCTACTTCGTGCGCGAGATGCTGGCCGACCAAGGCATCGACATCAAAGGCAAGACCGTCGCCATCTCCGGATTTGGCAATGTGGCATGGGGTGCTGCAACCAAGGCAACTCAGATGGGAGCCAAGGTGATAACCATTTCCGGTCCTGACGGATATATCTACGACCCTGCAGGTCTCGACGACGAAAAGATAGAGTATATGCTTGAGTTGCGTGCCAGCGGCAACGACATCTGTGCCCCTTATGCCGACCGGTTCCCCGGCTCTACATTCGTAGCAGGCCACAGGCCATGGGAGGTGAAGTGCGACATCGCACTGCCATGTGCCACTCAGAACGAACTCAATGGCGACGATGCAAAAGCACTTATTGAAGGCGGATGCACCTGCATAGGCGAGATAAGCAACATGGGATGTACGCCCGAAGCCATCGACCTCTTCATCGAGCACAAGATGCTCTATGCACCAGGCAAGGCTGTGAATGCCGGTGGTGTGGCAACATCGGGTCTTGAGATGAGTCAGAACGCCATGCACCTCAGTTGGAGTGCCAAGGAAGTCGATGAACGTCTGCACCACATCATGCACGGCATACACGAGCAGTGTGTGAAGTACGGCCGCCAGCCCGACGGCTACATCAACTACGTCAAAGGTGCCAACATCGCAGGCTTCATGAAGGTGGCTAACGCTATGTTGGCGCAAGGCATCGTGTTAAAGCCAATGAGATGAAAAACGACGATATCCTCACGGGGTTGTGAGGATATCGTCGCAGCACGTTGAGGATATCCTCGCAGGGTCGCGAGGATATCCTTGTATTTTTTTGAGATATGTCTGCATACAAGAGAGAGAGGAAACAGTTCGTTCCCTCTCTCTCTTGTTGATGTATGTTGTATTAGTCTTATTCAGCAGCAGGTGCTTCTGCGGTTTCTTCCTGTGCAGGTGCCTCTGTGGCAGCAACTTCTTCGGCAGGTGCTTCTGCTGTCTCTGCAGTTTCTGCATCTGTTGCTTCAACCTTGACTGCTTCCTTGGCGCGGTCGGCCTTGCGCTGTGCTGCGGCTTCCTCGATGGCCTGACGTGAAGACTTGTCGGGACCTACTTCGAAAGGTACCTCCACGCTTACTTCGCGGTGGAGCTGGATGAGTGCAGTGTGCTGTCCGAGCACTTTTACGCCCTTGGTGAGTACCTTCTTCGGGTCGAGCTCGATGCCCTTTTCTGCCAGTGCGGCAACAATCTGAGCAGGACCTACAGAACCGTAGATAGCCTGTCCGTCGGATACGCGGGCTTCAATCTGGAGTGTGATTCCTTCGTATGCTTTTGCTGCTTCTTCGGCATCAGCCTTGATTTTTGCAATTTTGTGAGCGCGTTGTTTCAGTTCTTCGTTGAGAGCTTTCACTGCCTTGTCGGTAGCAAGCACTGCAAAGCGCTGAGGAAGAAGATAATTGCGACCATATCCGTCTTTCACGGTGTGGATTTCGTCCTTGTAGCCGAGGCCTGGGACGTCTTGCTTCAATATTATTTTCATTGTCGTTCCTCCTTCTTTTTATTTAAACATATCGGTTACGAATGGCAGCAATGCGAGGTGGCGTGCACGTTTTACGGCCTGTGCCACACGGCGCTGATACTTCAGAGAGTTGCCTGTGATGCGGCGTGGCAGAATCTTGCCCTGCTCGTTGAGGAACTTCTTGAGGAATTCGCTGTCCTTATAGTCGATGTATTTGATTCCGCTCTTCTTGAAACGGCAATACTTCTTCTTCTTCACGTCCACGGTCTGTGGGGTGAGGAAACGTACTTCTTGTGATGTCTGTGCTGCCATAGTTATGCCTCCTTCTTTAGGTTACGACGCTTTTCAGCATACTGAGCAGCGTACTTCTCGTTCTTTACTGTGAGATAGCGGAGCACGCGCTCGTCGCGGCGCATCTGCAACTCATACTTTGCAATCAACTGCGGGTCGGCCTTGTACTCAATCATGGCGTAGAACCCGGTCGACTTCTTCTCAATGTTGTAGGCGAGCTTCTTGAGACCCCAATTCTCTACATTGATGATCTCGGCGCCATTTTCAGTGAGATAAGCCTGATACTTGTCTACCGCTTCCTTCATCTGTTGGTCAGACAAAACGGGAGTTAAAATGAAAACGGTTTCGTACTGATTCATTTGTTTGTTGGTTTGTTTATTAATACTTTTGTTTTGGTTGGTGCTTTTGAAAAGCGGGTGCAAAGGTACGAAATAATTCATAATGCGCAAGCCTTAACATGCAATTATTTGCAAAAAATCGCGGACGAAAGCCTAAAAAACGCTTCATTTGCAAAAAAAACATCAATATTTAATTGTCGTTTATCAATTATTTCGTAACTTTGCCATGCCTTACGGCTTGTGGCCACACGGCTCAATGCCAGATGTCGGCCGGAGGTCGGATGCGCGAATAATCTCAACTGATGACAACAAACAAATAAAATAAGAATATGGGAAACAACATTAAGAACTATGTAGGTGCCATCATGGCACTGGTGGGAGCTGTGTTGCTCATTCTCGCCACTTTCGTGCCCGCTATGTCCGACTTGTGCGACCAGAACTGGTACACTGCCGGTAGTTTCGTGCTTATCATCCTGGGCCTCATTGCCCACGTAGTGGTAAACAAGTACTTCAGCACCGATGTGGAGAAGTAACTCTTAAGCTCAGCCACACCACACAGCAATGAGCGGGACATGCAGGGCCGGACGGCATCGACATATCCCGCTTTTGCATGCACAACGAGGCAGCGAATACAGCGAAAGTAACACCGCTATACCACCTTTTTTGTATAAAGTAGCAAAAAAATGGTGTAATACAAATTGTCAAGTCGCAAATAATGCTTAACTTTGTGGCCTAAACAAAACAGAAGAAAGAAACATGGCACTCATAACAGTACACTCTTACGACGAGTTTGCCCAATACGAAGGCAAGGAACTCGGACAGTCGGATTGGCTCGAAGTCAATCAAGACCGCATAAACCTATTTGCCGATGCTACGCTCGACCACCAGTGGATTCATGTAGACGTGGAGCGTGCAAAGACTGAAAGCCCATACAAGTCGACCATCGCCCACGGATATCTCACACTCTCACTCCTGCCATATCTCTATGGGCAGGTGATAGAGGCCAAGAACATAAAGATGCTCGTGAACTATGGGATGGACAAGATGAAGTTTGGACAACCAGTGCTGGCCGGACAACGAGTGAGGCTGTCGGTCATGCTCTACAGCATAGCAAACCTCAGAGGAACAGCCAAAGTCGAAGTGAAGTTCAAACTCGAAATAGAGGGTGAACGCAAGCCTGCACTCGAAGGCATCGCCACATTCCTCTACATGTTTGAAAACTAAAAGACACACATCAGCCGACGGTTCTGCAACCACATGGAGCAGAACCGTCGGTTTGTATAAAAAGCAACGTATAATACCTGCTGCATACACAATCCAATCCCATCTGATAAAGAATAAACAAGTGATAAAGAAACAACAAAGGGTAAAGAAACCGCAAGTGGTAAGGAAGCAACTGCTCGACTATTTAGGAATCCTTTTCGGATGCCTCATCGTTTCGGTCGCATTCGTCTTTTTCATCAATCCATACCGCCTTGTGCCAGGCGGAGTGTTCGGCACCAGCATCGTGCTCCACTCCCTCTTCCCTGCCATCCAGGTCGGTACCTTCAGCTATTTCATAGCCATACCGCTGCTGCTCATCGCCTATTGCCTGCTGGGAAAAGGCATCGGAGTGAAAACACTGGTGGCCACGTTTGTCACCCCACTGTTTATGAACATACTGTCGATGCTGGCATACCCCGATGCCGTAGCATTGCGTGAACTCGACCCCTCGCAACTGGCTGGCGGACAAATCGACCTGAGCCGCGACCTCATACTTGCAACCATCATGGGCGGAGTGCTTGTGGGGGTAGGCGAGGGTATCATCGTCCGCAGCCGTGCCACATCGGGCGGGTCGGACATCGTAGGCTTGATATTGAGCAAATACCTCCACATCAAGTTTTCGTGGGCACTCATGATGACCGACATGACCGTCGTCATGTTCGGACTTGTGGTCATAGGCCTCGGCCTCGGAAGCCAAACCGACACTCCACACTCATGGATGCTTTCGTGCTATTCGGTCATCTGTATCTATATCATATCGAAAACCATTTCGTTTGTTGTATCGGGCTCGAAAAACAACAAACTGATTTTCATCGTGACACACACCAACTACGAGCAGATGCAGGACTTCATCCTCAACCGCCTCGACCGCACTGCTACCGTCATTCCGAGCCAAGGCCTCTATTCAGCCACCAATCAACACACACTCATGCTCGTGGTGAGGCGTCAGGAAGTGGACACTGTCACCAAGACCGTGGCCGAAATCGACCCCGACGTGTTTGTAATCGTGACCGACTCCTACGACATCTATGGCTATCGTTGGAAGGACTTCCCCGACAAGGCTGACCTACAACTCAATTGACCTCGATGTACTTATTTTTGAGAATAAAAAGCCCCTTTTGTGAAAAAATAATGCACTTTTCGTGCAAAAGACCTATGTGTGTCGATAAATAGTCGTATCTTTGCATCCGACTAATGCGATACTATGATATAGCAATCAAGCATGTAAAACAAATTAACAATAATCATTAACCAACAAACAACTACGCTTATGAAGCAAATCTACACCAATGCGCTTGCATTTGCTGCGCTTTGTCTGGTAGGTCTGACTGCTACTGCACAGTCGCTCACACCTCCACAACCCGACAAGCTTGTGGACGGCAAGACCTACACATTGTTCAACTATTGCAAACTTGCAAACTATCTCGGACGTACAAGCTGGGACGGAGCATGGACCACTTGGAGTGCCGATGCAAGTAATTATCTCACATTCACGGCTCAAGCCAACGGCGACAACACATGGTCGTTCTATCGTGATGTTGAAGAAACCGCCGACGAAGAAACCACAACGGTTCGCTACTATGTCAACCTGCCATTTGGTTCGAGCAATGTGAATATCAACTCTCAGTCACAATGCGACTGGCTCGTAACTAACGGAAAGATTGCTGGATTCTACTATCTGGAACCATCTGCTGGTAACAACAATGCTGCATTCGGATATAATGCTCACCTCAATGGCGACGGTGGATATCCAGTTGTGTCGTACGACGGAAATTCTTTTTATCCCGATTTCTATGGCGGAAGAGCCAAGGATGCTGAAGGAAACGACCTGATGATTTCTATGGTGGGATCAGAAGGCGAGGAGTATGAACTCTATGTCATGGCCGACTCTTCATCATGCAACTGGGCATTCGTCGAAGTCGACAACGTGCAGGACTTCGTTGTCAAGGCTCAGGGCTTTGCTCTGCTCAACGACTATGCTGCCAAGTATATCGACGACGAATCGTATGCCGACTATGCTGAAGGCTTCAAGACTACATACGATGCTGCAGCTGCCATCTACAACGGCGAGGAATTCTTCGACGAAGATATAGAGACAGTAAAAGCACTCCTTGCTGCCAAGGAGTCTTTCTATAAGGAACTGGAGAAAGCTGAACTCGTGGAAGATGCCGACGATGTGCTGCTTGCAGCCATTGCAAATGCAAAGAAAGCATTCAACACTCAGTCGAATGTTGAGTCGCTCGCTGCTGCACAAGCCACACTTGCTGCTGCTGTCGAGAACTTCGCACTCGGTGCTGGCGACATCACAAGTCTCGGACAGAACATGTCGTTCGAAGACCTCTCATCGCAAGGCGGTAGCGAAACCAGCGGAGTGCAGGGTGCTCCTACGGGTTGGAACGTATATATCAACGGCAAGCAGGTAGTGACTGCCGACGAGGTGCGTAGCGCCGGTGTAAGTGCATGGCACGGAATCAACTCCGACAGCGACGGTGATGCCAAGGACGGCAACCTCGCATTCGGTATCTGGAACTCGGGCATACCTCAATATGAGATAAGTCAGACCATCGAAGGACTGGAGAATGGTACATACACTATCACCGCCGGTCTTATGGTTGGTGCCAATGGTAGCGGTTCGCGCCGCACAACCCAGCGTATATTCGGTAACCTCAACTCTACATACTTCGGTGCAGAATACGAGTACGACCTCGATCTGCTTGCAAAAGACGAAGTGTATGCATTCCAAGGCAATGAGGAACTGGTGACCGACCGCACTCTGCAACCTGTCGAAGTGAAGGCATACGTCTACGATGGTACCCTCACATTCGGTTTGCGTACCGACAACAATATCGCTGCTGCACTGCGCTCTTCAGGCAATGGTGCCGGTGGCGACGGATGGTTCAAACTCGATAACTTCCGCATCAAGGGCGAAGGATATGTGGCTGAAGATGCCGTGGCAATCAACACATTCTTCCACGACCAACTTGGAACATTGCTCGACGACTACGAGACCAAGATGTACCCAGAGACTCGCAAGGTTGCTGAAGCTGCTCGCGAGGCCTCTGAAGACATTACAACCGACAGCGAGCAGGAAGCAGTGAACAATGCCATAATCAACATTCAAGCTGTGATGGCCGATGCTTTCAGTTCGGCTGCTAAGTATCGTGAGCTCGGCGATGCACTTAACATTGCAAACGAAAACCTCGAATTCTATTCTGCTAAAATGGGTGCCAATGACTATGGCGATGTAATTATGGAAGTGCAAGACCTCTTCGACAACGAAGAGTGTGAGAATGCAGAGGCAATTGACGAGGCAATACAGCGTCTGGCCGATGCCCTGCAGGCTTGCATCGAGTCTGATGTCATAGTGGAAGGCATGGACCTCACTGAGTACATCAAGAACAACAGCTTCGAAGACTGGACAACAACTCAGAGCAACGACAATAGTGGCAGTGTGGAAAATGCTCCTAAGGGTTGGACTCTTGTAATCAACGGCGAAACTGTTTCAACAGCCGCTGAAATCAGAGCCGCCGGAGTGCCTAACTGGTGTGCCATCAACCATGGCGACGGTATCAGCGTTGAATACGAAGGCGAACTCTACGAACACCAGTACACCGATGGCGATCACCTCTGGGGTATATGGACTGACAATGTTCCTGAAGTAGAGATTTATCAGCAACTCAACCTGCCTGCTGGTGTATACGAACTTACTGCCGATGTGGTTGTACAACACGACTGGTCAGGCAACTGCATCACAACCCAGCGCCTATTCGCTAACCAGAGCGTGCAGATGTGGGCTCGCGAAAGCGACTATGGTGACAACTTCACACAGGATATGGCCGATGCAAAGGTATTGCAAGAATACAACACAAGCGATGCTGTAACCTACTTCTCTTATGCAGGTCATGACAACGATGTAAGCTACGACTACACATCATTGGCACACCCGATGTCTGTCACATTCCGTGTCGACGAAGACGGTGTAGCTAAGTTTGGTTTCCGTACAAATAATGTCGATGCCAGTGGTACAGCTCATCCACATGCAGGTGCCGGATGGTTCAAACTCGACAACTTCCACCTCACTTGCATCTCGCTCGGAGCTGTCGATGCTCCTGAACTGCCGGTTGCAATTCAGTCGGTGGCTGAGACCGAGACTGCAGCACAAACAATATACGACGTCACTGGCCGTCGCGTCGTTGCTCCTTCAAAGGGCTTCTACATCGTGAACGGACAGAAGGTACTTGTGAAATAACAAATCGTATCCACAGGAGAATCGGATACATTTCAATAGGAGAGGGGGATGCTCAGTGCATCCCCCTCTCTGCTTTATGTTGCTTTGTTATACATGTCCCACGCCTGCAACAGCGATATTCAACGCTTCAAGGCCAGGTTGTAATTGTAGTAGCGAGTGTTGCCGGTGATGTCTTCTATCACTCGCAAGAACGGTGGAAACTTGATATCCTCATGACATGCCATGCCCTTTGTTTCCAGTATTGTGAGTGGCTTCTTCTCGCTTCCGCCATCCTGTGATGACAGCTGCAGGTGTGGGTCGAGATATGTGTCGAGCTCGAAAAACTGACCCTGCCAGATGAAACTCTTGCGTTGCTTGTGTATGGTGCGTCTGTAGGGGTCGGCTTGCTGAAGCAGGGTCTCATACAAGTTGTTGCTCACCTGACGCTCGGTCAGCAACTCCTCTGTCGGTGACAGAGTCTTCTTGGTCGTGTGGATATTCACCGACTTGCCGTCCCAGGTCCTGCGCCGCAGGCGTATTTCGCTGCCTGGCTCGCCCACGAGATACGTCTGTGTAATGTCGCTCTCGATGCATTCTTCGGGCAGGCTCCCAACGATTTCTACAATATATTTGCGTTCCGTCTCGATAGGTTGGGGCAGTTCCAACACGTTCGATATCTCTTTCAGCACGCGGTTCAGCTTCTGTTCAAAGTCCACGTTGTTGTTGATGACACGCAGATGCGGATGCCCAGTCCAGGCTTTAATCACTTTCTTGTCCAATTGGCGCGCAATCCTTAATCCGGCCTCGTCGGCCTGTTCAAGGCGTTGCGCGTTATTGCTTGTGGTATAAAACTGCTCGGCACCATCGGCTGCCGATACAAGGTGAAGCACGGCATCATAACGGTTGCGCAACTCCTGCGTAGTCGTACCTATCGCACTCGTTATCTCACTCCACATCTCAGGACGCATATATGCCGATATGTCCATCGTTCCACGGTCGCAAACCACAACACACCGACCCTCCTGCGTCTCGGCCATGCGCATGAACTTGTCCTCAAGCGCAAGCTGAATCTCAAGAGTAGCCTTCTCGCCCTCATAGAAAAACGCCTTGTTATCAGTAAGGTAATTCATGCCCGCCTGAGTAAACATCGTTGGCACTTCGGGTATAGTAAACACCTTATAACCGAGGTTCGAGAAATGTTCAATCACCCGTACCAAGGCGCTGGTCTTGCCAGCGCACGGACCGCCGGTAAGCACAATCCGCTTTATCTTCTTCCTTTCGTCCGACATAAATCTTTTATTCTTCAAGCCACAAAGATACAAAATATTGACAAATCCCATGCAAACTCACCCCCTTTTTCTCACAAAATACATCAACATTTCCCCTCCATCACCACAATTCCACCATCTCTCCTGTAAATAATCCGCTGCATCCTCCCTCCGCCCTTCCTCCTTTTCCATTAGTGCGTCGCCTCGCCTGCGTCCGTGCGTCATGGTTTC
>JAFUSD010000081.1 GCA_017480685.1 Bacteroidaceae bacterium
AACCCGACCACCAGACGACAGGCTACCGACAGGGCGGCTATCAGAACCGTCAAGGCGGCTACAATCAGGGTGGCTACAACCGCCAAGGCGGATATCAGCCAAACCGACAAGGTGGATATCAGAATCGTCAAGGCGGATATCAGCCGAACCGACAAGGCGAGCAAGGCGAACAAGGTGGATACCAACCGAACCGACAGGGTGGATATCAGCAAAACCGACAGGGCGGATATCAGCCGAACCGTCAAGGTGGATATCAGAACCGTCAAGGTGGATATCAGAACCGCCAAGGTGGATATCAGCCGAACCGACAGGGCGGATACAAACAAAACCGCCAGGGAGGCATGTTCCGTCAGCGCACCAGCGACTACAACCCCAATGCAAAGTATAGCCTCAAGAAGCAGATAGAATACAAGGAATATCTGGACGACCCCAACGCACCGATACGTCTGAACAAGTTCCTCGCCAATGCAGGCGTATGCTCACGCCGCGAAGCCGACGAATTTATCCAGGCAGGAGTAATCAAGGTGAACGGCGAAATCGTCACCGAACTCGGCACCAAAGTGCAACGCACCGACCAAGTGCACTTCCACGACCAGCTCATCACGCTTGAGAAGAAAGTGTACGTGTTGCTCAACAAGCAGAAAGACTATGTGACCATGAGCGATGACCCCCAAGCACGCAAGACGGTGATGGACCTCGTGAAGAACTGCTGCCGCGAGCGCATATACCCGGTTGGTCGCCTCGACCGCAACACCACCGGTGTGCTCCTCTTCACCAACGACGGAGAGCTTGCATCAAAGCTCACACACCCCAAGTACATGAAGAAGAAGATATACCACGTGCACCTCGACCGCAACTGCACCGCCGCCGACCTTCAGAAGATAGCCGACGGAGTGATGCTCGACGACGGACCCATCCATGCCGATGCAGTGAGCTTCGCCAGCGAAACCGACAAGAAGCAAGTGGGCATCGAGATACACTCGGGCAAGAACCGCATCGTGCGCCGCATATTTGAAGCACTCGGATACCGCGTGGTGAAGCTCGACCGCGTTGTCTTTGCCGGCCTCACCAAGAAGGGCCTCAAGCGCGGCGACTGGCGTTTCCTCACCGAGCAGGAAGTGGCCATGCTCCACATGAATACACAAGATTAAACCTCCCCTAGCCCCTCCAAAGCAAGGGGAACTCCATTCGGATGGGGTGCAAACGCTATTCATCGCCGGATGGGGAGCATACGCTATTCATCACCGGATGGGGAGCATACGCTATTCATCACCGGATGGGGAGCATACGCTATTCATCACCGGATGGGGAGCATACGCTATTCATTATTAATTATTCATTATTAATTATTCATTATAATATCATCTAATGAAACGAACAAAGATATCCGACCTCCTGCACCGTGAAGATTACGGTGCAGAGGTCTGTGTAAAAGGCTGGGTACGCACCAAGCGCGGCAGCAAGGCAGTAAACTTCATTGCACTGAACGACGGCTCGACCATCAACAACGTGCAGGTAGTGGCCGATGCCGAAAAGTTCGACCCCGAGATGATGCGCCTCATCACCACTGGTGCATGCATCAGCGTGGAAGGCGAGATGGTGAAGAGCATAGGGTCGGGACAAGCCGTAGAAGTGCAGGCACGTAAGATAGAAGTGCTCGGCGAATGTCCGTCTGACTACCCCATGCAAAAGAAGGGTCAGACATTCGAATACATGCGTCAATACGCCCATATGCGCCTGCGCACCAACACGTTCGGAGCCGTGATGCGCATACGCCACAACATGGCAATGGCCATCCACACCTACTTCCACACCCACGGCTACTACTACTTCAACACACCCATCATCACCGCCAGCGACTGCGAGGGAGCCGGCAACATGTTTCAGGTGACAACCAAGAATCTCTACGACCTGAAGAAAGACGAGAACGGGAAAATCACTTACGACGATGACTTCTTCGGCGAACAGACATCACTCACCGTGAGCGGTCAGCTCGAAGGCGAACTGGGAGCAACAGCATTAGGAGCCATCTATACTTTCGGACCTACGTTCCGTGCCGAGAACTCCAACACCCCGCGCCATCTGGCCGAATTCTGGATGATAGAACCCGAGGTGGCATTCCTTGACCAAGAAGAGCTGATGGACCTCGAAGAGGACTTCATAAAATACTGCGTGCGATGGGCTCTCGACAACTGTCAGGACGACCTCGCATTCCTCAACAAGATGATTGACCCGGGGCTCATCGAGCGTCTCAAAGGCATCGTCGACACCGAGTTCGTACGCCTGCCCTACACCAAGGGCATCGAGATACTGCAAGAAGCCATCAAGCAAGGCCACAAGTTCGAGTTCCCATGCAACTGGGGCGATGACCTGGCCAGTGAGCACGAGCGCTATCTCGTCGAGGAACACTTTAAGAAACCCGTCATCATGACCGACTATCCACGCTCGTTTAAGTCGTTCTACATGAAGCAGAACGAGGCCTGCACCAATGTCGATGGTAGCGAAGGCTCTGTCGGATACAAGGGCGCCGTGGCACCCGGACCTACCATGCAGGGCACCGACGTGCTCTTCCCGCAGATAGGCGAGATTATCGGCGGCAGTGTGCGCGAAGAGAGCTACGACAAGCTGATGAGCGAGATTGAGCGTCGGCATATGGATCAAACCCACCTGTGGTGGTATATCGACACTCGTCGTTGGGGTTCATGCCCCCATGCAGGCTTCGGCCTCGGTTTCGAGCGCCTCATCCTCTTCGTCACCGGCATGCAGAACATCCGCGACGTCATCCCATTCCCACGCACTCCTAAGTCGGCAGAGTTTTAACCCTCGACACAAGGAAACAGAATATATATACATAACACAAAGGAGGATGTGCCATTTGAGAAAGCACATCCTCCTTGTTTTGTAGTCAAATCAAAATAGGTTTACAGATCGATGGTGTACATCACGATTGAGAAGGGACGGAGCTCGACGTCGAACTTCTTGCCCACCTTCACACTCTCTGTCACCGGCTCAATGGGTTGCTGTTCAT
Organism: Bacteroidaceae bacterium; assembly: GCA_017480685.1. Classification (GTDB taxonomy): domain Bacteria; phylum Bacteroidota; class Bacteroidia; order Bacteroidales; family Bacteroidaceae; genus Colivivens. The sequence goes on from JAFUSD010000081.1 coordinate 3,029, forward strand.
AGTTGTTCTCGTCGTTCTCGTTACCACTGATGGTGGTGAGGGTGGCGACAGCCTTCATCGACTTAAACTTCGAGAGGTTGACACTGGCCTTCTTCGTGTCGGCACTGGCGTTGCAAATCTTGACAAAGAGTTTGCGAGTCTTCACGTTGAGGACAACCGACTGCTCTTGCAGGTTGGTCTTGTCGGCAATGCTGACACAGTCGCCATAGTAGTACTGCCCTGCCGACTGACCGAACATCTGCTGCACGTAGTAGCTGCAGGTGAGGAACGGACGCTCGTTGTCGAAGTAGATGAGGTCGGGATTCCAGTTGGTGGCGTTCTTGCGGGCAAAGAGAGGTGCATAGCTGGTCATGGCCACCACGTCGCCGTTGCGCTCGACATGCAGGAGGTAGAGACCTTCCGCCAGCGCGTCGATGAGCTTCTTGTCCTTGGCTGCATATTCGCCGAGATATACTTTTGTCTTGCGGTCGCGTGGGTAGTTGTCATACTGACGCGAGGTGAGGAAATACTGACGCTGCTCGTAGTAGTGCTCGTCGAGTATCGGAAGCCCTATTTCCTCGGCCAGCTTCCATCCGGCTTCGAAGTCGCGGTTGCCAGGATGTGAACCCGGCCCTGCCGTCCCTACGATCACGATTTCAGGATGAGCCTTGGTCACACGGTCGTAGATGTATTTGAATCGTTCGATGAATTCAGGAGATATTCTCTCTTCGTTTCCGAGTCCGAGGTATTTCAGGTTGAATGGTTCTGGGTGTCCAGCTTCGGCGCGTATGCGTCCCCACTTGGTGGTCGGAGCTCCGTTTGCCCATTCGATGAGGTCGAGTGCTTCATCGACCCACTCGTCCATTTCCGACATCGGCACCCAGTCTTGCGCCTGGTCGCGCATGCTCCATCCGCCGTTCACTCCCTGGCAGCTCACACCACATGGCAGGATGGGCAGTGGCTGCATGCCCACATCTTCGCAGAACTGGAAGTACTCATAGTATCCAAGTCCCATCGACTGGTGATAACCCCATGTGTTCTTGATGCCTCGACGCTGTTCGCGCGGCCCAACGGTTGTCTTCCAACGATATGTATCCCAGAATCCGTCGCCACCACCGTGCACCACACATCCGCCGGGGAAACGCATGAACTTAGGATGCAGATCTGCCAATGCTTGTGCCAGGTCTTTGCGAAGGCCGTGACCCTTGTAGGTGTCTTCAGGCATGAGCGACACCATGTCGACATCCATCTCGCCGGTGACAAGTGCCAGTATCTGCAGCGAGGCGTTGGACGCATCTTCGGTAGGTGTGAGTTGTGCCTCAAACTTCTGCCAGTTAGTGGCCGACACCTCTAACTCCGTCTCGGCCAATGCATTGCTCCGACCGAATCCGCCCGATGTGGTGAGCACCACCCTCACCTTCTTAGCATCGCCCTTCACGTTGCGGGCAAACATCGAGAAGTTGTATTTCTCGCCCTTCTTGAGGCGTATGCCGTCGAATCCGTCGTTTTGAAGGCCCACGCCCGTCCATCCGTTGAAGTCGTAGTAATGTCCCACACGTTCTATATGCAGACGCATGTATGTGGGGTTGTTCTCGTTGAGCGGATTGGCATACTGAGGCACCATATATCCTGCCGAGTGACCGGGACGCTGGAATCGCCATGCAGTGCCGGCACCCCATCCGTCGCGCTCGCTGGTGTTGAACTCAAACGACCCGTTTTGCACCAATTCGGCATACAAGCCGCCATCGGCCGACGAGCTGATGTCCTCGAAGAAAATACCTATCAATTCATCACTGATTTGCTTGCCGCCAGCCGGAGCTGTCATCGGCTTTTGGGCGCTCATTGTCAGCGCCGTGGTAAGTAGTGTTACCAGTAGTTGATTTTTTGGGTTCATGTCTTTTAATAACAATTTTTATAATATGTAGTTTGTAATTGATAATATATGATAGTATGTCGGATGGCTAATCTTCAATTTTCAACCTTATTGCTTCGGCATGTGCACTGAATTCGGGTGAATAGGCACACTGCACGGTTGCAATATCCGAGAGGTATTGACCGGTGCGAGTCACGTGGAAATCGATGTCGTAGGTGGTTGTGCCACGTGTGAACCGGTCGAAGAATATGTCGGTCGATGCATCGTGCATGCTCACATATCCACCACGGCCGTTCATCCATCGGTAGCCGGAAAGCTGTGTTGTGGGTTCGAGGCATGCAGCATGCCCCGAGCGAACTTGCAGGAAGTCGATATCGCGGTCGGAGGTGACTATGATGCGTATCGTAACCTTGTCGCCAACATGCAGAGTGGTTGTGGCAGGGTCAATCTCCTTGCCGTCCTTGTAGAGTTTACGGCTGATGGTGAGCTGACCTGCACTTTGCTTCTCCACCGACTCTATATTCTCGAGGTACTGGGCATATATGGCTCCGAACGAAACACCTTCATCACTGGCTACATCGCTCGGGCTTGCAGTTTTCACATCACCTCCGCGAGTCACGGTGAGGTTGTTCCCTTCGGGCACCATGGTCTTCAAGTATCCCAGTTGCCTGCTCAGGAATCGGGTGGTATCGACCTCCACATCCACGGCCTTGCCATCAATTGCAAACACAGCCGTCACTCCTTCATCTCCACCGGCAGTATCGTCTTTGAGGAAATCGACAGCTGCGATGGTGTTCATCGGGTTGTCCCACACCTGCACCTGCTTCTGACGCAAGAGCCATAGTTTCATGTCGTTGAGCAATTCATGGCGGTCGGGGCGCAATGACTGGCGAATTGCCTGCATGGCAGCCAGATGGGTGGGCAGACGGTAGTCGCGCCATGAATAATACGCATTATCGGAGACGTAGTATCGACCCATATCAGGACGTGTGATGCTATATTCCACAGCCGACTGCAACATCTTGTCGGCAGCCTTTGCTTTGCCAAACACCCTCAATATGCATGCAGCGTTTGCCTTACCATATATGGTGAGCGTACGGCTCGACTTGGCAAGCACTTTCAAGTAGGCATTGCGCATCGTCGCCACACCCGCATTCACCTTCCGTTCTGGCATGAGCGACCACACATAGAGGTAGTGCAGGGTGCGTTCGCCAGGATATATGGATTGTTTCGTACGTTTCATCTCGCTGAATCGGTCGAGTTCCACTTTGTCGAGAAACTCCATGCCACGCATCAGCATGTCGTGAGTTTTGTCGTCATTAAGTCGTGCCAACATGTCGCACACCGAAAGTGTGATGTAGTAGTTGCCACTCATCCCTTCAAACCAACTCCACGAACCGTCAGTGAGTTGCAGGTTCTGCAGTCGTTCGAGCGCATTGTCGGTGCGCGATTCGATGAGTGACGCATTGAAGAAATCGGTAATTGCAGCACGTTGTTCGGCCTCTCTGTGTGCATCGCGCATCCAGGGTGCTTCCTGCTGTATGATGTCGCGCAGGTCATCATCGGCCGCATCGATGTCGGATGTTGCTGGGTGTGTCGCGTCGGCAAGTGCCTCCTCAAGGCCATCAATCTCGCCTGCCAGGCGTGCTGCCGTCACATTCGAGTAAAGCGCAGCAGCAAGGCTCACAGCATCGTCGCGCTCGGGCACCTTCACTGCCTCGAGGGCCTCAATCACCGTCCAAACAGGACGCTCGGTGTATTCGAGCACCATGCGTCGGTGGGTGGCTGTCGCACTATTATTATTAAATAAGGTGTGAAGGTCGATGTCCTTTTGTGTTTCCCCACTTGCCAGATAGAACGGAATGGTTTCGGTGATGTATCGCTTGGATGGCAATACAGGCAGATACTGACGCTCGCCGTCGCTGAAAGCCGCACTCTCGGCCGTTATCTCACACACGAGCATCGGGTAGCGGTCGTCGGCCACGAAGTCGAAGCTGACGGATGTCGACTGGTTGGGAGCGATGCTCACCGACTTGCTGTCGGCATACACCTCGTTCATGCTTTCTGCATCGAGCACACGCATCTTCACACGTGCATCTTGCTGCTTGTCGGAGCGGTTGATTACGAGCGACGCAATGGATGCATGGTCGCCGTCGCGCACGAATCGCGGCATGTTGGGTTGCACCATGAAGTCCTTGCGAGCAACTGCCGATGCTTCGATAGTTCCGAAATCCATCGACGGCGTGTGAGCCAATCCGAGGAATCGCCACTCGGTGAGGCTTTCGGGCAGGGTGAAGCGTATGTGTGCCTGTCCTTGCTCGTCGGTGGCTACACGTGGCATGAAAAATGCTGTCTCGGCAAAGTTGGTGCGCATCTGCGCCTTCGATGCCTCGTCGTCGCGCTCTATAGTTTCCTCTTCATCTACAATGGCATCTTCGGAATTCTCATCGATAGCCACGGCATTTTGCATCATTAAAGGTTCGGATGCAAACTCCAGAATTTCTCCCGAGGCAACAGCTGCACGGCTCAACCTGCTGCTACCCTTCATGAGTGGGCCTCCGACAACTCCCCTGCTAAATGCTGTACCTACGTATGTTGACAGCATGTCCCACTGGCGTTCCTTCACACTCTGATTCTTGGTGGCAATACTGAGCCTAATGTCTTGTGACCAACTGCGGAACGCTGCATTCACGTAGGCATTGCTTACATAACGCCGGTAGTTGACATACATCTTCCACGAATGCTCTGCCAATGCATCGAGCGATGCATCGTAGAGTGTTGCCATGAGTTGTGCACCATTTACCGCATGTCCCTCGGGGTCGGCCACGGTGAGCACCCACTCTTCCTCCTGCCCCGGTCGCAACTTGTCGCGGAATGTGTGCCAACTCAGCATGAGGCGCTTGTCGGGTTCCACACGCCGTATCACATGTGTCTGGGTATACGCCTGTCCGTTCCTCACGTAATACAGCATGACGTTGATTCCGTCGCCAAACCCTGGTCGGTAGTTGATGGTGAGTTGACGCATTTCGCGCCCAAGCACTACCGAGTGGCGCTCGACGACTGCCGAATCGCTCATCAGTATGTAAGTAAGGTAGATATCTTCCTCCGCGGGGCTGAAGAACATGCGCGCCGGCTGGGTTTCTGAGAATGTGAGGCGATTGTCTTCGAAGTGCACGAACGCACTGCCGAAGTGTGTAGGTTCGCCCTTCTTGTTGCCTGCAAGCGGTGTGGCTTTCGTCGAGTTGTAGGCATCAAACCCGATTTGCGACGTGATGTCGTTTCCCTTTTCATCCTTGCTCGCCACACAAATCACATAGTCGCCCGCAGCAAGTTTTGGCAGCATGACGGGTTTTCCACTCTCGAACCGGCCTTCAACCACAAGTTCATCGGCATTCACCCACAAACCACCGATATACAACACGCAGTTTTCCTCGTATCGTGTATCGGTAGTGATATCGCGGTTGCACTTCACCACATAATAATTTCCCGATGCCTCTACAGGGCGATTTTGTGCATTCGTTGCCTTCACCGTAAATGCCACGTCGTGTGCCATGTCGACACATTCATTCATATCGATGCTAAGCCCGAATCCGCGCTTCGATATGGCTGTAGTGAACATCTCCGTGTGGGTTTCGCCTGCAGCCGATGTGACATCGAATGTGACACGATAGCGCATGATGCCGTCGCTGCGTACCATAAGGCTGTCGGTGAGCAAGAAGCACGCATGTGCCTTACCATCCTCGTCGGTAGTTGTCTCGCCTGCATCAATCTCAACCCAATTGGCACCATACCATGTGCGCCAATACACCTCGGCACATTCCACCTTGTATGCCACCTTGGCTCCTTGCAGCGGCACTCCCGAGTAGGTCTTTGCCACGGCTTCCACGTCGAGGCTATCGCCAAACGAGTACTGGCGTTCAGTGCCTTCGTTGGTTGCCTGCTGTGTCTCGACGGTGAATGTGGGTCGTTTGTATTCTTCCACCCTGATATGTGTGTTGGCATTATTTGTCGTGACATTGTATAAGCCTGGCAACCGTCCTACAGGCAGTTCGAAGTCAACATTCCATGTGCCCCACTTGTCGGCAGTGGCTTTGCTTTCGGCTATACGCTCCGAGTTGGCATCATAGAGTGTCACCTTCACCTCCACTCCCTCGGCAGCAGTTGTCTCGTCACCACTTTGATAGTATGTGATTCCTGCCACATGCACCGTCTGTCCGGGGCGGTAGATGGCTCGGTCGGTGAATATCTCGGTGTGTGTCTGCTGTGATGTGTCGCGTATGTTTTGTCGTGAGGGGTTCACGCTGCTCACAGGGGAGGTTTCATCGTCGGTGCCTGGCATGAAGGCATACAGTTTCATGATGCGGCTGAGGAGGTTTATGGTCACCATTCCGTCCTTATCGGTGGTGTATGTTTCGCGATTCTCGCTCCCTGCCTTAAGCCTGGTGCAACTCACGCCGGCTCCCTCCACGGGTCGTCCCGTCTGTTTGTTGAGTACCACCACAACCAGTTCTTCGCCTCGTACTTGATAGTAGAGGAGTTGGAGGCTTGTGATGTCAATAGCAGTGATGCCCTGCACTCCCCCACTCTTGGCCACAAGCACATACTTGCCTGCATCGAGGGTGAAGTTGTCGGTCTTCGTTCCTGTGGTTGGCAGGTTCTTGGCTCGGTGTGCCATGTTCATCGAGTCGGTACCCAGTTCGTAGGTGCGCGTCTCTATCAGGCGTCCGTCGGTCTTCAGTTCTTGGTTATCATCATATCCGTTGAATTTCCTCACCTCGAGGGTCATGTCGGAAAAGTTGCGGTAAGACATCTCCACCACGAATGGCATCCCTGCCGTGAAGTTGCTTGAAGATCGGGCCGCTATGTTGCACGACGGTTGCATGATGTCTTGCTCC
>JAFUSD010000082.1 GCA_017480685.1 Bacteroidaceae bacterium
GAAGGACGAACGACGAATTGCGAAGGAGAATTGTCGTTTGGTTTGGTCGTTATCGACGAGGCGCATCATGCTCAGGCTCGGACGTACAGGGAGTTGTGGGACAGATGGCCGGAGGCTAAGTTCCTGGGACTGACTGCTACGCCATGCAGGATGAGCGGTGAGGGATTCAAGGATTTGTTTGATGTGCTGCTGCAGTCATGGCCTATATCGTGGTTCATAGAACGTGGGTGGTTGTCGGATTTCGAATATGTGTCGGCACGTCCCGACAGCATGATGATGCAGCAGTTGAGGAAACTGACGAAACGCGGAGCCGACGGCGACTATCAGATGAAAGAGATGACCACGGTGATGGACACGGCCGAGAGCGTGGAGCATCTGTACGAGACATACGACACATACGCCCGTGGCAAGAAAGGCATCGTGTATGCTATAGACAAGAGTCATGCGCAGCACATAGCGGAATACTATCAGGCACATGGAGTGGCGTGTTGCTGGATAGAATCGGGAACGGCAGCCGGCGAGCGTCGTCGGTTGGTGGATGCTTATCGCAGTGGCGAGATAGACGTGATAGTGAACGTAGACATCTTCTCGGAAGGCTTCGACTGTCCTGAAGTGGAGTTCATCCAGCTGGCACGCCCCACGCTTTCGCTCTCGAAATACCTGCAGCAGGTGGGTCGCGGCATGAGGGTGGGGGACGGTAAGCCCCATGTGGTGATACTCGACAATGTAGGGTTGTATCAGACCTTCGGTCTTCCGACCGTGGACCGCGACTGGCGGCAGATGTTTCTTGGTCAGGAAGCCGGAAAGGGCTCGTCAGACATCAGCCGAGTTGTGGTTGTGACTGATGAGTCTCATGACAGGGACCTCGTAAACCTGGATATGGTTCGCATAAAAAGTGCCGGAGAGAAAGCCGGCGGACTTGAGGTCTTCTTGCAGGATGGCCGTTATGGAGTGATGAGGAACGGCAACATAACGTGTCCTGCCAAGTTCAAGAGTGTGGAACGTCTGCAGAAAGGGTGTGGCTTTTTTGCGCTGGGCACATACATGAGTCGCAACGAACGCGAGCATGGCCGGCTTGAGAAGGTTACTACGGTGATAGACAGGTATGGCCGCGACTTGCAGGTGAAGCTGTACGGACAGGTGTGGTGGAGCAATGGATATTTCCATGGACAACTTGACGGCGGCAACTTCGTGTTGGTGAATTGCTGGGATCCGGTGGGCAATGCCTATTATGATACCGACCCACATTTCACGAAGGTGGCAGGCGTGGAGGTTGCATATTCTCATGAACACAACTCGCGCGACCTGACATGCCGCAAGTTGCGAATATCGACGGGCAGGGTTAGTCCGCGGTTCAACGAATGGGAGATGTTTTACAACAAAGATATCATCATTGCGCGCGACTACCTGGTTGTGAAATGTGACAAGAACCACTCGTATCGCATCAGCGGATATCTTGACGACAGCGTGGTGGTGGAGAGCGAGGGCCAGTATGGTTATGAGCAAATCATGCTGAACGGCAGTAAGGGGCAGCACTTCAGCAGTCTGCCTAAGGAGGTGAGCCGCATTGCCAATCACAGGCGCATGGGTCTGCAACGTGTGCAGCGCGACTGATCCGGTTTTGTTATGGCATCATTTCAGCAACGTGTAGAATGTGGGTTGGTAGTCGGGTGGCATGAGCTCTGGGTGGAAGATGTTGATGAGGTCGGCCAGGAGGATGTCGGGTTTGACGGGCGATAGTTCGTAGTATGGCGTTTGGCGCATGTTGCAGTAGATGACGTGGCGGTTGCGGAATGCAGCGAACAGTGCGTTGCGCGGTTCCGACTGTTGCAGGGCCTCGTAGCTGAAGTCGCCCTTGAAGCTGTTGAGTATGCGCCAGTAGTCGGCATTGGCTGCCACGGCATACATCTGCTCATATTCTATGTTCACTCCGCCCGTCTCTTCGTTCTTGAAGATGTAGTCGGCTCCGGCGTCGCGGAAAAGTTGTGCCAGATGGTTGCGTCCACCTACCGCATACCAGTTGCCACCGTGCATCTCGCCGCTGAAGACGGTGGGGCGTGTCTCTACAGCTGATGTCGTGGCTTTGAGGTCGTTATAACGGCGTTCGATGCCTGCAAACACAGAGTCGGCTTCGGTCTCCTTGCCCAGGAACAGTGCAACAAACTTTATCCACTCGGCCTGCCCCAGCGGGTCGAGTTCTTTGTATCCGAGGTGTGGCACCAGCGTGATGCCCGTCTCTTTTATTGCATCATATCCGCCCCGCTTGAATGGCGAGATGAAGATGACGTCGGGGTTGGCGGCCATCACCAGCTCGGTGTCAAACTCGCCTTCCATGCCAATCTTCACTATGTCGCCACGGTCCACCCGTGACAGAATGTCGGTGTCGTACAGGTTTTTCGTTCCGGTGATGCCGCGTATGAACCCGTGGGCATCGAGGGCAGTGAAGTTTGAGAGTTGCAGGGCCGTCATGCAGATGGTGCGACTGATGGGCACCTCCACCCGCGTGTATCCTGTGGGCACGGTGCCAGCCCATCCGTGGGGCACAAGTGCAAACTGATAGCCTATGGGCATGCGTTCGTCGTCGGAGTCGGAGCCTTGAGGGTCGGACACCTCGATGAGGCGCACTCCGTCGGCCGTCTCGCTCACGCTGAATCCGCGAGCATATTTTATCTCGATGCTTTCGGCCGTGCCCTTTGTCACTGCCTTTTGCCCGTTGCCGTTACATGCAGTCAGTATGGCTACTGCTGCAATAATCAATGCAACACCGGCTGTGTATTTCAGCTGTATCCTTTTTTGTACAATCATTGTATGCAAGTTTTCTCACTGCAAAGTTACGTATAATTTATGACGTGACAATGCGTTTCGCATGCTTTTCTCACACTTGCCGTTTTGCGAGGATATCCTCGCGGGCTTGTGAGGATATCCTCGTGACCTCGTGAGGATATCCTTGCAGCGCCGTGAGGATATCCTCGTTTTTTTGTTTATTTGTGCTTTTATGAAAAAAAAGAGGCCTTTGTATGCAATAAAATGATACTTTCCGGTGTATATATAATATAAAGGTGTATTTACTTACTGACTAAAAGCAACGCAACATGAACCCACAGGAGCAAAACGAACTACTCGACTCGCTCTACAGACATGAGCCTGTAGCCCAGCGCAGGTTGCTCCAAGAGTATGGCGACATGGTGTATGGCTTGATACAGCGTATGGTTGGCAACCCTCTTGATGCCGAGGAGGTGTATCAGGATGTGTTTCTGAAAGCGCTGAGTCGTATAGACAGCTATAAACCGTCGAAAGCCTCGATTGATGTATGGCTATGCCGCATTGCCTACAACACATCGCTCAACCACCTGCGTCGCATGCGTCGCATACATCAGGTATATGCTCTCGACGAAGAGTCGCTGTCCGACACGGCCGAAATGTCCGAACCAGACTCGGCCGACAAAGAGACCACCGAACTCTTGGCTCAGGCTTTGGAACGATTGGAACCGACTGACAAGACGCTCATCATGATGTTCTACTACGATGATATGACGTTCAGCGAAATAGCCTACGTGATGGGCTCGAACGTATCGACCATCGGTTCTCGACTGTTCAGGATACGAAAGAAACTATATGGCATAGTGAAAAGACAGAATACGGATAAAGTTAAGTAATATGAAGAACACAGAACTGGAACCAATGCTGAGGCTTGACCAATGTCTTGGCAAGGCAGTGAGGCAGGCGGTGGGTGAGCCATCGGTGCCGCACGGATGCAACGATAGTGTGATGAAGCGTCTGGCGCTCCGGCGTCGCCACCGCATGATATGGCTCGCTTTGCTGGCCGTAGCGTGTGTGTCGGTCGCGGTTGTCGTGCCGTATGTCTTGTTTGCAAATGAGTCGACCGCAGAACATAGCACACTTCAACCCCTGACATGGGGTGGCGTTGATGTGCAGGAAGTTGCGATAGGGCAGAAAGACGACGAGACGGCAGACGTGAAACCGGCAACCGAACAACCCCTGCCGGTTGTGAAGCCGGCTCAGACGGCTACTCCAGTGCAAGCAGTCGGATTGGTTCAGACGGCATATACAGCAGAAAATAGGGTAGAGGACGATGAGGAGACACCGACACGGCCGACCGATGACCGACATGGCGAATATAAGCATCCAGACTGCACCATGACAAGTTTCATAGAGCAAAAAGGAATGCAACGCACCATGCTCTCGCGACAGCTGGATTGTGTGGCCGACGACGGAACACACTCGACGGTGGACATATATGTCTTTCCCTTCGACGACAACCGCGAGGTGATGAGATGGCTAACACAGGTGGCACAGATGCTACACGAACAGGCACCACAGTCGCAACTCTTCACCCTCGACGACGGACAGCTGCTGCTCGAAATCAACCACCCCTCGGCCGAGACAGAAATGTGGATGGCAGAACACCACCACGGATGTCTATACATATACTGTAGCAGCCACGACCCACAGGCATTTGCCTCGCAGTGCTTCCGTGAATTCCTAGAGCGGGGCAGGGTGTAAACCATGAGCTGTGAAAGAATGACCCGAACGACAGAAGTTGATAATGACAACTAATAACAACGTGAAATATGAGACAAGCATTAACTACAATCATTGCCCTGATGTGCATAGTCCAGAGTGTGCATGCACAGTATAAGGTGAGTTCGCCCGACGGCAATGTCCGTGTGGAATTGGATACTCACCGCGAACAGAAATGGATTCGCAAGATGTGGATCCCGGCCTACATGAGCATCCGTGTGTCAGACTATGGTCGGATAGTAGTAGATCGTGAGATAGGTGTCGACGTGAAGTGGCGCGGCCACCGCTATTCGTTCGGTAAGATAGACGTAGACATACGTCAGAGCGAAGAAGGACTGACAGAGTCGGTCGAAACGCGTGATGCCGCCCTCCAGTCATTCGGCGAGACCTACAACCGCCTGCAACTCGGTGTGAAGCCGGGCATAATACTCGAAGTGAGGGTGTACAACGAGGGTGTGGCATATCAGTTCCGCGTCAGCGGCATCGACGGCGACTACAAGATATTGCGCCTGTGCGACCCCTTCCCGTTTGAGAAACCCGTCGCCATCGAAGGCACATACACCGGCGACCACATCCTGCCTTGGGGAGTGCTCGACCTTGAACAGTACTACGACTTCATGAAACAGCCGCAGGCAGAAGTGCCCAAGGTAGCAGAAGCCGACTCCACCTTGCGCCCGTCGACCTCGCCCTTCCGACTCGTGTCGTGGCGCGATGCACTCTCGTCGCTGACTGTAGGAGCATCGGTCAATATGTATCACGGCAGTGTGTGGCATGACATGACTACCGACTACAGCTACAACATAAACCTCACCTATAAATATCTGTATGCAGGTGTGAGCTATGCTCCATGCAACGAGATAGTGTTTGTGCACTATCAGTGCGAGTATGAACCATTCCTCAACGTGATGGGCTCCATCCACCAGTGGAAGTTGGGCGGACGCCTCGGCTTGAGCCTCCCATTCCAGCAAGGACTGGAGATATGGAACTTCAGCCCATACATAGCAGGGTCGCTCATGCACATAAGGCAACACGGCACACCCATGCCCGGATATCATAAACCAACCCTGCATAACGAATATCTGGTGGGTCCGGGCATGAGCATACAAGTGGCCATAGCTGGACGATATGTGTGGGCAGTAAACTACGAATACCAAATCTTCACTGGCGGAAAACTCACACCGAAAGGCATGCACTCTGTAGGTACATCGTTCGGACTCTATTTCTGACGCATAATCATTATGCACCGGCCGTTCCGCAAGTGGGGCAGGGTAGGGGATAAATTAAAAATAAACTAATGCAATATGAATCTAAAGATAAACATATCACTCGTTGCAGCTACATGGATATTTACTCTGCATAGCATAGCACAACGCCCGGGAGGTGAGGTGCTCTACGAGGAAGTGCCAGTTATGATGGGAGCCAAATATACCAAAGCCGATGCAGGCGACGAGAGCCAGAACTGGGTGAAGAAGCCCATCATCGTGGATAACAGCGACAAAAGCATCATAGAGAATCCAATATCGAACTCAAGCGTAAACACGAAGAAGTGGATACTCACACGCGAAAAAGACAAGACCGTGATGCACTGCTATTTTGTCATGCCCGACTTTCCGTGCACCGGCCTGTGGCTCGGAGGCGACGAGACATTCATAGTCGATGCAAATACAGGCATACACTATCAGGCACGTGGCACCGACGAGAAGGCAATATGGGGCGAGAGCTTTGCACTCAACGCACCGGCCGGAAGCATCGTAGACTTCCACATCTACTTCCCACCACTGCCCGAAGGGGTGACAAACATACGCCTGTATGGAGTGCCGCGATGGGCATCGCGTGGCGGAACCATACTAAAACTGACACAAAACAATACGGCAACGTTGCCCGATGCCGACAAGCTGTACGAACAATTCGCACTGCCACGACTCACGGAGCAACACGGCCCATATAACAAAGACGATATGGACACCTACGATGTATACGAAGACATACAGACTATACGTCCTACCAAAGAACACAGCATGGCAATCTGGTGTACACCCGAAGCTACCTACATGGCCATAGCATGCGAGATGAACTGGAACCGTGAGTACTTCGGATTCTCGAGCCAGACGGTGCTCATCGACGAGCAAACACGTAAGATGTATAAGATTCGACGTATCATGGGAGACATCCCTATGGATAACCAGTTTTTCATCAGTGGCAAGGCCGGCGACTGGATTGCATTCCTGCTTGAGTTTGAACCACTGCCATACAGCGAATCGCTAATCACTATCGACCCCGGATTAACCATATCGTACAGCGAGCCCGAAGGCACACCGTTCGATGTGTGGGGAGCAGGGTGGGCATCCACATTCTATGAACACCTCAGCTTGCAACAGCTCAAATACAACCGCAGCCAGTTCATGCCGTTTGAGAGAACGATAGTGAAGTGATGAATATAGTGCATTTCCGAACGCATGACTGTGAGATAATGCACACAAACAGAGAGTAGAGAGTGTTTTGCTTTCGTTGATTATCAAATCGTTACTTCGCTAGGCACGAAGTTTGATAGGTTAAAAATAGAAGTAATTGTTATATACTTTTGAATCCAAAAGTACAATCATGCCCTGCTGTCTGAGAAGATGGCAGCGCGTTCTTTTTGTGTATAGTCGTATGTCAAATATAGCTTGTTCTACATGAAAAAATCGTGACGAGATGCAAAAAAACATGTTGCATGTCGTGAGTTATGAATTAAATTCATTATCTTTGCCATCGATTAGTGAACAAACGATTGTCAGCTGGCAGTCACGAATTGTGGGTTGTCGGCACCAAATTGTCAATTATATATTATTAATTTTATATTATATATTAAAATGTTGTCAGTACACGAACTCAACGACCGGCTCATCGACCTCGCATTTGCCGAGGATATAGGCGATGGCGACCACACCACCCTCTGTTGCATCCCTGCCGATGCAGTGAGCGAATCGAAACTACTCATCAAGGAAGAGGGCATCTTCGCCGGCGAAGAGATTGCCCGCCAGGTGTTCCACCGCTTCGACCCGAGCCTCGAAGTCGAAGTATATATCCACGACGGAGCACACGTGCGCCCGGGCGATATCGTGATGAGCGTGCGTGGCAAGATACAGAGTCTGTTGCAAACCGAGCGACTCATGCTCAACATCCTGCAACGCATGAGCGGCATCGCAACGATGACCCACCGCTATGTGGAACGCATCGAAGGCACCGGTGCTCATGTGCTCGACACCCGCAAGACCACACCAGGAATGCGTATGCTCGAGAAGCAAGCCGTGAAGATAGGCGGCGGAGTGAACCACCGCATCGGCCTGTTCGACATGATACTGCTCAAAGACAACCACATCGACTTTGCAGGAGGCATCGAAGCTGCCATCACACGATGCCACCACTACCTCAAGGAGAAAGGCAAAGACCTCAAAATCGAAATCGAGGTGCGCAATATGGAAGAACTCCACGAAGTGCTGCGAGTAGGCGGAGTCGATCGCATCATGCTCGACAACTTCACACCCGACGAGACACGCCAGGCAGTACGCCTCATCGACCATCGGTACGAAACCGAGTCGTCGGGCGGAATCACCTTCGACACCATACGCCAGTATGCCGAATGTGGAGTCGATTACATCTCGATCGGAGCCCTAACCCACTCGGTCAAAGGACTCGACATGAGCTTCAAGGCTGTCGATTCAAGCAAACTACACATTTAGCAATATTAAGCTACACATTTATTAATAATAAACCATTATGAAAGCAACAAAAGCAATCCTTACAGTGCTCATCGCGCTGTTCGCAGCAACTGCAAACGCACAAACTGCAACCGAGTTAGTAAACAAGTACAAGGGTCAGGACGGAGTTAAGGCCGAAGACTACATGCCCGAAGTGAAGCGCATGGTCGAGATGTTTGGCAACATGCCGGCACAAGGCGGCCAAGGTATGCCTAACATGGACGGCATGGTCAAGTCGCTCAAAAGCATCAAGACATACACCGTTTATACACTCCCTGCCGACAAGGTGGCTGCCGTGAAGGCCGACATCGAAGCCCTTAAAGACTACAAGACCCTCATCGAATTTGTAGAGAACGCAGGTGGACAAGGTGGATTCGGAATGCCTGAACCAAAGGTAGGTGCCGACGGAGTACGCCGTCTGCAACTCCCTAGCATGTTCCAGCAGCAAGGAGGCACAATGCAGGCATACGCCAAGGTGACCGACAACAAGTTCAACGAAGTAATCTTCTTCACTACAGGTCAGAACAACGCACTCTCATTCGTAGAAGCAACCGACCTCACCGTCGATAACCTCATGATGATTATGATGATGCCTATGATGCGTAACATGCAGCAAGGCGGCGGATTCGGCGGCGGATTCTAATTTATTGTACAGAACAGAAAGGAACTGAATGGCTCGCCATTCTTTTCCTTTCTCTTTTTTTATCTTTCAATTATCACATCTTATATGAAGCGAATATTCTATTCATTATTCATTATCCATTATTCATTAACATCCCTTGCTTGCACCAACCTCATCGTGGGTAAGGGGGCATCGGTGGACGGTAGCGTCATCGTGAGCTACAATGCCGACTCGTATGGCATGTATGGCAACCTCTACCGCCACATGGGAGGCACTCACCAGAAGGGCGAGATGCGCCCCATATTCGAATGGGACACCAACAAATATCTCGGTGAGATACCGCAGGCAGAACGCACCTACAACGTCGTGGGCCAGATGAACGAAAACCAAGTGTCGATATGCGAAACCACATTCGGCGGACGCGAGGAAGTGGTCGACCCGCAGGGCATCATCGACTACGGAAGCCTTATCTATATAGCACTCGAACGCTCGCGCACCGCACGCCAGGCCATCGACATCATGACCTCGCTCGTGGCTCAATACGGCTACTGCAGCGAAGGCGAGACCTTCACCATTGCCGACAAGAACGAGGTGTGGCTCATGGAGATGGTGGGCATGGGGCCCGGTTCGAAGAATGCTGCATGGGTGGCTGTACGTGTGCCCGACGACTGCATCTCGGCTCATGCCAACCAGAGTCGAATCACACGCTACTTCACCCTCTTCCCAAAGACCGACGTGCTCTACAACAAAGACAACGTGAAGTTCGCACGCCAGCAGGGATACTTCAGCGGCCGTGACCAAGACTTCAGCTTCCGCGATGCATTCAATCCGCTCGACTTCAGCGGCATACGCTACTGCGACGCACGTGCATGGAGCTTCTTCCGCCGTCATGCCGACGGGATGGACAAGTATCTGCCCTACATCAACGGCGAAGACATGACTGGCGAGATGCCGCTCTACATGCGACCCAACCACAAACTCAGCGTCGCCGACGTGAAGAACGGAATGCGCGACCACTACGAAGGCACACCGCTCGACATCACTCAGGACCTCGGAGCCGGTGCCTACTCGATGCCTTATCGTCCGAGTCCGCTCAGTTTCAAGGTGGACGATAAAGAATACTTCAACGAACGTCCGACCAGCACCCAGCAGACGGGCTTCACCTTCGTGGGTCAGATGCGCGCGTGGATGCCCGACGCCATCGGAGGCCTCGTGTGGTGGGGCAACGACGATGCCAACATGGTGCCATATACACCAATCTACTGCGGAGCCAGCGATGTGCCACAGTGCTACCTGCGCATGAAGGACATCCAGGACGAAATCACATTCTCGTGGCAGTCGGCCTTCTGGATGCAGAACGTGGTGAGCAACATGGTATATCCTTACTATTCGAAGATGTACCCCGACCTTCGTAGTGCCATCGATGCACTCGAAGAGGCATACGCCAGCGAGACACCCGACATCGACCGCCAGGCCAAAGAGCTGGCCGAGAGCCGTCCCGACGAACTCGGTCCCTTCCTCTCGCGCTACAGCACCACAGCAGCCCAACGCATGATGCAGACATGGGACAAGCTATACCGCTATCTCGTGGTGAAACATCAAGACATGGTGGTGAAGAAAGAGAATGCCGACGGAACCTTCACCCGCACCCCCGACGGATTCGGTGCCGCACCTACACGTCCTGGCTACCCAACCGACTACTGGCGTCGTGTGGTGGAAGAGACAGGCAAGAGGTATGAGATGAAGTAAACCACTCCAGGCCCCCTTCTTATCCCCCCTCATCCCCTTGAGGGGACTGAGGGGTGACAATTCGGTTTTCTCCCCCTCGCACTCCCCCGAGGGAGAGAGGGGGGAAGATACCATCCGGATAGGGATTAATTGTCCGCTTATGAACACGGAAGTGTCCATAAGCGGACAGCTGTATATATACACTTTTGTTGATAATCAGCACGATAAGCACTTTGGCACGTAGTTTGTAGTTTGTTAGTTCGTAAGTTCTTATGTTCTGGAACAATCAAAAACTTAAACAAATGAACGCAAAGATAGAAAGAATGGGAATCGTTTTTGAGAGTGTCATAACACTGCAAAGTGTCGCAGAGCCATGCGGATGCCTCTCTGCATACTCCTGCAAATGCACCGCATTTCTCAAGACATAAACTCGAATCTCTTCATTACTTTGCGTTCAAGT
Source organism: Bacteroidaceae bacterium (assembly GCA_017480685.1). Classification (GTDB taxonomy): domain Bacteria; phylum Bacteroidota; class Bacteroidia; order Bacteroidales; family Bacteroidaceae; genus Colivivens. The sequence continues at coordinate 11,093 of JAFUSD010000082.1, forward strand.
AAGAACTCAAAAACTTAAAAACTCAAAAAACACCCCACATGATACGGATACTCTATTCATTATTCATCATTAACTGTTCACTTACATCGTTTGCCTTCGCCCTCGGTGCAGATGGCGATACACTTTGCCTCACACTCGAGCAGTGTATCGACCGCGCACGCAGTCAGAGCCTCGATGCAGCCGTGGCGCGTTCCACGCTCAGCAGTGCCTACTGGCAATATCGCTACCATCGTGCCAACCTGCTGCCCGAAGTGTCGCTGTCGGCCACGTTGCCTGCACTCAACAAGCGCTACAACGTATATCAACGCGACGATGGTACTTACTCCTACGTTCACAACGACAACTTCGAGACATCGACATCCATCTTCATCAGTCAGCGCCTGCCGCTGACCGGAGGTACGCTGTCGTTGCAGTCGTCGCTCGACTACATGCACCAGCTTGGCGACACACATGGTAGCAGCCGCAATCAGTTGATGAGCATACCCGTGGCACTGACCTACACACAACCGCTCTTCGGTCTCAACAGCATGAAGTGGGACTGCCGTATCGAACCCCTGCGCTATCGAGAGGCACTTGCCAACTACCTCACCCAAACCGAACATGTGGCGATGACAGCCATCAGCCGATACTTCGACCTCGTGATTGCAATAGAGCAAGTCAACATAGCACGGCAGAACCTGCAGACAGCCGAAAAGCTCTACGAGGTGGCGCAGGCACGGCGCGAGATGGGCGATATGAGCAAGAACGATGTGCTGCAGATGCACCTCAGTTTGCTCCAGGCACGTTCGTCGCTCACTTCGGCACAGACGTCGGAGCAGACGTGTCGGTTTGCGCTGTGCAACTTTCTCGGCATCGAAGGCGATGTGACGACTATCTGTCCCGATAGCGTGCCGCGCCTCACACTCGAGTTCGACGAGGTACTAAATCATGCACTTCAGAGCAATGCGTTTGCCACCACCATGCGTCGCCGGCAGTTGGAGGCTGAATACGAAGTAGCGTCGGCGCGTGCCAACCGCTACAGCGTGAGCCTCTATGCACAGATAGGTTTCACCGGAAGTGGTTCCACACTGCGTGACACATACAACCGTCTTTCGACCAACGAGGTGGTGAAGGTGGGTGTGTCGGTGCCGCTGGTCGATTGGGGCAAGCGTCGTGGCCGGCTGAAGATGGCCGAAAACAACCGCGAGATTGTGGAGAACCAATTGCGGCAGCAGTCGCAGGAGTTCAACCAAGACCTCTTTGTGCTCACCCAGCGGTTCAACAACCAGCTCAGTCAGCTCGATATCGCGATACAGGCCGACAGTATAGCACAGGTGCGTTATGCCACGAATGTCGAGACATTCAAGATTGGCACACTCTCCACGCTCGAACTCTCGGATGCTCAGACAGCCAAAGACCAGGCACGCCTCGGCCGCATATCGCAGCTATACCAGTATTGGTACCTGTATTATCAAATAAGATCAATAACATTGTGGGATTTTGAAAGAGGAGAGACCCTCCCCACGCCCTCTATCTTTTAGTTCTTATGTTCTGGAACAATCAAAAACTTAAACAAATGAACGCAAAGATAGAAAGAATGGGAATCGTTTTTGAGAGTGTCATAACACTGCAAAGTGTCGCAGAGCCATGCGGATGCCTC
>JAFUSD010000083.1 GCA_017480685.1 Bacteroidaceae bacterium
AGAGTTGAGCAGTGTGTAATCTGTGGAACCGAGTGTCATGCCCGACCCTTCGTAGAGTGTGAACAGGGTGCGGGTGTTGCCTGGAGTCCACGACGATGTTGCGAAGTAATACTTGCCATCTTTTACAACGTTACAAAGCTTAATGCTGGTCACCGTCAGCATGTAGTCGTCAAGATTTTTGGCCTTCTTCACATAAAACCGCAGTGCGGTGCAGGCATGGTCGAAGGTGAGAGAGAGTTTGCCTCCTGTGCTCGAATAGGAGCCGCTGGCAGAGGCTACGAGCAGGTCTTTCTGACTAGTAGCCAGTTCTTCAACACTGAATCTGATGTACGGACCAGTCTGGTTTACAATCGTTCCGTCGGTATGGGCATACCAGCCAACCTCGGTACTTTCGCCCGCTTCGGTTGGCCAATATCCTGCCGACCAGTTCCCGCTTGCATCCTTCGTTACACTGTTATTGCCATACTGAAGCTCACCGGCACGGATGTACTGATAGTCCAGGGTGAACGCGGTGAGCGAAGTGGTGGTTGTGATGGCGGCTCTTGTGGCTGGTGCCTGTGATGAGGCATCGGGATTGAGGAGTGGGTTTTCATCCACGGTGATGGTGAGAGGCAACGGCTGTTGCTGGCCACCTGTGACGGGGTCGTCATCATCGGCAGAACATGCAGCAATGCCTGCTGCTGCAAGTGAGAGAAGGAATACTTTAATCGTGTTCATTGTCTAATCGAATTTAATGCTTGTAGTTTGCTGTGTGTCGGTTTTGAAGGCGTCGGGGAATGTGTAGATATTGCCTGTGGCGGCTTGGAAATAGCGGATTGACACGCTTTCGCCCTCGCTGCGCCCGAATACTGTCAGTGGCTGATTGGCGGCTGTCCATCGGCCTACACCACGGCACTCGTCGGCCACGAAGGCTGCGAGGATGTCGCCGGGGGCAGGTGTCACGGTGGCTTTGGTCAGCAGAGCTGTGGGATTGAATGAAGTTACGACGGGGTATTTCGATGACCCGAGGGTGAACTGAGGTATGAGGTCGGTGTCAACTCCAAGTTCTTTACCTACATGATAGGTGATGGTAGCAGTACGGGCGAATATTTGCGAAAGGCGTGCATTGTAATATTTCAGCGTGACAAGCAACTGCTGGCCGTCGTCCTCATTACCCCAAGCCTTCAGAAGGTAGGTGGTGGTGTTGGTCTCTGTGCTGCCCACGATGACAGCAGGTCCTTGCACACCACGACACTCGTCGGCCACGAAGAGGGCCAGGCGATCATCGGTGCTGGTGTATGGCTTGAGCGCATCCTCGATCTGAACTTTCATGATGCTCCAGTTTTCATATTCCTGAATGTTTGGCTCCTGCCAGTCGGGACGGGTGTCGTTGCCCTGCCAATCGATTTGCCACGTAGGAGCCTCGCCAACCGTGACTATGGTGTAGCTATTAGTTTTGGGTTCATCGTCGCTGCTGCAAGCCCCGACAATCAGGACTGCCAGAAGGCTGGCCATGTAATAATATATGTTTCGTTTCATCGTATGTATAGTTTTATGTTACTTAATGAATACTTTCTTGCCTCCGAAAATGTAAACGCCAGGGGCTGTCGGACGACTATCGAGCTGTATGCCGCTGATGGTGTACCACTTGTCATTGTCGTTGTCGGCATGGACGAAACTGATTTTTGTCGGTTCGTCAGGACTTCCGATGACAGCGTTGGCTTTGTACTCCATCAGTTCGTTGGTGGTAGCGATGATTTCACCATCACGTTCGATGGCAAACCATATTGGTTCAGAGGCATCACCGGCGATACTCAGATAGATGAGCGGCTCACCGCCTTCGGCCGAGGTTGTATCTTCAGCCTTTCTGTTTACCTTTTCACTACCCAAACGTTTGCCATTGGAGTAAGCCACCAAAACATCACCATCTTCAGTGTCGAAACCATCAACTACGGCACTCATTGTCATGGTCGTCATAGAACGTGCCGGAGCCGCGGAGCGATTGCCGGTCACTGCCCACTCGTCGAGGAATGTGCTGCCTGGCTCGTAGAACGGATAGCGGAAGCTGACTTCGCCATTGCCCTTGCGCAGAAGCATGTAGCCCTCGCCAGGTTTCATGTACTCGAGGTTACCGCGCCAGCGACCCACACCGCCCGACACGGTGAAGTAGGCAAACTGGTCGTGACTCTTGATGACATCGCCAGGCTCTGCCTTGTCGTAATAGTCGCTCAGAGCAGTCTCGACGGTAAGGTTGATCATCGGTGTGTAGCCAATGGCGTTCCAGTCCTTATCAACCCAAATGGTGCGCTCATCCAGTGATTTGATTATCTCTCCTGCAATAGGGAACTGTATATCTTGTGACACCTTAACTGCATAGGCAGTCTTGTGTGTCAGCTGGATGTCATGATTAGGGGATGACAACCAATGACCGTTCTCATAGAGCAGTGTGGTCTGTCCGTTCAACTCGGTCAGCATGTCGCCATCTTGCCAAGGCAATCCACCCAGGAGCACGTCGAGGCTCTCCATTTGTTTATTCCTTACGTTGAATGAAACCCAGTTCCAACCAGCCTTCAGATTCAGCGTCTGTACGAAGCTTGTGCCACCCTTCAGAACTACAGGCTTGACGAGCCCGACGATAGAATCGGACTAGAAAGTCATTGTCTGTGCGTTGTTTACTGTCAGTACAAGTTCGCGGCCCGTGGAGTATTGCCACAACTTGAAGAAAAGTTCACAACCCTGTTTCTTACTGTCATATACAGTCAAGAAGACATTGCTTTCACCAGTCTTGTCTGAGTAGTTCACATTAGAGAAGCCGTGGCATATGTTATTGCGATCGAACACACCCACGATGTCGCGTGTGTCGATATCTATCTCGTCGTTCACATACACCCGACCTACGATGTTCATCGAGTTCTCGAGCAAGTCGCTGTTCACGCTCCATGCCCAGTCGGGCAGCTCGGCCTCAACGGTGAGGGTCAGATAGAGCGGTTCGGAGATTCCCTCTTCATCGGTCAGATAGAGTATCTCGTCGTAAGTACCTACGTTCAAGTCTTTGCTCAACGTGCCGGTGATAGAGCCCATGTCTTGTGGCGCAATGCGGTCGGTGTACTTGTCGAGTGTCAGCCACGACGGACAGTTCTCGATTGTGTAGGTGTGGTTTGCAGCACTGTTGTTGATGAACGAGAAGTAGAGTTTCTCGCCATAACCATAGCCCACAGTTCGCGATGTGCGGTTGCTGAACCACATCAACGAACTGTTAGTCACATAGTAACTTGCTGTCTGCGGCGAGGCCATCGCATTGCCGTTGCGGTCTTCCACCTCTCGCAGTGTAACGTAGATGTTGCGGCGGTTCAGACGGGCATTGCTCTCGTTGATGCTTACATACACCTGATTGTCCTTACCCACGAAACTAAAGTTTAGGTTCTTCAGTTCCTCATTGGGCACCACGGGCGCAGCTGTCTCGTCGGTGATACGAGCGATGATGTCGTCGAGTGAAGCAACGAACACATAATCGCGTACTAAGGTATCTGTCGGTTGCTTTGTCACTGGGTCGAGCTCGTAGCGTATGGCTCCCTTGTCGTCGAGATAGAGTTTCTTGCTATATGGATATGGCATCAGTTCCAAATCGTTATCCTTTTGGCGTTCCTGCCTATCAAAGGTGAGGTAAGTCAGCAGGCCGGCTTCATCGCCCTTCGGACTCCTTGTGGCATAGCTCTGTATGAGCGTCTGCGGCAGAGCCTGTGCAAAGAAACAGAACTCATCCACATTGCCCGTAAGCCAGTTTCTTGTGTCGGTGGTGGTCACGTGACCATCCTGGTCCAGTTCGTCGTAGCGGGCAGCACCGATGAGTGGGTGTCCGCCGCTGATGCCACCAAGCGAGTCGGCAGCAAACGTGGTACGCAGTGTCTGATCCACATAGATGTTGGCCACATTGAACGAACGGTTCACCGTCATGGCTAAGTGGTGCCACTGTCCGTCGCTCCAGTTGCCAGGCACTTCCACTATCATGCCGTGGGTCTTGTAGAGTAGTTTCTCTGCCTCGAAGCCTAAGCAGAACTGGTTTTCTGCATTGATTTCGTTGCTGAGGCCAGCACCGTTGGACACGAGTACACCACGACCATCGGCGTCGGTCTTGAACCACATCATCAGCGTGTAGTCCTGCTCCGCCGTACGGTTCAGTGCATTCTGTGTCAAGGCTATGCCCTTGTCGTCGTTATTTACACGTAGCGACAAGCCGCGAGGCATTGCCCACGAAGCACCTTTCAGTGTGGCATTTGCTCCCTGTGTCTTATCAATCGCATAGTTGCCGATGCCTTCATTCATCGGGTAGTAATCGACAAGTCCCTTCTCGTATCCGGTGAGTCGCTTCGAGCCGTAGGTGGTGCCAATCTGTCCGCCAGTCATGGCACGATACCACAGTCGGGCCTCCATCATGCGACCCTTGTAGTACTGGCTCTCGGCAGGGTCGTTTTCGTTGGTACGACCGAAAATAAGTGTGCCAGTGCCGTTGTATGGCTCTGTCATGGCGCATGTACCAATCTGTTTGCCACCATTGTAGAACGTCAGTGTGCTATCTTTCTGATTGATACTCATTGCCACCTGTGTGAAGGCTCCCTTCACGATGGCCGAGTCAGACACATACTCATTGTCATCGACCACTGCCTTCAGTTTGTATTCGCCAGTCAGCCACAATTGCAACTTCTTGCCGTTGTTGCCATGCGAGAAGAGCGGCATGTCGCGACCTGTATCATCGGGCTTAACCATCATGTCGATGGTCAGACTCTTGCCGCTGAAGTTGCGGCGTGCCTCGGTCTCGACGCTGGCCTTGCCGTCGAAGAGCAACGAGACAGTCTCTGCTACATTGTCGTTGTTAACCTCGCCCTTCACCTCGAAGTTGGTAATTGCACTCAGATAGTTGTGCTCGATGTCTTCGGAGAAGTTGAAAATGATATTGTCGCCAAGTGTCAGCACACCGCTCTTTGGCTCAGGAGTGCCGAACAGTTGCGGGCGGCGCGTATCCTTCACACCGCTGATGATAGGTGAGGCGGTCGTGAGGAAGGAGTTTCCGTTCCTGCAGTAAAGCACAGCACGGAGGTCGTAAGCCTTTTCCATCACCGTGCCTTCGCCGTAGAAGTGTGTGGTGATGTTACCATTCTCAGGTATCATCTCCCTCACTCCGCTGGCCTGAGCCATCAATGTAGAGTCGGCATAGTAGGAGCAGAGGTTGGTCCATGAGTCTTCGCCACGCAACGCCTCCTTGTATTGGAACTCTATGTGGTCGAAGTTGTGCTGGTGTTTGTTGAACCCGTTGATAGTCACAGGCAGGAACCAGCCACGCTTATCGTCATACTGGGCATTGGTGTTCATCACCCACTTGTCGCCCGGCTGTGCGATGAGCACCGGTCCGGCCTCGTGCAGGAAATGCACGTCGAAGCTCACATAGTTCTGTGTGTTGGCGAAGTCGCCTTGCGATGCAACGCCGATTTGCAGGCCTTCGTAGTCAAACTCCTCACCGGCATATACCTCCATCGTTTTCTCCATGACTTTGCCGGGGTAAAGCACGACTGTCATGCCTGTACCCGTCAGCGGTGCTCCGTCGATGAAGATTTTGGCGCCCTTGGGATTGAACTCCATATTTTGAATGAATGTGAACATTGTCAGTCCGCCAGTGGCAGCCTCAGGTTGCTCACTCTCATTGGTGAGATAGACCTTGAAGCGGGCAGGGTCGCCAATGGCCACACCACTCACACTCTGCCGGTCGAGCGTAATCTTCGGGTTCGAGATTTTCTTTGTCCGCTCATCGAGGATGGTGCCGGGGTGGTACACCTGTGTGCGGCGCTCATTTTCCCACACGTTGGCAGTGGCACCTCCGCGTGTGCGATAGACGAAACTGCGCGGATAGATGACATCCGTGTAGCTCACACCACTGTTTACATGATTGTTGACAATTTCCAGCCAATCGTCGAAATTGTCGTTGTGGAACACCTCAAAGTTTTTGCTGTTTTTCGTAGTGTCGGTGACCTCTGTTCTGACGCGATAGACATCGAAGAGCAAATGACTCTTGGCATCCATCGAGATAGTAAAGCTCTCCTTACGGGTGTAGTTGTGGGTACTACCGTAAGTGCCAGTGCTGGAGTATTCCACCACAGGAGTAATGCCAAAGTCGAAGGATGTGCCGGCAAAATTCAGTTTTACGCTATGTTCTGCAACTTTATTGTCTTCTTGCGTTCCATTACCGGTCACTTTGCCGAAGCTCAACTGTTTACTAAGCATCTTAAGCACTGTTGCCAGAGCCGGCTGTGACAACAGCACTGCACCAGCCTTGGCCAACCTATCCCCATCGTTGATGCCGTCTTCACCAAAGTAGTCGGCGGTGGTGAATGGATAGTTGAGGTTTTGTGCCACGCTGTATTCGCTCTCGAACGTCTCATTGTAGGTCACCTTCGAGCCACCGTCAACGTCGTAGTTGGCTACCAGGTCGTAGGCACATAGTTTTTCTGATTCGTTCACACAAATCATTTCTATCCATGACTTGAATATATCCAGTTTCTGTGCTACTTCGTCGGTTATCCCTTGGCTGACGGCAGGTTCTATTATCTCATAGTCCAATCCGAATTTGGCATCGTCTCGCGCCACCTTCGACCAATAGACAACCTTGCCCGTGGCATCGGCATGTCTCTTAGCCTCTTCACGGGTGCCGGTGAAGATGAGCGCGAGGATTTCATCGGCCAGTTTTGGCAGCAGTTCTGAGAGGATGTGCTTCTGCGAGTGGATGAACTGCGACTTCACCTGAGGCCCGTAGCCCAGCGACTCGTCGCGCACCAGGTGATAGACGGAGTCGTTGACATCGCGGCCCTCGGCTATGTGGACGAGTGTGCCGTACTTGCTTGTGATGGTTCTCGACATGCCAGTCGCGTCTTCTTGCACGGTTATCTTGCTGCCATCAGTCCGACCCAGCATCTGGCGGTACATGTTGTCGGGGATAGCACGTATGGTGGACATAGGCGTCACCATCATGTTCTGTACTACACCGATGTAGAGGTCTGCATCGGCTCCTATCATCGTGCCACTGCTACTGGTGGTGATGTCTTCGCCTACGTTCATCGTATAGCTGTAGGCTTTCTTGCCCGAACCACTGGTGATGATGCCAAGGTCAATCCAGTTTTTTGACTGACCGGAGTTGATGATACCATACTCGGTAGCAGCCGCCACCATGCCCGAATAGTTGTCAAGGGCGGTACCTGTACCAAATGACAGTTTGACACCGGCCTGGAACTTCATATCTACGGTGTAGTTGAGCTTCAGTTTCGACCCTTTCGACAACGTGGCGGTACTGGCGTTGCCAGGTGGGTCGCGCAGGATGTCGATGAGCAGAGGCTTGCCAACCGATATGGCATCCATCGAACCACTCATGGCAAACATGTTAAGCACGTATCCCTTGAGTGGTTTGGCCTCATAGGTGGTGCCGTCCTGGGTCAGGGTCATTGTCACGGTCTTCAACGCGTTTTCACCTGTCAACAGGCGTATGGTTTGGTCGGCTGCAAGGTAATAGATGCCCCGGCCGTTCTCGTCCAGCTCCACCGTCTGTCGTTGCTGGCCGTTCTGCATGCCGTTGTGTATGGTCACTTGCCCGCCGCCTATCTTCACCAGGTCG
>JAFUSD010000084.1 GCA_017480685.1 Bacteroidaceae bacterium
AAACGTCTGCTCTATACCGACATCCAGGCTATGTTCGACAACGACCCCGCTGCCGCCACCTATGGCGAGGTTATCTTCTGTTATCCAGTGGTAAACACGATGACCCATTACCGTGTGGCCCATAAGCTCCACGAGATGCAGGTGCCCGTGATACCACGTATCATCACCGAACAGGCTCACTCCAAGACGGGTATCGACATCCATCCGGGAGCACAGATAGGCGAGTATTTCTCTATCGATCACGGCACGGGCGTGGTAATCGGCGAGACCAGTATCATCGGCAATCATGTCACTCTGTATCAGGGTGTTACCCTCGGAGCGAAGAGCTTCAAGTACGATGAACAGGGCAACATGCTCAACGTGCCCCGTCACCCGATAATCGAGGATAATGTGACTGTCTATTCCAATGCCTCTATCCTCGGACGTATCACCATCGGCCACGATTCAGTCATCGGTGGTAACATCTGGCTCACCCACAGCGTACCGCCATACTCCAGGATTCTGCAGTCGAAGGCTGTGGATGTCAGCTTCCAGGACGGACTGGGGATATAATCAAGATATATAATCATGTCATATAAGAGATTTTTTTATGCTACTATCGCGGTGGCAATGACCTTTGTAGCCACCGGATGCCGACAGGACAGGCCGGCACAGGGATTCCTTGATCCTACTGCAGCCAAAGCCTCTACTGCCGCCCCGACAGCCAATGTCGCAAGAGCCAAGAAGCCCCCCCTACTCTATGAGATTCCCGCCAAGCTCACCGACAGGCCGGAACAGATTATCAAGCGCAAGGGCTATACCACATCTTACAACAATAATACAAAGACCCCCAACTGGGTGGCCTGGCACCTCACCAAACAGCGCACCTACGGCTCAGCTATGCGCTCGGGGATGCTCTTTACCGAAGATACTGCCGTAGAGGCTCCCAGAGCCACCGACAAGGACTATTACAACTCACGCTACGACCGAGGCCACATGTGCCCTGCAGGCGACTGCAAATGGGATAGTGAGGCCATGCAGGAGTCGTTTCTGTTTACAAATATATGTCCTCAGAATCACGGTCTGAACAAATACGAGTGGAACGACCTCGAGATTCTCTGTCGTGACTGGGCCCGCAAATACGGCTCTGTGGATATCGTCTGCGGACCGCTCTACGACGGCATCGGCGAACAGAAGATGATAGGTCGCAACCGTGTATGGGTGCCCGAGAAGTTCTTCAAGGTGGTGCTCTGCCGTCAGGGCGAGCCTAAGGCCATCGGATTCATATATAATAATGTGGGTAAGAAACAGCCGATGCAGGATGCCGTGCGCAGCGTCGACGAGATAGAGATGCTCACAGGCATCGACTTCTTCCCCGCCCTCGACGACAAGACCGAGAATCTCATCGAAGCAGAGTCAGACCTTACGGAGTGGTAGTATCCTATTTTCCGTGTAATCCGCTCGACTTTGACTTGGTGACAAGCCATACACCACTGAAAACGAGTACGACAGCCAGCGCATGCGTTGGTTTGAGTATGCCCACACCCATCAGCAACGATGCGGCGACAGAGACGATGGGCTGTACATAATTATATACAGAGACCACCGTTGGACGCAAGGTTCGCTGCCCAATCATCGTGAGGATATAGCCCAGGAAGGTGCCGATACAAACAACATAAGCCACTTCCCACCAGGTTTTGGTGGCGATGGGTTGCGACACCACCTCTCTGACATGCAGGAAGGTGAAGGGCAGAAGCATCAGTGTGGCCCATGAGAACATATACTTGTTGATCGTGAATACGTTGTATCGTCGTATCAGCGGATTGAAGAGCGACAGATAGAGGGCAAACGAGAACTGTGCAAACAGACAGAGCAGGTCTCCTCGAATGTCGCCCACCTTGCCATCCGCATGGGCAGCACTCGTCAGAATCAGTATCAGCGCGCCGCTGCAACCCATCATCACACCCAGTGTCTTCTTGCTTGTGATGGGTTCTTTCAGGATCAGAGCCGACAGCAGCATCGCAAAAATCGGCATCGAGGTAGTGACAATCGAGGCATTGATGGGCGAGGTGATGCTCAGGCCGATGGTGTAGCAGCATTGGTTACAAAGGAGTCCGAAGATAGCTGCTCCGATAAACATCAGTTTGTCGCGACGAGGCACCTCTTCCTTAGGAGCAAAGCGCGAGGCTATCCAGAACAGCAGACAGGCCCCCACCACTCTAAAGGTAACCATTGTGATGCCGTCGATACCATGCGTCATTGCATCTTTGCCGATAGGCGCCATCAGGCCCCAGCCAGCACAAGCTCCGAACATCGAGAGGTGGGCAATCAGCTCACGATTATTATCTTGTCTTTCCATACTTATTTTGGTTCTATCGTGAAAATCGGCTGCAAAATTACAAAAAAATCGGCAAAACATCAAATAATTCCCTTGAAAACCGCCGTTGTGTCATTGGTAGTCATACCCCATCTTCATGGAGATAAAGCCCTTGGGCCACTTGGTTTTATCAAGAAATAGTTTCGCTGTACCACGAGAGAGAAGGAAGAGATTGTGCCTGACCTCCTTAAACTCATAGCTCATGTTGTTCTGTCCCTCGACATAGCTGATGCGTGATATCTGCCAACAGCCTTCAGCGATGTGGACCCTCATATTTTCGAGTTTCACAATATAAAATGTTCTGTTGCCTGCGGTATAGCTGCCAACGTATTCCATACCCGTATCCTGCTTCTTCCGGTATTTTTTCTTGAGCTCTTTCGCTTTCTCACGCACCTTCTTGTAGAACTGGTCATAGACATTGGCACTCATCATACCATCATGCTTCAGAAATGACGCTTTCTGCTTCTCTGTGAGTTCCTGTTTCATCTCCACCATCCGCACATTCGAGGCCGTTATCTTTCCTTTGTTGAAGACCACATCCTCAGCCATCGTGATACCAAAATGCTTGTGTTCCCTTAGGGCCGATATGATGGGGCCATATCCTGCAAGTCGTGCGGCAAAGGTAATGGTGCGGCGGTGGGGAAACTGTGTCAGGTCTATGTCCTTCTCCAGCTGGCAGGTCACAGAGTACCTCAGCGTTTCGATTCGTTCTTTCAGGGGTTTGGCATTGGCAAGAACCTGTTTCACCAGGTATTCCTCGAAGGTCATACCGTCGGCCAGTATCATGGTCTCTGGCAGGTTAATCGAATAGGAAATATCTTCATCGTC
>JAFUSD010000085.1 GCA_017480685.1 Bacteroidaceae bacterium
ATGAAGAACAATGAACGGTGATTCCGTATAGAAATCAAGCCCAATAGTATGAAATAGCGGATGCAACACTAACGCAAAGAATGAGCAAAGAAGCATCAAAAATATTTTCCTTACAATTTCCATTTCGCTAAATTCCGATTTATCTGTTTGTTTTATTGGCTGCAAAACTATTATAAGTTCCGAATCACACCACTTCTTGCGTACCATCATAAAAACGGCTCGTACATTTGAGCAGCGTGAAGAGGAATAACAGGTTCCCCCGAAAAAAGTTGTACTGCTTTGTTATGGCATTATCACTTTATTTCTTCTTTATCGCGAGTTCCACTATTTATAATCCTCGCTTATGATTGTATCGTAGTGAGTGGTTCTTCAATAATATCATATACATCGGCCATCAAGGCTTTAGTTGTCTTGCCCTCGCGTTGGTTGTTTGTGATGGGTTGGTGAATGATAAGAGACAGCGGAGCACGTGTCACCATCCAAGCCTTGCGGCTGAATGCCTCATAAGACCCTTTGATAGTGATGGGCACTATTGGCAGGCCTATCTCGTTGGCCAGCATGAATGCACCGCGCTTGAATGGTTGCATCCGTCCGTCGTGTGTACGTGTACCTTCGGGGAAAATGGTCATCGACATGCCTCCACGCAGGGTTTTGCGGGCATCGGTCACTGCCTTTTGTATTGATGCAAGGCTGTCACCAACAAATATCTGGCGCGAACAGATACATGCAATACCCACTACAGGCATTTTCTTCAGGTAGTCTTTCATCATCCACTTGAACGAATGACTCAGGTATCCATACATCAACAGGATGTCGAAATAGCCTTGATGATTTGCCAGGAAAATGTATGACTGTTGCTTGTCGAGATATTCAAGTCCCTTAACCTCAACAGGCAACAGATATAACGCGCATGCACCCCTACCCCATATACGTGGGATGTAATAATGAGCCAGACGTGGCAAACCGAGCAATGCAGAAAGAATGACCAGCACACATATCACGATTGTAAACAGGATGAAGAGCGGAGTTGCTATTAGCAATGCATATATCTTGTAAATCATAATACAGATAGTTCTTTACTTGTTTTGTTCCAACATGAAAGAATCATTATAGTTTTCCTGATTCTTACAAAAAAAGGATGGATTACTTGTTTTGATTCTTACGCAGGGTGATGACTGTCACCTCGGGCCATGCGCCCACTCGCATCGGCACCGGAACACACCCTATGCCTTCACTTATATGGAGTGTTTGTTTGACTGAAGTCCCGTTGGTTGTGTCTTGCTTCGTGTTTTGATACACACCTCTCCATTCATCGTACACCAAAGCTACGGGCGACCAGCCGAACACCTTGAACTGTCCTGCGTGTGTATGTCCGGAGAGGGTGAGTTGTATGTTTGTCTCGGGTATCACCGAGCGGCGCCAGTGTGTTGGGTCGTGACTGAGCAACACCTTGAAAGCATCGTCAGTCACACCTTCGGTTGCTTTCTTCAAGTCGCCATACTGTGGGAAATGTGGCGGAGTGCCATCGTTCTCAACACCTACAACCACAAGCGAGTCGTTGTTTCGGTATATGACATCGTGGTCGTTCAACAGTAGTTTCCACCCCATCTTGGCATGACGGCGATGCAAGTCCTTGATGTCAGCCAGGCGTTGAGCAACTGTGTAATTGCGCATATACAGAGCATAATCATGATTTCCCATGATAGCATATACACCATCGGGGGCAGACAGCCTCGACAGTTCCTCTTCGAATCCATCGAGTTCGTCAGCCTTGATTGTGACGATATCGCCCGTGAAGGCAATCATGTCGCAATGTTGCTCATTGATAAGATCTACAATTTTGGGTACATCAGCCTCATGTCCTACGTGGAACGACATGGCATGGAAATCAGAGAATTGAGCAATGCGATAGCCATCGAACGCCTCGGGCAGGTCGTCGAAATAAAGAGTCTGCTCATGAACTACAAAATGACGGCTTCCGTAGATGTAGCCGAACGCAAGTACGGCCACGAGCAATAGTATCAGTATTCCTACAAATGCAAACATTCGCTTTATTATCTTACGCATAAATGTATTTTTTTATTTCTTCAAGGGTTAATCCACGACGTGATGCATAGTCGTTCAGTTGCTCGTCGGTCACAGGACCGACACTGAAATAGCGAGCTTGTGGGTGTGATATGATGAATCCGCTCACAGCTGAGTGTGGTTGCATCATGCCGTTTTCTGTAAGGCTGATTCCTATCTTGTCGAACCCACACAGGTCGTTGAGCAGGAAATTGATTGACATGTCGGGAATAGAAGGATAGCCAACAGCGGGACGAATGATGAAGTCTTTGCCCAACGAGTGCGTTTCTTCCACTTCGCGTTGCAGTTGCTCGGCAGCCGCTTCGGCCAGTCGGTCGCAGATGGTCAGCTGTAAGAGTTCACGATATGGGTCGACACTATTATCAAAGAATGGCTTGTGACTTTTGTTTCCACAGTGAACCGCAGTGGCAAAAACACCGACACGTCCGCCTTCGTTGATAAAATCGCTGATGCAGAGACATGTCCCGTCGTCGTTCAGTCGTTGCTGTCGCAGGAATGGGATGCGACGGCCACCAATTATTATATCGTCGTCGGATATGTGTGCTTGAAACTCATCGTACAAACACTTGACTTTGATGAAGTTTGTTTCGTCGTCAAGAAACTTTATCGCATCGTGTTTCAGACATTGGGCTTCATCTGAATAAGGCAGCACTTTCCACGGAAAGAAGAAGTGCTCCCAGCTGATGAGTGGCATCAATGTCTGGATATTATACGAAAATGTCTTCAACGGGTTCTGTATTATTTATATAAACTTCAACTCTTTACCTCTGATTCCATCAATCACGATGCCGTTGCTGTATGCAGTGACTCCGTTTACCAGCGTTCTGACAACTTTCCACTTGAAGGTGCGTTCGTCCATCGGAGTCCATCCACACTTGGTATAGTAGCGTCCTTCTGCTACTTGCCAGTTGGCATTAGGGTCGACAATCACCAGGTCGGCATAATATCCGGGGCGGATAAATCCGCGACGGTCGATGTTGTAAAGCGTTGCTGGATTGTGACTCATGAGTGTAGGTACGTGTTGGAGTGGCAGCACACCCTTGTCGACGAGTTCGAGCATCGATACCAGCGAGAACTGAACCAGTGGCATGCCCGACATGGCGCGCAGCGCACCTCCCACTTTCTCGTCGAGCAGGTGTGGAGCGTGGTCGGTTGCCACGATGTCGATGCGTCCGTCGGTCAGTGCATCGCGCAGTGCTGCCTGGTCTTCAGGTGTCTTGACAGCAGGGTTGCACTTGATTTTCGTGCCGAGTTGGTCGTAGTCCTCGGTTGTGAACATGAGGTGGGCAATGCATGCTTCAGCAGTTATCTGCTTCTCGGCCAGTGGTTTTGAGTCGAACAACTCCAGTTCGCGCTCGCTTGACACGTGAGCCACATGCAGCCGGGCTCCTGTCTGCCGGGCCAGTTCTACAGCTTTCGATGCAGCCTCGTAGCATGCTTCCACGCTTCTTATTCGCGAGTGATAGCGCACTGGGAAGTCGTTCTGTCCCTTATATTTACGTTTGAATGCCTTTATGTTTTGTTCAATGATGTTGTTGTCTTCGCAGTGTGCCACAATCCTGAGTGGTGATGTTTCGAATATGCGACGCATGGCATTGCTGTCGTCCACCAGCAGGTTGCCGGTGCTGCTGCCCATAAAGACCTTCACGCCTGGCACTCGATGTGGGTCGAGCTGTCGGAGCAGGTCGATGTTGTCGTTGGTCGCCCCGAAGAAGAATGAGTAGTTGACTCGGCTGTTCTTGCGTGCTATGTCGTATTTCTCTTCGAGCAGTTCGAGTGTTGTGGTAGGTGGGTTGGTGTTGGGCATCTCCATGTACGAGGTCACACCGCCCGCAGCAGCAGTGCGGCTCTCCGACTCTATGTCGGCCTTGTAGGTGTAGCCTGGTTCGCGGAAGTGTACGTGGCAGTCGATTACACCTGGGAACAGATACATGCCCGATGCATCAATCACGATGTCGTCGGGGTCGGGGTTCCATGTCTCGTTTTCGAGCACATGTGTTATAAATTCGTCCTGTATCACGACTGTAGCATTGTCTATCAGTCGTTCTTCGTTCACTATCTTAGCTCTGGTTATGATTGTTTTCATCAGTTTCAGTTTATAGCATTTTCTGTTGCATCAGCTTTAGCTTTATGAAGCTTCGGTTTGTGCCTCATGAACTTCAGGCTTGTGCCTCATGAACTTCAGGCTTGTGTCTCATGAACTTCAGGCTTGTGCCTCATGAAGCTTCGGCTTGTACTTTCTGTAGCATCAGTTTTTTGCTTTCGGGTAGGTCTTGAACCATCCGTCGAGTCGCAGTCGTATCACTCCCCACAGTGCTTCGCTGAATATGCCTCCGCTCATCTTCGATGTGCCTTCCACTCGGTTCACGAATATCACGGGCACTTCTTTTATCTTGAATCCGCACTTCCATGCCGTGTGTTTCATTTCTATCTGGAATGCATATCCCTTGAAACGTATGGCATCGAGGTCGATTGTCTCGAGCACCCGGCGGCGGTAGCACTTGAATCCAGCCGTAGTATCGTGGATGTTCATGCCGGTGATGAATCTCACGTATTTCGATGCGAAGTACGACATAAGCACACGTCCCATAGGCCAGTTCACCACGTTGACGCCAGTGATGTATCTCGACCCTATCGAGAGGTCGTAGCCTTCGTCGGCACATGCGCTGTAGAGTCGTGGCAGGTCGGATGGAGCATGCGAGAAGTCGGCATCCATCTCGAAGATATAGTCGTATCCGTGTTCCAGTCCCCACTTGAATCCGCAGATATATGCGGTGCCAAGTCCCAGTTTGCCTTCACGCTCGACGATGAACAGTCGTCCGGCAAACTCGTCTTGCATGAGTCGGCGCACGATGGCAGCAGTGCCGTCGGGCGACCCGTCGTCGATGACCAGAATGTGGAAACACTTGTCGAGCGCGGATATTGCACGTATTATCTTCTCGATGTTTTCCTTCTCGTTGTATGTAGGTATAATTACGATACTATCGCTACTTATCATTTCTTCAGTTTCAGTTTTTAAGTACAGATTGTTTGATTTAATTTTGCAAAGATACTACAAAGCATCCGAAAAACAAAATAAATTAAGATTTATTTTCACGGATTAACAGGATTTATCACATTCTTTAAGCATTGCTTGCAAAATGGCGAGTGCCTGATTCATTGTTGTCACGTCTTTCACCACGACCGAACGCCTGCCGTCGAGTTCGCGTATCTTCGTTTCGCGCGGATGCCAGGATGCATAGTCGATTATGGCTCCGAACTCCGCACTTTGGTAGTATGGGCTTTCGAAGTCTGCCACGAGATACATGCGCATCGAGCCTTGCTTCAGTACCAGCTTCTCGATGCCCAGCCTTGCTGCTGCCCACTTCATCGGCATCACAGCCATCAGTTGTTCACCCTCGGGCGGCATGTGGCCGAATCGGTCTTCCAGTCGCAATCGATAGGCGTTGAGTGCCTGCTGCGAGGTCAGTGTGTCGAGTTCGCGATAGAGGCTTATACGCTCGCCGCTGCTTGGCACGTAGCTGTCGGGGAAGTATGCTTCGAGATCCGACTCGATGATGGTGTCGCTGCCTCCTGCCCACAGGCGCACAGCATTGCCCACCCTGTCGTCGTTGGTTATACGCCGTTCGCCCGTCGCCGGTCGTCCGTCGTCGGTCGTCATTTGTTCTTCATTGCTCGTCCACCGTTCTTCCTCGCGCAGTTCGTTCATAGCTTCAGCCAGCACTTTCTGATATGTCTCGTATCCCAGGTCGGCAATGAATCCGCTTTGCTCAGCTCCAAGCAGGTTGCCAGCTCCGCGAATATCGAGGTCTTGCATGGCAATCTGTATGCCCGACCCCAGGTCGGAGAAGTTCTCGAGTGCCTGCAAGCGGCGGCGCGAGTCGTCGGGCAGTGCTGCAAGCGGTGGTGCCAGCAGGTAGCAGAATGCCTTCTTGTTGCTGCGCCCCACCCTGCCTCGCATCTGGTGCAGGTCGCTCAGTCCGTAGTTGTGGGCCGAGTTGATGATGATTGTGTTGGCGTTCGGGATATCGATTCCATTCTCGATGATTGTGGTCGAGAGCATCACATCGTAGTCGTAGTTCATGAAGTCGAACACCACTTGCTCCAGTTCCTGCGGGTTCATGCGTCCGTGTCCGATGCACACTCGCGCATCGGGCACACAGCGTTCGATGAGTGCCTTGAGTTCGGGCAGGTTGCTTATCTTGTTGTTCACGAAGAACACCTGTCCGTTCCTGCTCATCTCGAAGTTGATTGCCTCGGTAATGATTTCGGGCGAGAGGGTGTGTATCTCTGTCTGTATGGGGTATCGGTTGGGTGGTGGAGTCTGTATGATGCTCATGTCGCGAGCACCCATGAGCGAGAACTGCAGGGTGCGCGGTATGGGTGTTGCGGTCATGGTCAGTGTGTCGACATTTATCTTCATCTGTCGCAGTTTCTCCTTCACAGCCACTCCAAACTTCTGCTCCTCGTCGATGATGAGCAGTCCCAGGTCGCGGAACTTCACATCCTTGCCTATGAGTTTGTGTGTTCCGATTATGATGTCCACCTTTCCAGCTGCCAGGTCGGCCAGCACGGCTTTCGTTGCTTTTGTATCGCGTGCCCGGCTGAGGTATTCCACCCTCACGGGGAAGTTCTTCAGTCGGTCGCAGAATGTGGTGTAGTGCTGATATGCCAATACTGTTGTTGGCACGAGCACCGCCACTTGCTTGCTGTCGGCTGCTGCCTTGAAGGCAGCGCGTATTGCTACTTCGGTCTTTCCGAACCCCACATCGCCACACACCAGTCGGTCCATGGGGTGCTGACTCTCCATGTCGGCCTTCACGTCTTGCGTGGCTTTCAGTTGGTCGGGCGTGTCTTCATACACGAAGCTGGCCTCCAGTTCCTGTTGCATATAGTTGTCGTGACTGTATGCAAATCCCTGCTCCTGCATGCGCGAAGAATAGAGGCGTATGAGGTCGCGCGCTATGTCCTTCACCTTGGTCTTCACCCGCTCTTTCATGCGTTCCCACGCACCTGTGCCCAGTCGGCTCAGTCGCGGAGCCTCGCCTTCGCGTCCCTTGTATTTCGACAGTTTGCCCAATGCATGAATCGATACATACACCACATCGTCGCGCTGATACACTATTTTTATCATCTCCTGCATCTTGTCGCCGTTGGGCACACGCACCAATCCGCCAAAGCGCCCTATTCCGTGGTCGATATGCACCACGTAGTCGCCTATCTCAAACTGCTGTATCTCCTTCAGCGTGAGTGCCACCTTGCCTCGTCGTGCACGTTCGCTCTGCAATGTGTATTTATGGTAGCGGTCGAAGAGCTGGTGGTCGGTGAAGAAGCACTGCTTCAGCCTGTGGTCGATGAATCCCTCGTGTATGGCGCACGGAATGGCAGCAAATGTGACGAGCACCTCGCCGCGGCGGTTGGCGTCGAAGATGTCCTCGAGGCGGCGCACCTGCTTTTCGTTGTCGGCGAAGATGTTGATGGAATATCCGTCG
>JAFUSD010000086.1 GCA_017480685.1 Bacteroidaceae bacterium
GAAAATTCAGTGGCCGATGTTGAGATGGAATGGCCTACACCGATAGGTTATAAAAACGTGATACGCACAAGTATAATCGATAGCTTGGCCAACCCAATCATGTCGATCGACCGCGAGATGCCGTGGGAGATAAAGAACTTCGACGCAACATGGTCAGGTCCGGAAGGCGCAGGAGGCACCATAGAGTATCGTAACGGAGGTGCAAACATCTACGAAGTAGTTACGAGTCCAGAGGGTAACGTTTCGTTCAGATACAATCGTGCAAGCGGCTCTACAACCATTAGTGTAGCGGGGTATAGTAAAACTTTGCCACAGCGTTTGCTTCCTGGCACCAGCTGCATGGGTGGTCCCGACGTACAAATCGCTACCGAAGCTGAAGGAATCAAATTCAAGGGATTCGTATGTGCATGGGACATGATGTATTGGCAGGCACATAATATGAATCCGAACCCATACGCAGGATCCGCATCGTTTGGCAGTGGCGAATACCTTGGCTATCCATGCAAGACCATCACGGTAGAAGGCGGTACCGTATTCTTCTGGCAGAACCTCTGCCTGCATGCCACAGGTGAAGCATCATTCAACGTTACAAAACTGACAATACTCGACGATATAGAGAACCCGACAGTGACCGTAGTGCACGAATGATTGCAACTTGGTATGCGTGTTTTATCTGTGTCCGTGCACAAAAATGTGCACAAATGTTTGATTTTTCCTAAAAAAAGTTTGGTGATTATCAAAAAAGCTGTATCTTTGCAGCGTGAAATAAATCACAAAGGTTTTAGAAGTATTAATTTGATAAAAAGAAAAAAGTTATGTTACAAGAAAAGGCAGGAAACATTGCAGGTCTTATTTGGCATGCTTTGGACGAAAACAATGCTCAGACTTTCAAGCAAATCAAGAAAGCAACTAAATTGGCAGAGAAGGATTTCAACCTTGGTTTAGGATGGTTGCTCCGTGAGGACAAAGTAACAGTTTCTGAGTCGGGTGATGAAAAAGACCCGTATATCTACTCTCTGAAGTAATCTGAAACTTTAGGTTGATTATTATACATGCAGGTTGGTCTGACCAATCATTTGCATATATACTATTGAAATAAAAAGAAGTGCCGAGCTTTTGACAGTTCGACACTTCTCTTTTTTTCGAGTTACGTACATTGTGCCATGTTTGTTAATCATTATACCCATTTGCATTCCATTTGTCAAGAATTTAATGTCGATTCAGTAAATAATTGCTGTTTTGTGCTTGTCATGTCTTTCTTATTGCTTATCTTTGTAGAAAAATTAAAACAATGCGGCTTATATGAGTATGTTGTTAGGACAAATCAGATTATTCTGCTATCGTCGTAGGCTATGCTGTCTCGCAATAGTCGTCTTGCTTTCGGCGTCAATGCCGGCGGTCTGCCGGGCTGATGACGACGGAGACGAAAACATTCACTTGCAAGCTGGATATGTAAACAAACAGTGGGTGTCGGATATCAATGGTGCCACGTATCGTGAAAATCTGTGGGGACGTAAGAACCATTTCTTGCACGGCATCCAGATCGGATTTGTATATACGCCACCGCTTAATAAGTTTATTGCTTTACACACCGGCCTGCTATATGAAGCCTATATATCTACAAGTGAGGATATGGGCTATGATGACTTTAACGAGAGTTGTATATATGTGCCTGCTCATGCTCAACTGACGTTGCATTTGTCTCCTACGGTAGCAATCGTTGCACATGGCGGACTTGGTATGAATTGTGCAATTCGTGGCAGTTTCTCTAATCACGATTCCTGGTACTGGGATTTTGATAGCGACGGACTGCCTTACCGTCATGAATATGAGCTTGACCACATACGCTACGGACGCTTGGGATGGCCCAAGTGGTTCAATGCTCAAGCTGAGGTTGCACTGGGATTGAGGATTAAAAGCATAACAGTAAGTGCTGAATATTCATGGGGGTTGACCAACCATCACTTTTATAGAGATGTACGTGGAAGCAAGACATATCAGAACAAGATGTCGTTCACCGTGGGTGTGGGCTTTTAAGCTTTATAGTCTGAAAGCATAAGAGTAAATCTGCATTACAAATGATATAAATCAAACAATACAAACGTAAAACATATATGGAGAAGAGAAAGATTCAGTTCAGTCTCGTGTATAGAGACATGTTCCAGTCGAGTGGCAAGTTCCAGCCCAGGAAAGACCAGCTGGAGCGCATTGCTCCTGTGATAATCAAGATGGGATGTTTTTCCCGTGTCGAGACCAACGGTGGTGCCTTCGAGCAGGTCAACCTGCTGTATGGCGAGAATCCAAACAAAGCTGTACGTGCATTTACAAAGCCGTTCAACGAGGTTGGTATCAAGACCCACATGCTCGACCGCGGACTCAACGCATTACGCATGTTCCCTGTTCCGGCCGATGTGCGCCGACTCATGTATCACGTGAAACATGCACAGGGTGTCGATATCACACGAATTTTCTGTGGACTGAACGACACACGCAACATCATACCATCAATCAAGTATGCACTCGAGGCCGGCATGACACCGCAGGCTACACTCTGCATCACCACCAGCCCTATACACACAGCTGAATACTATGCCAACATAGCCGAGCAACTTATCGCTGCCGGTGCACCCGAAATCTGTCTGAAAGACATGGCTGGAATCGGTCAGCCGGCAATGCTGGGTAAGCTTGTAGCCATGATTAAGGCAAAACATCCCGAGGTCATCATACAGTATCACGGCCACAGCGGCCCTGGCCTCTCGATGGCAAGCATACTCGAAGTGTGCAAGAATGGTGCCGACGTAATCGACACTGCTATCGAACCTCTGTCGTGGGGTAAGGTACACCCCGATATCATTTCGGTGCAGAGCATGTTGAAGAACTACGGCTTCGAAGTGGCAGACATCAATATGGATGCATATATGGAAGCACGCAAGCTCACTCAAGAGTTTATCGACGACTTCCTCGGCTACTTCATGAACCCGTCGAACAAACTCATGTCGTCGCTCCTGCTCGGTTGCGGACTCCCCGGTGGAATGATGGGAAGTATGATGGCCGACCTGAAGGGCGTGATGGATGCCATCAACAACAACCGCCGTGGCAAAGGCGAAGAGCCGCTGAGCGAAGATGCACTGCTCGTACGCCTGTTCAACGAGGTGGCATACGTATGGCCTCGTGTGGGATATCCACCACTCGTAACTCCGTTCTCACAGTATGTGAAGAACATAGCACTCATGAACCTCCTCACCGAGTCGATGGGCAAACCTCGATACACCATGATGGACCAAAGCATCTGGGGCATGATACTCGGCAAGAGCGGCAAACTGCCTGGCCCTGTAGCACCCGAAATCATAGAACTGGCAAAGGAGAAAGGCTACGAGTTCACCGATGTTGACCCACAATCCAACTACCCAGACGACCTGCCACGATTCATCGAGGAAATGAAGCAGAACGGATGGGAGCGTGGCGAAGACGACGAAGAACTCTTCGAGTTTGCCATGCATGAGAGCCAGTATCGCGACTACAAGAGCGGTATTGCCAAGGAGCGCTTCCTCAAAGACCTGCAGGCAGCCAAGGATAAGGAATTGCAGAAGGGTGGCAACCTCTCGCTCGAAGAAGTGGCTGCATACAAGCATGCCGAGGCAGATGCCATCATAGCACCCGAAAACGGAACTGTGATGTACGAAGTAGGTGGTGGAAGCGAAGGTGCCAAGAGCATCGACCCAGCCATTGGTACTGAATATAAAGAAGGTGACCGTCTCTGCTATCTGCAAAACCAGTACGGACAGACCCTCGAAGTCAAGGCTGCACTCGGCGGCAAGCTCGTCGAAATCGTTGTAAGCCAAGGCAAGAAAGTGCGCAAGGGCGACACTATAGCATACATCAGGAGGAAATAAGCATCCTCCCTGCTTCCCCAAATAAGCCAAAAGGGGACAAGGCTCTATATGGGAGAGCTCGGAGCGTCAGAGCACTCCGAACCCTCCCTAATAATCCAAAGGTAATTGAAGCCTATAAAGAACAATAAAGCCCTTAACGAGCCTGAAGCCTTTAAAAACCTAACAAAAAAATCCTTTCAACAATTATGAACATAAAACTAACTACAACATTCATTGGCCTCATGATGACCGCAATGCCTATGATGGCACAGTTTGGCGGATTCGGAGGCTTCGGTGGTTTCGGACGTCAGCAACAGCAACCACCGCGCTCACAAGAAGGTGCATTCACCACTAAGACCTATCGTAACTATTTCCTTGAGATGGGCTATAAGCAAAGCGACATCGACAAGAAAGTGCAGGAGGCATTCGACAACGTGTTTACCGGACCTCACAAGTGCTACTTCGAAGTAGGCGACTCGATGGCTTATATCTCAGATGTTAAGAACCACGACGTGCGCACCGAAGGCATGTCGTATGGCATGATGATTGCCGTGCAGTGGGACCGCAAGGATATCTTCGACCGCTTGTGGCGCTGGTGTACAAAGTATATGCAACACCACGATGGCGACCTCAACGGCTACTTTGCATGGAGCTGTCGCACCGATGGTTCGCGCAACTCGCAAGGGCCGGCATCGGATGGTGAACTCTACTACGTCACTTCGCTCATCTTTGCATCCAACCGCTGGGGTAATGACGGCGAGATAAACTACCTGGCCGAGGCCCGCAACATTATCGACCAATCGATGATGAAGGCAGGCAAGAATTCTACGGCTCCGCTCATCAACCTCGAACACAAGATTATCACCTTCACTCCCGACCCAGGTGGCAGTCAGTATACCGACCCATCATACAACATACCTGCGTTCTACGAAGTGTGGGCACGTTGGTTGGGCGACGGACGTTCGCGTTTCTGGTATGCTTGTGCCGATTCAGCACGTGCTTATCTGCATCGTGCCATCAATTCCGAGACAGGTCTCAACCCCGACTACAGCAACTTCGACGGCAGTCCGCGTGGTGGATTTGGTGGTAGTGCCGACTTCCGCTACGACTCATGGCGTGTGCCTATGAACATAGCACTCGACTACGTGTGGTCGCGCGACGACAAAGAGTGGCAGCAACAATATGCCAACATAATCCAGAACTTCCTATATAAAGAAGGTGTGAAGACATTCGTCGACCAATACACCGTAGATGGCCGCCGTCCGCAGAACCCTCTGCGTGCCGGTTCGTTCCCACCTGCATTGCGTCATAGCATGGGCTTTATATCTACGGCTGCAGCCGTTTCGCTGGCTGCTACCCACGACAAGAGCCGCGAGTTTGTGCAGCACTTCTGGGAAACCAAGCATGAACCACTCGAGGATGGCTTCTTCGATGAATACTACTGCGCACTGCTTCGCCTCTTTGCCATGATGCATTTGAGCGGACGATATCAGATAATATTCCCAGCAGGAGAGTGAGTTCTGCAATCCTCCAGACTTGCAAAGAAATCAGAATAATCAGAAAAAGCAGAGAAAGCATTGAGCTTTCCCTGCTTTTTTCTTTTCGTTTAGGTCCGCGTTTTGTTTGATACCTGTTTTCGCTTTAGTTCAGTGCATAGAAGTATGTGGTGTTCATTGCATCCTGCACTTGGCGCATGCCAGCTTCGTCGTTTGATACGGTGATGCTTTGTCCGTTGCCCAGGTTGGCTTGGATGGTTCCGTCTTCGTTGAAGCGGATGAGTTCTTTCTTCTCACCATTCTGCGAGATGTACCACGAGTCGTTCTTCTTGTTGTGGCTCAAGAGGGTCACGTCGCCTGTGTCGGATGTAATCTTATATCCGTTCTTCAATGTGCGGATGGCATATTCGTGTCCGTCGCTTCCCTTCACATACTGAGTGCTTGCAGTTCCAATGGGGTTGTTGCCGCTCCAGAATTCAATGGTGTTGAGCACAAGAGCATCCACAACCAGACATACGCCACCAACGATTGGTTGCAGAATAAGACCAACGATACCATTCACATACTTGTTGCCAGTCATGTTGGTCTGCCATTTCTCATACTTGTTGAAAAGACTGAACGAGCCAATGCATGAGCTGAAAAGCACGGATGCCGACATCAGCACCACTGCCACTTTGATGATTTGTTTTTTCATAACAAATGTGTTTTTAAGAGTTAATAATTCAATTATAATATTACTTCTTGTAGTTGCAATCGTGTACACAGACTGTGTATTGCGGTCTATGCATTGTTATAGTTTTTTTTACCATGCAAAGATAGTCATTAAATTATTAACGGCAAAACGATTTCTTGATAAAATGAAGAATTGAAAAAGCTATAACGTCAGTTTACTACATTATTCACCACTTTCGTGCTATCATTCCATGTGTTTTTGAAAAGCCTGATTCGTATCCAAACACGTGAAAAAATCTTAGTTAGTAGAATAATATCAGTTTATAATTTTGTTTCAATCAAAACTTTTGCTTACCTTTGTCCCCCGACAATAAACTCACTACATAATACCTCCATAAAAAACATACAAAGATATGAATAAGAGATTGCGCTTAGAAGAAGAAGCTGCACGGTGCCTGCTCTGTGTCGATGCACCATGCAGTATGGTTTGCAAGAATGGTGACCCAGCCCGAGCTATACGTGCCATACGATTCGGCAACGAAAAGTCAGCTGGCAGTTGGGTGTCAGAGTGTACTGACGATGAATTTGAAGCGGCAGAACAAGCCTGCATACACTACGACAGACCTATCCGCATCAAGCAGATGCTGGCTCCGCTCAAGTGTTCACAAGTGGAAAAAGCTGCAACGCCCCATGTATCGGCACACGGATGTGCGAAACCGATATCCCTCGCCATCACTTTCTGCGGGATTCCATGCGAAAACCCGTTTTTCCTTGCATCGTCAGCCATATGTACCAACTACGAGATGGTGGCTCGTGCATTCGAGGCAGGATGGGCAGGCGTGTTTTATAAGACTATATGCAAGCAAGACATACGCGAGGTGTCGCCACGATTCGATGCCTACCAGCGTGAAGGCTCGTCAGATTTCTATGCTTTCCGCAATATGGA
>JAFUSD010000087.1 GCA_017480685.1 Bacteroidaceae bacterium
ATTTTATGTAAGTTTGCAGGCGGAAGATTGAAAATTGGAGATTAACCCCTCTCTTATCTCCCCCAAGGGGAGAAGATGCCATCCGGAAGGAAATAGACAAATAGTTAAATAGAAAATAAATAGTAAATAGTAAATCGTCAAATCGTAAATAAAGTAGTCAAAAATCTTAAATACTATGTTGAAGAATGCATTATTTCTTTTGCTGACGTTCTTTGTATGGAACGAGGCATGTATTGCTCAGTGGGGTGGCAGGGGACGTATTCGCATAGGTGTTCCCACCGATTCTATCCGTCTGAGCGACCCTTTCGTCCTTGCCGACGAAGCAACACAGACTTATTACATGACGGGGACCGGCGGCCAGCTGTGGAAGAGCCGCGACCTGAAGCGTTGGGACGGTCCGCTGACTGTGGCCGAGACGACTGCCGACTCGTGGATGGGTGCACGTCCCATGATATGGGCTGCCGAATTGCACAAGTATAACGGCAAATACTACTATTTTGCAACATTCACCAACCGCAGCGTCAAGATTGACACGGTGCGCGGCAACGTGATTGAACGCCGTGCCTGCCACGTGTTGGTGGCCGACAGGGCCGAGGGTCCTTACCGCGCGATGGGCGACCCCACATATCTGCCAGCCGAAGAGCCGACTCTCGATGCCAACTTCTGGGTGGACACCGACGGACAGCCATACATGATTTTCTGCCACGAATGGTTGCAGAACTGGAACGGCACGGTGGAGAAAATACGGCTCAAGCCCGACTTGAGCGGCACCATTGAAGGCACCCGCCGGCTGCTGTTCCGCGCGTTCGACTCGCCCTGGAGCCGCGAACGCGACGACGAAGGCAACATCATTCCAAACAAGGTGACCGACGGCCCATTCGTCTTCCGCACCAAGACGGGCAAGTTGGGAATGCTGTGGACAAGCTGGGTCTATAAAGACTATACACAAGGGGTGGCTTATTCTGCAAGCGGCACGCTTGATGGTCCATGGGTGCAAGAGGCAGAACCAATAACACCGCCAAACTACG
This sequence comes from Bacteroidaceae bacterium, assembly GCA_017480685.1. Taxonomy (GTDB): domain Bacteria; phylum Bacteroidota; class Bacteroidia; order Bacteroidales; family Bacteroidaceae; genus Colivivens. Next base: position 1,029 of record JAFUSD010000087.1, read on the forward strand.
GCCACGGCATGATGTTCCGCACCTTCGACGGCCATTTGCTGCTGTGCTGCCACTCACATTACAATGCCAACGGAGCATACATACGCATACCCGTATTCTTCGAAGTAGATGACTCGGGCGACAAGATAAAAGTTGGGAAAATCATAAAATAGATGCAGTCTTTGAGGCGAAATCAGACTCTATATATAGAGTTAACTGATTAACGACAAGAATAAAATGAAAACAGACAAGAGAAGATTCTGCATGCTCCTTCTTGCGACATTGATGGCGCAAGCGTTGCCTTTGGCCGGACAGACACACCGACTGCTGATAAACGAGGTAGAGGTGGCAAACATAGACGCTTTTATCGATCCATCGTACAACTATGGTGGATGGATTGAAGTGTATAACCCCGACGAGAGTGGACTGTCGCTTATGGGCATCACGGTGCGCCACACCGACTCGGAAGGCAAAATCAGCACCCATCTTCTCAACTCAGCCCACGGCATGGTGGCAGCGGGCGGTATGGTGTGCCTGTGGTTCGACCACAACAGCAGTGACGGCTACTACGGCAACGGGGCATCTACTCAGATCAGGTATAAACTCGATGCCGACGGCGGACTCATCGAACTTGTTGCCCGAGACGGAACCCTGATTGATGCCGTGAACTATCCGCCGGCACTGAGCCGCTGCTCATGGGCCAGAACTGCCGACGGCGGTGAGGTGTGGGCATACACTTCAAACCCCACTCCTGCAAAGACAAACGCCACAAGCAAGTTTGCCCAGAAGCGGCTGGATGCACCGGTGGTGAGCGTTGACGGCGGACTGATGAGGGGAACGGTGAACTTTAGTGTGACGATTCCTGCAGGCGCAAAACTGCTCTACACCACCGACGGCTCCACACCGGTGGAGGGAGAAAGCATGGTGTCGGCCTCGGGCAATTTCAGCGTGAACACCACGACAATCTACAGGTTTATGTGTGTGGCCGACGGCTATCTGAACAGCCCGGTAGTGACTCGCTCGTTTATCATGCAAGACAAAGACTACTATCTGCCGATTGTGTCAATATGTTCACACCCCGACAATTTCTTCTCAAACCAGATAGGGCTCTACGTGAGGGGAACAAACGGCCGCGTGTGGAACAACTCGAAGACTCCGGCCAACCAAAACATGGACTGGGAACGGCCTGTGAATGTGGAGTACATGGTGCCCAACGTTGAGACCAATGTCTACCGCACTTTGCTGAACCAGGGAGCCAACTTCTCAATCTTTGGCGGATGGACTCGGTTTAATGCTGGCGACGAGTACTGGGAACACAAATCGTCGTTCAAGCTGAAGGCCGACCGCCTGGCCGATGGCGAGAATTTTTTCACAGCAGCAGTGTTTGACAGCAAGCCCTACATAAAACTGAAACACCTGCTTGTGCGCAATGGCGGCCAAGACCAGTATGAGCGCTTCTGGGATGCCGCTCTGCAGGAGTTGCTGCGCACCAGCGGCCTGTATCTGGACTGTCAGGCATACCAGCCGGCACACATATTCATCAACGGACGCTATCTCGGAATGCTCAACCTGAGAGAAGCCAGCAACAGCAAGTATGCATACAGCAACTACGGAATAGGTGGCGACGAGATTGACGAGTGGGAGGATGAGTTCACTATAAAAGAAGGCGATGCGCAGGCATTTAATCGGTGGTACACGCTGTGTCAGCAACTGGCTAAGGCGACAGATAAAGACTCTATATGGACAGAGATAGCATGCATGCTCGATGTGGATGAATACTGCAACTACATGGCAGCCGAGATATATATGGGTAATCTTGACTGGGTGCGCACGGGCATGAAGAACATAAAGGGATTCCGTGCACGCACAGACGACGGAAAGATACACGTAGTGGCATTCGACCTCGACGGCTGCTTTGGCGATACAAACATGATTGCAACATACATGTCGAAAAACAGCAAGCTGTGCACCATTTTCAAGGACATGATGACCTATCAGCCGTTTCGCAAACAATTCATCGACGCATATTGCCTCATTGGCGGCAGCGTGTTCCTGCCCGACCGCTGCCTGCCCATCATCAACAAAATCACAGAAAACATAGCCCCCGCACTACTGATGGAAGGACTCAGCTCTACAACACGCATAGAACGCCTGCGCAGCACTCTGTCTGACCGCGACGGGCACTATAAGGCAGCCATGAACAGTCTGCAATCCACACTCAGCATTTCGAATCCATACAATCTGAACATAAAAGCCAACACAGGGCAGGCCCGGCTGAAGCTGAACAGCCAGGAAATACCCACCGGCAGATTTGACGGCCGTGCCTACAAGCCCATCGTACTCACAGCATCGGCACCGGCAGGATATGAATTCAGAGGATGGGAGGTGGACGGTGTCGTTGTAGAGACCGACTCGGTTTACAAGCTGAGCAGCAAACTCGGGGTAGGAACGTATAGCATCATCGCATGTTTCGATTCTATTACCGACGAGTCAGAGCGCCTGAAAGCAGGCATCAGACCAGTGGTGATAAACGAAGTGAGCTCGGCCAACGATATTTACATAAACGAATACATGAAGAAAGCCGACTGGATTGAACTGTATAACACCACCGGCAACCCCATAGACCTGGCAGGAATGTACCTCACCGACACCCCCGACAAGCCCATGAAATACCAGATACCGGCAGATGGCAACAGTGTAATTCCACCCTTTGGCTACAAGGTGGTGTGGTGCGACGGCCGTGAACCCATCAGTCAGTTGCATGCATCGTTCAAACTTGCAAATGCCGACAGCGCATACGTAGCCATCACAGCGGCCGACGAATCGTGGCACGATGCCATGACGTATAAGGCACAAGGGCGGTGGCAGTCGTATGGCAGATATCCCGACGGAGGAAACGGAGTGGCTATGTTTGACCGTATCACCATAGGACAGAGCAACCACGTAAACACACAAACCGAAGTAGCACAATATGCAGCCAGGAACGAAGTGCCCGATGCCATCATCGGAGTGGAAATTGACAGGGTAGGGGAAAGAGGAACAAGCGTGGCATCGGTGAAGTATTACAACGTGAACGGTCAGCAGATATCGCAACCCTCGGAATACAGAATCGTAATTCAAAAGACAACATACACAAATGGATATATCGAAACTCGGAAGGTGGTACAGGCACATTAGTGCCATGGAGGTGCTCTTGCCATGCCTGTCGGCAACTCTTTTGCCATGCCTGTCGGCAATGATCATGCAGTCTTGCACAGACGGCTCAGCCGACCGTGTTGTAGTGCAGACAGACTCGCTCAACCAGCTTGCATACTACACCCGCTACCTCAACATCGATACAACCGCCAATTATGCAGAGCAGGCACTAAACATGTCGGCCGAATACGATGAAGGTAGAGCCGAAGCTCTGAGCAACCTCGGATTTGTGCAGTATATGCTCATGGACTATGACAGCGCAGCCGCCCTCTACACCCGCAGCTACGACCTTTCGAAGAGCATACTAACCAAAGCTGTGGCCGACGTAGGGCTTATGAAAATATGCCAGGTGACGGGGCAGAACGAGAAATTCTACGAATATCGAAGCGATGCCGAACGAAAACTACACCGTATAGATTCCGACCCACTCTCGCTAACACCCGCTCAACTGCGACTGCTCAACTATGCAAAGAGCGAATTCCACATGGCATCGAGCGCATACTACAACTATATCATGCAAGACAGCCTGGCACAAACCGAGTTGGATGCCATTGCATCAGATATGGATATCGTGAACAACGACTCGGCACAACTGGCACGATACTACACCCTTACAGGCCAACTCGACAAAGCTATGGATGTGGCACGTAGGGCCCGACTTGTCTACATGCAGGCCAGCGTGATGCAGAAACTGGCACAAGGAATGATAAACAACATCGACGAACAACACACCGACTCCATATTCCCCTTTTCGCTCGGAATGGCACAGACCGCGCTCTGGCTCTTCCGCGGGTATGGCTCCATATACAGCAGGGCCCTGACCTACCTCACCATATCCGACTATTATCTGCACGCCGGACATCCAGAGGTGGCTCTCGACACCGCCACCAAGGCACTCGAGTTTGTGAACATACAGCATCAGCATGTATACGGGCAGGATGCTACATTCCTTATGCCATTCGACTCGGCACCCGATACCATATCGACCGAGATGTCGTGGATGAAACAAGGCTACAGAAACTGTGCTTGGGAGTGGATTGCAACCATCAGAGAACACCTCAGCATCGTTTACAGCAGCATGGGCATGAAACGCCAGTCAGACTACAACCGAAACATCTATCTCGACATACTCGATGCCACAAGACAAGACCGCCATCTGGAGCATCAAGTGTATACCCTGGAACAGGAACGCAAGGGGCAAAACATGCTCATCATACTGGTAGCACTGCTTTCACTGCTCATTGCAGGAGGCTTGTATCTTGCAATAAAACGTATGAAACGAAATGCCGAACGCAAATCGAACAACGACATAAAGCAGGTAGACACATCGTTCCGCAGGTGGATGAGCGAGAACGAAGAACTCTATTCTTCGATGGAAGAAGAACAACAGAAACTGGAGAGCGAGACATATCTGCACGAACAGCATATAGCAGAAAACAAACGCAGCTACATAGACAAATGCACGAGCCTCTCACTCGTCTATAGCATCACCCCCTTTCTCGACCGCGCCATCAACGAACTCAACAAACTCAAGGAAAACACCACCGAGAGCCAAGAAGTGAAAGTAGAACGCCTGGACTACCTGCGTGGGCTCATAGACCGCATCTGTCTTTACAACGAAGTGCTGTCGCATTGGATAAAAGTGCGTCAGGGAATGGTGAACCTCAACATCGAGAACTTCGAAATCCAACCCCTGCTCAACACCTTGGCAAAGAACCAGAAGTCGTTCATAAACAAAGGACTCAGTCTCACCCTCAATCCCACCGATGCTGTAGTAAAAGCCGACAAGGCACTGACCATGTTCATGATAAACACCCTGCTCGACAATGCACGCAAATACACGCCGCAGGGTGGGGCGGTAAGTGTAGACACCGCCGTAACCGACACCTACGTGGAAATATCGGTCACCGACACAGGGCGTGGCCTCTCTCCCGAAGACATCAACACCATCTGCAACGACAAAGTCTACGACTCAAGCCGTATCGGAGAACCCGACACCGACGAGGAACTACGTAAGCAGAAGGGCTTCGGGTTCGGGCTCATGAACTGTAAGGGTATTATAGATAAGTATAAAAAGACAAATGCAATCTTCTCTGTATGCCTGTTCAGCATAGAAAGCCAGCTCGGACAAGGCTCGCGCTTCTTCTTCCGCCTGCCGCGCGGTGTCATGCGCACATCGGCTATGATACTTATTTTCCTCTTCACTTCAATTGCATACGGCAGCACCGCCACCGATGCACACATAGAGCGAGCCGCACAACTGGCCGACTCAGTCTATTTTGCAAATGTGGACGGCATGTATGAGAAAGCTATGATTTATGCCGACTCGGTAATAGCTATGCTCAACAAACATTACGCATCACTCTATCCGGGAGGCAACCTATTTCTCACACTGCACCCCACAGCCCAATATCCCGATATACAGTGGTGGCACACAGGGGTTGATACCGACTACGACATAATACTCGACGTACGCAACGAAACCGCCATAGCTGCACTTGCACTTAAACAATGGGAGGTGTACCGCTACAACAACGAGATTTATTTCCGTCTATACAAACTAATAACCCAAGACACATCGCTCGAGACCCTGTCAACCTCCATACGCAAAGCCAACACTACACGACAGTCGCTTATAGTAGTTGCCATCCTGCTCATTGTCATTGCCACAATCACGTTCCTCGTAGTCTACTATCGAATACACCTGCTGCCCACGTTCAACCTCCGGCAACTCATGCAATTCAATCAGCGGCTCTTCTCAGGCAATGTAGATAACCTCACACGCCTGGCATTCGATGGTGTGAACGACATCAAGTCCATCGAGTGTCTCACACTCTCAATCCTGCAAGACGAAGGGCAGATATCAGCCACAGAGTCTGCACATAGCACCAACTACGACCCTGCACCCATCATCGAGAGCATGCAGGCATACATAGCACAAACCCTAAATACCGGCACCGAGCTTACAGCCCCCGACGGACACATCCACACCTATCCACTGCATGCCCAGTTGCATCAGACTGAAGAAAGAATGCCAACACTCGTGGGGGTGATGGCCATCTCCTTGACCGACGATTCACTCTCACAGAGCGATGCACAAATCATACGCCTCATGGCCGGACATATTGCCACATATATCTATTATACGCGCACACGAGTGGACTGCCAGCGCAACTCCATTGAGCAGATGCACGACGAGCGGCTGCGAGCCGAACGTGAAGAGCAGGCCATACACACCGAAAACATGGTGCTCGACAACTGTCTTTCAGCCATAAAGCACGAAACGATGTACTATCCCAGTCGCATCAGGCAAATACTCATAGATACAGGCCCTGCTCCTGATGTCGAGCAGATATCTACTCTCGGCGAGTTGCTGAGCTATTACAAGGAGGTGTTCACGCTCCTCTCATCGTGTGCAGCCCGCCAGCTTACAAGCGTACACTTCAAGCGTAAGCCCATTGCTATCCACCTGCTTGCCGACTATGCAGCCAAGACAATGAAGCGTAACACTCGCAGGCTGCACCTGGATGGCATAAGCCTCGACGTGGAAACCTCAGACGATGCAACCCACATCACTGGCGACCAGCAAATGCTGCAATATCTCATCGACAATCTCATCCTTTCAGCCCTTCACAATACGACGCCCAGACAACTCAGCCTGAAGTTTGACAACACAGACGACGGAATGTCGCGCATTCGTTTTGTCGACCCACGCACAGAGCTGAGCTCTGACCAGCTACAGGCACTCTTCTATCCTGAGAGCTTGCACTATGACGAGCAGACCGATACTCTCATCGGAGTTGAATATCTTGTTTGTCGCCAAATCATACGCCAGCACGATGAATATGGAGGACATCGTGGCAGCAGAATCAACGCATACAAGAAAGAGGA
>JAFUSD010000088.1 GCA_017480685.1 Bacteroidaceae bacterium
TCTTCAGCGAAAGCCGGCATAAGAAACTCATCGAAGAGATATCGCGCACATGGGGCTATCTACACTACACGGCAGGCGAGAAACTGCTGGCCGACTCCTTCCTGCTGCAACCCGACGATACGAAAGTGGCCATCACACATGCACTCACACGCATGGCAACAGGCAAGAGCCTGCAGGTGTTGGTCGACGGATACCGTAACACGGGCAACCCACACGTGAGGTTCGAGTCGCTTCGCTGCCTCTACAACTACGGCAAGGAGGGCCGTGCCACATTCGAGCGCATCGAACAGACGGCACCGCAATCCGACCGCAAGTTCTTCGACTTCTTCCACAACTCAATAACCCTCTACCGCATTCCGCTCGACAAAGAGCAGGCATACCACCCGTCGGTGGAAACGGTGCATATGATTTGATTATGTGGCTTAAGATATACTACATATTTTCGTACATCATCTTCTTATACTCGCTGACCATCATGGCCAGTTACTTGTGGCTTGTGATACAAAGCTGCCGTTCACAGAAGAAGGAAGCGGTCGACATCCCCGACGACATGTCGATAAAATACCTGTTGCAGGCATCACCACTCACACCGGCCGTGTCGATTATAGCACCGGCATACAACGAAGAGGTAACCATCATCGACAACGTCTATTCGCTGATGCAGATAGACTATCCCAACTACGAAATCATAGTGGTGAACGACGAGAGTACCGACCGCACCATGGAACTCCTCATCAACGAGTTCAGCCTTGTCGAGATACCCTACGACGTGGCAATGCGAGTGCCGTGTAAGCCCATCAAGCGTGTGCTGAAATCAATCGAAGACCGATTCAGCAACCTCGTGGTTGTGGATAAGGAGCATGGTGGCCGCAAAAGCGACGGCTCGAATGCAGGCATCAACGTGTGCAGCAACAAGTACTTCGTGTGTACCGATGTCGACTGCATAGTCGAACCGATGGCCCTCTACCGCATGATGTGGCTTGTGGTCAACAGCCATGTGCCTATGATTGGAGTGAGTGCCACGATGCTTATGAGCAACGGCTGTGTGGTTGAAGACGGACGTGTGGCTGTGGCCAATGTGCCCAATAGCCCGCTGCCTATGTTCCAGCAGCTGGAGTACATGCGGTCGTTTCTCATAGGCAAGCTCGGGTGGTCGACCATCAATGCTCTGCCCAACATCTCGGGAGGCTTCGGCCTTTTCGATACCGACGTGGTTGTGAAGTCGGGCGGATACGACAGCAACAGTATGGCCGAAGATGTCGACCTGCTCCTACGCATGGTGACATACATGAAGAATAATGGCATGGACTTCCGTTTGGCACAAGTGCCCCAGGTGTGTTGCTGGACGGAAGGTCCCACCACGCTGCGCGCACTGTTCCGTCAGCGTGTACGTTGGGCTCGCGGTCTTTTCGAGATAGTGTCCAACCACCGAAAGGTGTTCTTCAACCCACACTATGGTCCCATCGGAGCATTCACTCTGCCATACATCTTTACGTTTGAGTTCATAGCCCCTGTACTCGAACTCACGGGTTTCCTGTTCATGATATGGCTTACGCTGACGGGCGGAGTAAACTGGGACACAGCATTCATCATCTTCGGCATGATATACCTCTTCACAGTGCTCATGGCCTTCTTCGTCATCTATTTCGACTATTCAATCAAGGCCGTACCGTGGCATAACACCACACGAAGCTACCTCAAACTGCTGTTGGCTGCGCTGTTTGAACCGTTTTTGTATCATCCGTTCATCACCTACTTCTCAAATGTAGGCTACTGGCGCTTCATCGCAAACACACGTGCCGTATGGCAACCAATAAAACGAAGGGGAGTGAGGAAGAAAGCTTAATAAATAATTAATAATGACCTTTTGGAGCATCGAGAGCAGAGCCAAGCTTGCTTGAGCTATGCCGAGTCGTGACAAAAGCGAACGTTTTCGTTAAGCCAGATGAGCAGAGAAAGCTTGCTTGCTCTGCCATGGCGAGAAAACGTCTGAATTTATTCGAACGAAGTTAATAGCGGATGCTTGTTTTTTAAATGAAGAAAGAATTAATAATAATTGTGAGTTGGTTGATATGTAGCTGTACGTCAGTCATGGCACAGCAACATACGTCGCGCTATTATTTCAACCGAGCCGACGACTATGCTAAGGCAAACGCATGGAACGAAGCAAAGCGCGAGATAAACGAGGGACTTGAATTATACCCCGACGACCCCGACCTGCGCTACCTGAACGGATGCTACTACTATGCAGTGAAGGACCTTCAGAATGCCCGCTACAATTTGGTGAAGGCCATACAAGTCAACGACCAGCACTTCCATGCCAAGCGGGTGATGGTAGATGTGGAGTCGGAGTTGAAACACTACTCGAGCGCTATATGCTATATCAACGAACTGCTCGAGTTTCAACCCTACGACCGCGACCTGTGGCGACGCAAGATTGCGCTCTATCGCAATCTGGGCAATCACGTGGAAGCCGACAATGCACTCGAACGCCTTTCACACATCTATCCCAACGACTCTGTGGTGATACACGACCTGCGCAACCGCAACCGCGAGAACTGGAACGTGATGTTGCAGAAGAGTTCACTTCGCGAAGCGGCCGACAACCTGGAACAATGGCTCGACATCGACCCTGCCAACCTTGAATACTACCTCGAACTGATGAACCTATATCAGCAACTTGGCGAGAACGAACGCGCCATCGGAGTTGCCAACCGAGGGCTGAGACGATTGTCCAACAATGCGCAGATAGTACACAAGGCTGTGGGCATCATGACCGACATGGGGCTGTATGCGCAGGCACTTGCTTTTGCAAAACAACATGGAGGTGCAGGTGCACTCTACAATGGAGTGTTGCGCGATTTGGCCGACAATGCACGCATGAACGATGCATACGACGTGAACGGACGGCTCTATGCCACGACCCACGACCGCCAAGTGCTAACTTATCTGCTCAACACATCGCTGACACGTGGATATTACGACGATGCACGCGTGTATCTCGACGAGGCATACAAGCACGACGGACGTACAGCCGACCTGCTCATGAAGCAGTATTCGCTTGAAAAACGATTTGGTAACGACCAGATTGCCTATCGCCTGTTGCAGGAACTATATACACTCAACCCCAACGACACCGACCTGCGCGACCAATATGCCGCCATGATGCTCGAGCTGGCCAACCACGACATTGCGTCGGAACAATGGGGCGATGCATGTAATCACTTGCAGCGTGTGCTCGACATCATGCCGCCTTCCGATGAATCATGGCCGGCAGTAGCATAACGTCAGATATCAGTACTGGGGCGTCTCAACCGCCTGGCCGATGCACGTCAGCTGTATAAAGTGGCTGCTGCAACCGACGGGCAAAACAAACAGCGCTATGCATCTGCCTATGAGGATGTGGTGGCCAGCCGTCTGAAGTTTCTCGTCGATGAGGAGCAATATGAAGATGCGCTGAGGGAGGCGTGCCTGTTGCTCGACATAGTGCCTGGCAGCGAGGTAGCACTGCGACAGTGCATCAACATGTTGCAGACATTACATCATAGCGAAGACTTCCACAGGTATGCACAGATGGGATATGATGCATTCCCTGCCAGCCCTTACTTCATAGTGAAACAAGCCGTGTCGCTACGCGAGCAAGGGCGTACGACCGAGGCACTCGCATTGTTGCATCCGCGAAACGACACCGATGAATATGTGAATCCGCAACTCGTTGCAGCCTTTACGGGCATCAGCGGTGAGTGGGCCGACGAACTGTTGAAGCAGCGTATGGCATACGAAGCACTGCAGGTCATCGATTCGGCACTCATCCACGATGCTAACAACCATGAGTTGCTCTACAGCAAAGGCCTTGCATACGAATTGCTGAAGGAATACGGCAAGGCATACGATCTGCAACATGCTAACTACAACCCGAGCAATGCAGAGCAGTCGGAATGGATGGAACACATGCGCTACCTGCACTTCCGCAGTTTTGCTAACCGTGTCGATGCTACATACACCCATGCTGTTTACGACACACGCAGCGAGTCGCTCGGCTCTACGGCACATCTCTATTCCATTGCTTCGGTGGCATACAGCCGTCTCTTTCCCCACGATACATACACAGGTCAGGTATCGTATAAAGGTATCGATGGCTATCATGCCGACGATGAGGACGAACAGGGTGGGGTAGGATTGGAGTTTATGGCTCAATGGGAACATACGTGGGGCAGGCGTTGGAGCGGAATGGTGTCTGGTGCTTATTCCACAAAATACTTCAACAAGCTGTCGTTCAACATCTCGGCAAGCTATGCAGCCGACCGCGGATGGACACCATCGCTCCGTCTTGGCTACCGCCGCACACCCGAGACTTACATCTTCCTCAGCAGTAACAGCAGTGACGTACTCTACACTCGCAACAAGTACAACCTGTTTATCATGACGCCATCGGTCGAGAAATCATGGGAACTCATCAAAACATCGCTTTCTGTCGATGTAAGCATGTTGGATTCGAAACTCTATTACAATGTAGGCCTCAAGGGCAAGCTCTTCATCAACAACGACAA
>JAFUSD010000089.1 GCA_017480685.1 Bacteroidaceae bacterium
ATGGGCTGTTGCACCAGTCCCTTGCCGAAAGTGCGTCGTCCCACCAGAATGCCGCGGTCGTTATCCTGAATTGCTCCTGCAAATATCTCGGCGGCGCTGGCCGTGCCCTCATCGGTGAGGACTATGAGTGGCAACTGCTTGTAAGACCCCTGTCCGTTGCTCTCGTAGTTCTGGCGCGGCTCGTTACGCCCCTGGGTGTAGACAATGAGTTTGCCGCCAGGCAGAAACTCGTTGACCATCTGTATGGCGCTCTTCAAGTAGCCGCCTGTGTTGCCGCGAAGGTCTATAATCAGGCCCTTAAAGTTTTCTTGCTTCAACTGTGCCAGGGCTATGAGCAGTTCAGGATAAGTTGTCTCGCCAAACTTGTTGATGTTGATGTAGCCCAGTTCGGGCGTAATCATGTAAGTCACTTCGATGCTTTTCACGGGTATGTCGCCGCGTGTGATGTTGAACGACAGGGTGTCGGCCTCGCCTCGGCGCACTACTCCAAGGCGCACCTTCGAGCCACGCTCGCCTTTGAGACGGTGGAGGGTCTCGTTGTTGGTCACGATGGCGCCCACATAAGGCTCGCCGTCGATGCTGACGATGCGGTCGCCGGCCAGCATACCTACCTTTTCGGCAGGTCCGCCCTTAATGATGCTCGACACATAAACGGTGTCTTGCCTGATTTGGAACTGAACACCGATGCCGCTGAAACTGCCGCGCAACTCGTCGTTGGCGGTTTTGGCTGCCTCGGCCGAGATGTAGGAACAGTGGGGGTCGAGTTCTGCAAGAATCTTTGGCATGGCTTGCTCAACAATGTCGGCAATATCGACCGTGTCGACATACTGGTTGTCGATGATGTGGAGCAGGTCGTTCAACTTGTTTGACGAGGTGTTGATGATGTTGAGGCGATTTCCCGAGAAACGGTCGGAGAAGAATGTACCCAACACAATGCCCAGCACAATGCTGACAGCAATGATGATAGGCATGAAGCGCGATGTATGATTATTCATTCCTTACTATGCTTTTTCGTTTGGTTGGTCGGATAGCTGCACTACTTCGATTCCTGCTCTGCGCAGCAGTTCGATGCCGTCTTGCAGACGATACTGGTCGCTATAGATTACTCGTTTGATGCCTGACTGGATAATTAGCTTCGAGCATTCGAGACATGGCGATGCAGTGACATAAAGGGTGGCACCGTCGCTCGAGTTGTGGGAACGAGCCAGTTTGGTGATGGCATTTGCCTCGGCATGAAGCACGTAGGGCTTTGTCACGTTGCCCTCCTCGCATACGTTTTCAAAACCAGAGGGAGTGCCGTTGTAGCCGTCGCTTATTATCATCTGTTTCTTCACCACTATGGCTCCTACCTGGAGGCGCTTGCAGTAACTGTTTTCCGACCAGATGCGTGCCATGCGCAGATAGCGGAGGTCGAGTTGTTCTTGCTTGTATGTTTGCATTTGTCTTGGTTTATTTCATTGAGCTGAGGTCAATGTATGTATCTGATGTCTTGTATATACGTATTACATTCTTGTCGCCAGAGTAGGCCGTGGCATCACGCAGGATGCCATACACTTTGCGGCAGAGCTCCGACATGCCATCGGTGGTGGTAGGGCGTGAAAGGCTGATGGTCAGCGTGCGGCCGTTGCCCTCAGCATGCCAGTTGCCTTCTATGGCTATATCTGCCTGAAGCATGCCATGCAGCGCCTGCTCGCTGAATGTGAGCCAATACACACCGTCGCCGGCATAAAACTCGCTTACCTCCTTCACGACCTTGACACCGTCAAATGTGATTCCGGTTATCTTGAACTCGTGATGGGTGAATATCTCTGACACATCGTCTGACTTGTCGCACGACAAGGCAGCGCACATGAGCATCAGTGATATGGCTATGTATAGATAGTGTCGCATTTCAGATTCTTTTATGTGTGTGTTTTATCCCATATCGTCATGATCATGCAGTATGCCATTGCGCCGGAGCAGTGCATCGATGGTGGGCTCACTGCCTTTGAATCGTTTGTACAATGTCATGGGGTGCTCGGTTGCACCACGCGAGAGTATGCAGTCGCGAAAGCGTTGGGCCGTCTGGGAGTCGAAGATGCCGTGCTGCTTAAACACGTCGAACGCATCGGCATCAAGCACCTCTGCCCATTTGTAGCTGTAGTATCCGGCTGCGTAGCCGCCTGCCATGATGTGCGAGAACTGAACCGACATGCATGTGCCGTCGATGTGTGGGGTGATGACTGCATCCCGCCATGCCTGCTGCTCGAAAGCCTCGATGTCGCCCGTCAGTGGCTGATGCAGGGTGTAGTATGCCATATCAAGCAGTGCGAACGACACCTGGCGCAGGCATCCCATGGCAACACAGAAGTTGCGGCTGGCATGAATGCGGTCGATGAGGTCGGGGGGGATGGGCTCGCCTGTCTCGTAGTGGCGCGCAAAGGTGGAGAGGAAGTCTCGCTCTATGCAAAAGTTTTCCATGAACTGCGAGGGCAGTTCCACAAAGTCCCAGTAGACGTTGGTGCCGCTCAGCTCTTCATACTTGCATTGCGAGAACATCTCGTGGAGCGAATGTCCGAACTCGTGGAGGAATGTCTCCACTTCGCCCAGGGTGAGCAGTGCCGGCTTGGTGTCGGTGGGCTTGGTGAAGTTCATCACGAGCGATACGTGTGGACGGTGGTTCACCCCTTTCTCATCGATACTTTGTCCGCGGAACGATGTCATCCATGCACCCGACTTCTTGCCTTCGCGTGGATGGAAGTCGCAGTAGAGTAGGGCGAGGAACGAGCCGCCGCGGTCGAACACCTCGTAAGCATCGACATCCGGATGATATACCGGAATGTCGCGGTTGAGACGGAATGTGATGCCGTAGAGTCGTGTGGCAAGGTTGAACACTCCCTCTTTCACCTTGCTCAGTTCGAGGTAGGGGCGCAACATCTCGGAGTTGATGTTAAAGAGCGACTCCTGCAACTTGTTGCTGTAGTATGCCATGTCCCACGGCTGCAGTTCGAAGTCGTCGCCTTCCAGTTGCCGTGCATGCTCGCGTATTGCCTCCAGTTCCTTGAGTGCGGTGGGGCGGTAGGCCTCGATGAGTTGGTGCAGCAGCTGGTAAACGGTCTGCTGGTTCTTGGCCATACGCTCTTCGAGCACATAGTCGGCATAGCAGTTGTAGCCGAGTATCTGTGCTTGTTCAAGGCTGAGGTTGACAATCTTGCGCACTATCTCGCGGTTGTCGCGCTTGTCGTTGTGGGTACATATCGTATTGTAGGCCATCCACAGCTGTTGCCTTAGTTCGCGACGGCTGCTGTAAGTCATGAATGGCGACATGCTTGGCGAGTGGAGGGTGATGATCCATCCGTCTTTCTTTTTGTCTTTTGCTGCCTGACGTGCTGCTTCGATTGCCGTTTGCGGCAGTCCTGCAAGGTCGGCGGAGTCGGTTATGTGCAGTTGGAAGGCATTGATTTCTTTCAGCTTGTTCTGCGAGAACTGCTGGTCAAGACGGCTCATCTCGTTGTCGATTGCCTTCAGACGGTCGCGCTTGTCCTTCGGAAGATCAGCTCCGCTGCGCACGAAACCCAGGTAAGTGTCGTTGAGCAGTTGGCGCTCTTCGACGGAGAGGGGTGGAAGCGAGGTAGAGGATTTCTCATCGCATTCAGATTTCTCATCGCATTCAGATTTCTCATCGCATTCAGATTTCTCATCGCATTCAGCTTTCTCTAACAATCCGGCTTTCTTGTATTGCTGGTACACCGCTTTCACTCTTTCGAAGAGTTTGGGGTTGTGCATGATGGTGTTTGCGTGGTCGGAGAGTATCGGTGACATTTTCTCTGCCAGTTCGTCCATCGCATCGTTGGTTTCGGCCGAGGTGAGGTTGAAGAATATCTCGGTCACTTCGCCCAGCAACTCGCCCGAACGCTCCATTGCCTCGATTGTGTTGTGGAATGTGGGTGCTTCGGGGTTGTCGATGAGTTGTTGCATCTCCTTCAGTTCGCTCTCCATGCCGCGCTTCATGGCGGGTTCGTAGTCTTCGAGCTTCAGTTTGTCGAACGGAAATGCATTGTGTGGTGTGTTATATTTCTGAAAGAATATGTTCATTTAATGTTTGAGTGTGATGTTTGTTGCCTGGCATGCTTTATACTCTGTTTGTACCATCCATGTTTGATGTCAAGAGTGTTTCGAGGTTTTTGATTGTGAAACCATAGCGCCGAAGTTCAATCTGTTTGTTTTTTTTCCATTTGTTGAGCACTCCTGATACGTTGAGGCGTGTCTCGTCAATCATATCGGCAAGGTCGTTCATGGTAATCCTCACGTTCTTCTCTCCGTTGTCGAAAAGGCAGAAACTCCGTATGGCGGCTATCATCTTCTGCTCGATGCCTTTAGGGTTGTTGAATCGTTCAGACTCCTTGCTCTTGCGTAGGTTGTTGCACAGATAGTTTGTGTAGTTGCTTCGAAGTATTGGGATTGACAGCATCTTGTTTATGAAGAACTCGCGCGATATGCTGAATGTAGACACACCGCCTAAACTGGTGTATGTGCGTTCGTAAGTTCGTTTCACTCCAAATATGTTGTATGGCTCTATGAGGTGTGGCGTTGTGTTGATTGTCTCCGACAGAATCAGTGCACGCTTGTCGTCGTGGTATTCTGCTTCGAACGTTCCGTTGATGATGTATATGAGTGAGCTGCAACGTTCACCTTGCCCCACGATGGTGCTTCCTTCGCCATATTGGTGAAAGTCGAGCTTTAGGTTTATTATCAATTGGTTGAATTCTTGCAATGTGAGTCCTTGCAGAAGGGGTAGCATCTGCATTTTCTCTGTCATGCTATTTATGGAATCTTGTCTCATATTGTTTTGGCTTTCAGGAATTGCTCTGCTCGCTCGAGGTCGGCTGGTGTGTCGATTCCGATTGTTTCGATGTCGGTTCTACCTACTTTTATCTTATATCCGTTTTCCAGCCATCTGAGTTGTTCGAGCGATTCGGCCAGTTCGAGTGTCGATTGTGGCAGTTGGGTTATTTCCTTCAGTATGTTGGCGCGGTAGGCATATAGGCCTATGTGCTTGTAGTAGGTGTGGAGGCTGAGCCATTGTTCGCGTTCTTTGCCTCGCAGGTATGGGATGACGGAGCGCGAGAAGTACATGGCTTCCATTTTGCGGTTCACCACAACTTTTGGCGAGTTGGGGTTCTCGAGGGCTGCAAGTCCGTCGGTGGGGGTGAATGGCTTTACGAGTGTAGCGATGTCGACTGTGGGGTCGTCGAAACATTGTTTGAGGCTCTCGATTTGTTGCGGCTGGATGAATGGTTCGTCGCCTTGGATGTTGATGATGATGGTGGAGGGGTTCTCTGAGCTCTCAGAGTTTTCAGAGTTCTTGATTTCTGAGCTCTCAGAGTTTTCAGAGTTCTCGATTTGGCTGAAAGCTTGCCAGCAGCGGTCGGTGCCGCTTTTGCAGTCGGTGCTGGTCATGATTGCGTTGCCTCCGAATGCGATGACGGTATCGTAGATGCGTTGGTCGTCGGTTGCCACTGCTGCGTAGTCGACAGTGTCTTTCACCTGTTTGTATACACGCTCGATGACTGTCTTGCCTCCGAGTATTGCCAGCGGTTTGGCTGGGAATCGGGTCGATGCGTAGCGTGCCGGTATTATGCCTATGTATTTCATTGCCTTGTGTCCTGTTCTTGTCTTTATTGCAAGCTATTTGTTATTGGAATGCTTCGTCTATCTGGTTTTCGTATTCATCTACTTCGCCTTCATCGTTGTTGTGTTCATAGCTGCGAAGTTCGTCGAGGCTGTTGTAGCATGGGTCGAAGTCTTCGGGTGCTTCAAACTTCTGCTCTTGGTTGATGCCGAAGCGTCCGTCGCGATATACCTTGTTCATAAACTTCTGGTAGATAGGCAGTGCAGCTCTGGCTCCTTGTCCATAGGACATTGAGTCGAAGTGTATGTCGCGGTCGTCACCGCCTACCCATGCACCGACTACGAGTCGTGGTGTGAATCCCATGAACCATCCGTCGGCGTTTGAGTTGGTGGTTCCTGTCTTGCCACCCATGTCGGCATGTATGGTGGAGCGTAGCGAGCGTCCGGTTCCGCTGTCGATTACTCCTCGCAGCATGGTCACCATCTGGTATGCAGCTTCGGGCGAGAGCACTTCGTTGGTGCGTGGTGTGAATGTAGCGATTACGGTTCCGTCGGCATCTTCGATGTGGCTCACGAGCAGCGGTGCGGTCCTGAGTCCTTGGTTGGCAAATGCTGTGTATCCGCTCACCATCTCGCCTATGCTTATGTCGCATGTGCCGAGGCAGAGTGAGAGTGTGGGGTCGATGCTTGTGGTGCGTATTCCGAACTGTCGCAGTATGTTGATGAAGTTTTCAGGTCGCAGCATGTCGATGAGCCTGGCGCTTGCTTGGTTGCTCGATGCCGCCAGTGCTGCTGCCAGTGTGCGATATCCGCCCACTCCGCCGCGTGGCGACCATCCGCCTGCCGAGAACTGCGAGGTGTTGATTTCGTCGCATGGCGTCCATCCGTTCATCATGGCGAGTGAGTAGAGGTAGGGCTTGATGGTGGAACCCACCTGACGGCGGCCGCCGCCCATCACGTTGTCGTATTGGAAGTGGCGGAAGTCGAGACCTCCCACATAGGCGCGCACATATCCTGTCTGTGGGTCTTCGGCCATCATGCCTGTGCGCAGGAATTTCTTGTAGTAGAGTATCGAGTCGCGCGGTGTCATCTCGGTCTCAAATTCCGAGCAGGTGCCGTCTTTCTCATACTTCAGCAGGGTCATCGTCACCTTGGTGTTGAACGATTGCTCGATTTCTTCGTCGGTTGCTTTGCTCTCTTTCAGCACACGGTAGCGCTCGCTCTGGCGTATGGCGCGGTTCACTATTTCGGTCACTCGTTTCTGTGAGAGGCCTATATATGGGAATGTGGAATATCTGCTTTTCAGGTTTTCGAATGCGGGTTGCAGGTACATGGCCACATGTTCGCGTACTGCCTCTTCGGCATAGCGTTGCATACGGGTGTCGATGGTGGTATATACTTTCAGACCGTCGGTGTAGATGTTGTAGTATTCGCCGTTCTTTTTCTTGTTTTTGTTACACCATCCGAACAGGGGGTCGGTCTCCCATGCCAGCGAGTCGTCGTAGAATTGCTGGTACTGCCACGATGCATATTCGTTGCGGCTGGGCTTGTGAGCCATCATGGTGCGGCGCAGCAGTTCGCGCACGTAGGGTGCGATACCATCGTTGTGACTGGTTATCTTGAAGAGTGTCACGTCGACAGGCTCGGCTTGTGTTGCCTCCATGGTGGCTTGGTCTATGTATCCGGCTTTGTGCATCTGTTCGAGCACCACGTTGCGTCGGCCGCGGCATTTTTCGTTGTCGCGCACTGGGTTGAAGTAAGACGGGTTCTTGCACATGCCCACCAGTATGGCACATTCGTTGAGGTTGAGGTCGTATTGCGACTTGCCGAAGTAGGTCTGTGCGGCGTTCTTGATACCCACGGCGTTGTAGAGGAAGTCGAACTGGTTGAGATACATCGCGATGATTTCCTCCTTCGTGTAGTACTTCTCGAGTTGCACTGCTATGTACCACTCGATGGGTTTCTGCATCATGCGCCCAAACTCGTCGTGAGCCACGTCGGTATACAACTGCTTGGCCAGCTGCTGGGTGATGGTCGAACCTCCGCCTGCCGACACGTCGCCCCGTATCAGGCGTTTCACCACGGCACGCCCGATGGCTTTGAAGTCGATTCCTGAGTGCTCGTAGAATCGTTCGTCTTCGGTTGCCACGAGGGCCTTGACCAGGTTTTGTGGTATCGAGTCGTAGGGCACCATCACGCGGTTTTGGCTTGCATAGCTCCATGTGCCCATAAGCACCCCGTCGTCGCTGTATATGCGCGATGCATATTTGTTTATCGGGTTTTGCAGTTCCTCGATGTCGGGTATGTTGCCCAGCTTGCCTTCAGATATGGCATATACCACACCCACACCACCTAACAGTATGAGCAACACACATATCCATACCAGCATTACGCCTTTGGCTACACTGGCGCGACCACCCTTATTTTTGTCTGTTTCTTGGTTCATATCTTTAATGACGTTGTTTGATTTAGTGTGCAAAGTTACACTTTTTTTATTATTGCGCAAGCGCGCGAGGCACGAAATCTGCATTTGTGTAGCGAGAAACGTGCCGAAGAGTGTAAAACATACCTTTCTGTAGCACATTTTTCAGTGTCGGCGCATATCGCGATTTGTGAGGATATCCTCAACAGCCCGCGACGATATCCTCAACGGCCCGCGACGATATCCTCGCAGGGCTGCGAGGATATCCTCGTCATCTTTTCCCCTCGCACTCCCCCAAGGGATAGGGCCTTGCGAGGATATCCTCGTCATCTTCCCCTCCTTCGCACTCTTGTTTCTTTGCCGATGCGTATGTCGGCCTTTTGGCGCAAAATGGAGCGCTCAGGTGTAAAAGTGGGTTTGTTGCTGCGCTTTTTCTCCAAAACGTGTTGCAATGTCATTAGTTTTTCGTAATTTTGCACCATTAAACCAACTACCTACACCGCAGAGGGGATGATGACAAGGCGCACGGGGCAGCCAGCTCCTGAGAAAATAGTGATGGGTATAGACCCGGGCACAAATGTCATGGGCTATGCCATACTACGTGTTCAAGGCAACAAGAGCGCGATGGTGGCGTTTGGTGTAATCGAACTGAAGAAGTATGCCAGCCACTACCTCAAGCTTGGCAAGATATTCGAACGGGTGCTGAGCATCATCGACTCCTACCATCCCGACGAACTCGCCATCGAAGCACCATTCTATGGCAAGAATGTGCAGAGTATGTTGAAGTTGGGTAGGGCACAAGGAGTGGCTATATGTGCCGCCATACAGCGCGACATACCCATCACCGAATACGAGCCGAGCAAGATAAAGATGGCCATCACCGGCAACGGGGCCGCCTCGAAACAGCAGGTGGCCGCCATGTTGCAGCGCATGCTCAACATAAGCGACGAAATCATGACCCTGCAACTCGATGCCACCGATGCCCTCGCTGCCGCCTACTGCCACTTCATACAGATGGGGCGCCCCGTACCCTCGGCCGGCAAGACATCGTGGAAGGACTTCGTAAAGAACAACGCCTCGCGTGTGAGAGGCTGAAACCACACTCCCTGCATCGCCGCCCTGCGCTCCCTGCATCGCCGCCCTGCGCCCCCTGCATCGCCGCCCTGCGCAGCCCTCACGCAAATAGTCAGTGCCTTGAGGTTCGGCCTCAAGGAAAAACAAAAAACAAAGAAATGAACGTAGAACACTATAAAATGTCACAAAGTTTCGCCATCGAGTACGGCACATTCCTTGGCATAGCATGGCTCATCGCCTTCGGCTTTGTAGTAGGAGGACTGACGACCGGAAACCTCATCTACTCCCTGATGGGATTCGGATGGATAGGCTTGTCGGTCTTCATCCCCTTCTATCTGGCGTGGCGATTCAAGCAACACCTCGACGAAGGCGAATGCGTGTCGGCATTTGCTGCATGGGTATTCGCATTCCTGCTCTTCGTATACGCCTGCTTCTTTGCTGCAGTGGGCCACCTTATCTATTTTACATACATAGACGGAGGGCAACTCCTCGAAGCATTCCAGGCCATACTGGCAGCTCCCGAGGTAGAGAGCCAATATACAGCAATAGGCGCTTCCGAAATGCTCGAGACAGCGCGCCAGCAACTGCAGGTAATTCAAGGACTCACCCCCATAGAGATAAGTCTCGCACTGTTTGAGAACAACATCTTCTTCTCACTGCTCCTAACCCTGCCCGTAGCATTCGTGGCACACCGCAAGGCAGTGAAGGTGATGATACCGAAATAGGGTGGGGCCACCATCCTCCATACTCCACAAGGGGGGGAGTGGAGGCACGATGCCAACAGAGAGAATATATAATAGACAATATGTATTAGAATAAAAAGACAGTAATACAACAGTAATACAGATATGGACATATCAGTAGTCATACCACTTTATAACGAAGAAGAGTCGCTTGCCGAACTCCATGCATGGATAAAGCGAGTGATGGACGAACATGGATTCAGCTACGAAGTCATCTTCTGCAACGATGGGTCGACCGACCACTCGTGGCAAGTCATAGAGCAACTGGCAGCCCAATACCCCGAAGTGCACGGCATCAAGTTCCGTCGCAACTACGGCAAGAGCCCAGCACTCTACCAGGGTTTCCAGCGCGCTGTGGGCGATGTAGTCATCACCATGGATGCCGACCTGCAAGACAGCCCCGACGAGATTCCCGAACTCTACCGCATGATCACCGAAGACGGATACGACCTGGTGAGCGGCTACAAGATGAACCGCCGCAAGGGCGACCCGCTGTCGAAGACCATACCTACAAAACTATTCAACGCCACGGCACGCCGGGTGAGCGGCATACACAACCTGCACGACTTCAACTGCGGCCTCAAGGCATACCGGCAAGACCTCACAAAAGCCATCGAGGTGTATGGCGAGATGCACCGCTACATGCCATATCTGGCAAAGAACGCAGGATTCACACGCATTGGCGAGAAGCGCGTACACCACCAGGCACGCCAACACGGAGTGTCGAAGTTCATGGGGTGGAACCGATTCGTCAACGGATACCTCGACCTCATGTCGCTCTGGTTCATCAGCACCTTCGGCCTCAAGCCCATGCACGTGTTCGGATTCCTCGGCTCCATCATGTTCTTCCTCGGATTCGTAGCTGCAGCAATCGTCGGTGCATACAAGCTCATAGCTATGTCGAACGGCAACAATCCGGGCCTCGTGACCGATTCACCCTACTTCTACATATCGCTCGCCACTATGCTCATAGGCACCCAGCTCTTTGTGGCAGGTTTCCTGGGCGACATGATAAGCCGAAACTCGCCCGAGAGAAACAACTACCAAGTAGAAAAGACCATATAAAGGAGACCCGTATACGAGACCTCCGAGTCCTCCGAGAGCTCCGAGACCTCCGAGAGCTCCGAGTCCTCCGAGCTCTCCCAATCACCCACCCGCTATTCATTATTCATTATTCATTATTCATTAAAAAAATTCGTGAACATAAAGCCGCTCATAGCCCTCTGCTCGATAGCAGTAATAGTGCTTGCATCGTGCTCGTCAAACAACTGCCCGTTGGAGAACACCGTGTATTGCAACTACTACTTCTACGACATCGATGGAAATGCCGTGTCGTACACCGACCCCATCACCGTCACGACACTCATGCCAGGACACAGAACCGTGTATGTGTACCGCAAACTGGGTGAACTCACCGTCACACTCGACTACCCCGACAGCACTTACCTCGCTGACGGATACAGCGAGACACCCACCATTGTGAGGCGCGACACCATACTTGTGAATCTATCTACAACACATTCATACGTACAACTGCCGATGAGCTACTTCAATACAGACGATACACTCGTATTCAAGTACTACAACATCAGCCGCAACGACACAATCATCGTCACACATCAAAGCTACGCACATGTAGAACTGCCCGAATGTGGCACACACTACTTCCACCACCTCAGCAGCATCAAAGCCACCGATGCAGCCATCGACCACGTAGAAATCGTAAACCCGCTTGTCGACTATAAAGGAAATGAAAATGTCAAGATATACTTCAACGGAGTGGCTGAATAGGGCCGTGGCATGCCTTGCAGTGATGTTTGCTGTAATGACCGTGGCGGCACAAGACGTCACGACCGCAAACATCGTGACAAAAGTCGACTCGACAATAAACAACATCAACGTGGTGGTGGGCAACGACACGATGCAAGCATCTCAGTATGTGCAGCAGATAGAGGACGAGATGAAGATACCCACACTGCAAGGTTTCACTCTTTCGGTCGACATTGCAGGCCCCATATTCTATGCATTTTCGAAGAAAGGAAGCGTAGAAGCAGCGCTGAGGCTCAGCATCAAGAACCAATACTACCCGATTGTCGAAGTGGGGTATGCTAAGTGTGACCACACCGACGATAACACCAATATACACTATTCCACATCTGCGCCCTTCATGCGCCTCGGCCTCGATTACAACATACTGAAGAATCGGCGGCAGGACAACCGCATGATGCTGGGTGTGAGGTACGGAGTGTCGAAGTTCAACTACGACATG
>JAFUSD010000090.1 GCA_017480685.1 Bacteroidaceae bacterium
ATGATGGAATGAAGAGATGATGGAATGAAGAGATGATGGAATGAAGAGATGAAAGAACGAAGACGGTCATCCGCTAATCAGCTATTCATTATACTTCATTATATATTAACTACATGGGTAAGTCCTATACGGCCAGCTCCTTGTGAACCCTCCAGGGCTTGACCGCAGCAAAGGCAGCAGGTTGTAGCGGCGCGATATAGTAAGCTTGCCCACCCATACCGAAAGGGTTTCGTAACCACACGCAACAAGTGAGTGGAAGCGAAACCCTTTTTGGTCGCCCGAACGTGAGGACGAAATACTGGAGTGGAAGAGTTCTGATTCCACCACCGACATGCCACCATACAGATATCTGTTTTTTTTATGAGGATATCCTCGCAAACGCATGCAAATACCGCCGTCTTTCTATTCAAAACGAAATACCATGAATTGTCCGTGAATCTTTTTGTTGTTTTTCGCCAAACAGATGCTAATTATTCGCCATTCATGCTTCGCCATCCAATACTTTTTCGTATCTTTGCAGCATGACCAAACGTGACAACCCCGACATAAGCATGACCAGGAGTACGACCGAAGGATGGACGGAGATTGAGGAGGTGTATGACTCTGCTGCCGACATCCGTACGAAGTACACCTTATTATATAATATAATGCATCGCCTGTGTGCCAACCTGGCTCGACAGGGTGGGGCGTTATGCACCGATTTCTTCTCGCGACTGCAAGTGGTGTGCCGACTGAGGGACTATCCGTTGCAGGCGGTCGACAGCTTCCGACGCCGTGCATGGCATGTGATGCGGGGCGACGAGGCTCCTGTGGCCGATGTGTTCCGCAACGATGTGGCCATCATGTGCGATGCATGGGCACACTTCACCGACACCGACCTGCCACCCTCTCTGCTCGACAGGGTGGGGCGACCACACGTGGAACTGCCGCCGATGCACACGGCCGGCAAGTATGTGGAGCGCATGAGATTTCTGGTATGCTCGAAGGACGATGAGTATATCATAGCTGAATGTAGCGAGCAAAGCCGTGTGGGACTGTGGCGAATCGACTGCAGTTCCAATGATGAAACGCGGGCAGCCATGACCGATGCCCACGAGGGCATGCAACTTGGTGGCGTGGATTGCCAGGTGGACGATGCTTCGGGCACCATCACCCCGCAACTCATAGTGCTCGAACCCGACTACCTGGTCGATGTGTCGACCCTCAGCGCATGCCTCAAACATTATGGCGACACGCCACTCAACTACCTGCTGGGCAAGATACGCCCCGATGCACCCACTCGCTACACATTGCTCGGCGGCGTGGCCGGTCAGTTTCTCGACGACTGCGTCAACCGTCCCGATGCTTCCTACACCGACTCCATACGTCGTGCCTTCAAGCAAAACCTCGTGGCATTCACCACCACCGACGGCATCGATACCGACTTCTTCCACGAGTGTGAGCGCCAGTTTGCCAACATACACCAAGCACTATCGGCACTGCCCGACAGCCATGAGGCACAACTCGAACCCTCGTTCTTTTGCGAGACACTGGGCCTGCAAGGACGTTTCGACTACCTCAGCTTCGACCTTCACCGACTCATCGAACTCAAGTCGGGCAAGTGGGATGCCTTTCGCCAGTGTGCACAGCGCGAGCACCTCATGCAGATGATTCTCTACAAAGAGATTATGCACTACAATCTCGGTCTCCGTCGACTCGATGTCGAGGGGTTGCTGCTCTATAGCAAGTACCCCATGCTGCTCGAGCAGCGCACGGCACGCGAGATGGTGGAGCACATGATGCAACTGCGCAACGGCATCATCACGATGGAACGCAACATCTGTAACGGACAAATCGACGAGTATATCGACCGACTTACGCCCGACACCCTCAACATAAATGCCGATGAGGGTACATTATGGACCAAATACACCAGGCCCGAACTCGAGCGCCTGCTCCGACCACTGCACGATGCCGACAGCCTGACCCGCAGCTATTTCAACCAATTCTTCACTTTCATCAGTCGCGAGCAATGGCTGGCACATGTGGGCGATGGCCGCATCGACTCGAGTCGGGGCATGGCAAGCCTCTGGTGCTCCGACTTGCAGACAAAAATAGATAACGGCGACATAATCACTCCTCTCTCTCTCTCGTCGCAGGATGGTGAACGTGTGGCGCTCACTCGTCTTGATACCGACAGCCACCACTCGGGCCTTTCATTCCGCATGGGCGATGCGGTAATCCTATACGTACACAACACCCCGGCCGACACACCCGTCAACCGACAAGTAGTGCGCTGCAACATGGTGAGCATCACTGCCGATGAGGTCGTGGTCGAGATGCGCACACCATGCGTAGGTCCACATATATTCAATGCCTCCAACCGATTTGCCATGGAGCACGACTATGTGGATTCCAACATGCGGTCGCTATATCAAGGCCTATATTCCCTGCTCACCACCTCCGCCTCGCGTCGCGACCTGTTGCTCGGCCGCCGCAAGCCCGAAGTAGATGCCGGCAGCACACTTCTGACCGATATCGCCAACGAACAGCTGCGCAGCATAGTGCTCGGAGCGCGTCGGGCACTCGACTACTACCTCCTTGTCGGCCCTCCAGGCACAGGCAAGACATCAGTGGCACTACGGGCTATGGTCGACGAGTTCAGCCAGTCGGGCTCCTCGCTCCTGCTCATGGCATATACCAACCGCGCTGTCGACGAGATTTGCTCCATGCTTGCCGAGCGCCCTTACCTGCGCATCGGTCGCACCCTGACATGCGATGCACCATATCGTTCACACCTTGTCGAAGCACTGGTGGGCGACGATGTGCGTCGCAGCGAAGTGGCACACCTCCTGCTCAGTGCGCCCATCGTGGTGGGCACCGTGAGCAGCATCACCGCTTCACGCTCGCTGATGAACCTGCGACAATTCGATGTGGCAATCATCGACGAGGCATCGCAGG
>JAFUSD010000091.1 GCA_017480685.1 Bacteroidaceae bacterium
ACACTAAAACAGTTCTGCACATACACAAAAACAGTTCTGAACACAAAAAAGTAATTAATAACACACTAAACAGTCACCTATGACCAAACAGACACTCATTGCAAAAACATTTGCCGGCCTTGAAGAACTGCTGGCCAAAGAACTGGAAGCCATCGGAGCCGAACACGTAGAAATAGGGAACCGCATGGTCACCTTCGAGGGCGACAAAGAGATGCTCTACCGCGCAAACTTCTGCCTGCGTACCGCAGTAAAGGTGCTGCGACCTATACGCCAATTCAAAGCCTCCGACCCCGACCAAGTGTATGAGGAAGTGAAAAAGATAGAATGGAGCGACTACATGGATGCCGACCAGACCTTCATCGTAGACGCCGTAGTATTTTCCGACGAATTCCGTCACTCGCGCTTCGCCGCCTACAGGGTGAAGGACGCTATAGCCGACTACTTCCGCGAGAAGACCGGACGCCGTCCCAACGTTGGCATATCCAACCCCGACCTGCGCGTAAACCTGCATATCTCCGAACATGACGTCACTATATCGCTCGACAGTTCGGGCGAGAGCCTGCACCACCGTGGCTACCGCGTAGGGACTGTGGCAGCACCGCTCAACGAAGTGCTGGCCGCCGCCATCATCATGCTCACAGGATGGGACGGACAATCAGACCTCATCGACCCCATGTGCGGATCGGGCACCATACTCATCGAAGCAGCGCTCATAGCACGTAACATCTACCCTGGCGTGTTCCGCAAGGAGTTTGCATTCGAGCGTTGGAAAGACTTCGACCCCGAACTCTTCGAAAAGATATACAACGACGACTCGCAGGAACGGGAGTTCCATCATCACATCTATGGCTACGACATCAACCGCCATGCCGTTTCGATTGCACAAGAGAATGCAAAGTCGGCAGGAGTGAGCGACATCGTAAGCATATCACAGCAAGACTTCCGCGACTTCGAACAGCCGGCCGAACCTGCCATCATCGTCACCAACCCACCATACGGCGAGCGCATCACCACCGATGACATACTGGGATTGTATGAAGATATAGGCCGCACGCTGAAGCACTCGTTCGTGGGAGGCGATGCATGGATACTGTCTCTGCACGAAGAGTGTTTCGCTCGCATAGGCTTCCGTCCGTCCACACGCATCATACTCTACAACGGAGCACTCGAGTGTGAACTCAGGAAGTACCAAGTGTTTGAGGGCAAACTGCGCGAGCGCCGCGAAGAGGGACTTGACATAAAGACCACCGAGGAGCGCGAGCGCAACCGTAAGTTCAAGGGTCGCAAGAGCGAGCGCATGGAGCGTGAGGCTTCTGACGCAGGAGCAGGCACTGACGGCGATGATGACTCGATAGACCATTTGCTGGAACCTATACCGCACATCAACCGGCACAACTACAAGTGGGGCGACCGCGACAACCGCTTCCGCGACAATGACGATAGCCACTACTTCAAGTCAAGGCCGTTCGATTCCAAACCGCAATACGGCAACAAGTCGAAAGCGGAAGATAACAAAGAAGGATACAGACGCAGAAAGGAAGGAGCAAAGCCACGCACCGAAGGATTCAAGCCACGCAGCGAGGGATTCAAGCCACGCACCGAAGGATTCAAGCCGCGCAGCGAAGGATTCAAGCCGCGCAGCGAAGGAATGAAGCCACGCAGCGAGGGAATGAAGCCGCGCCGCAATGGAGACCGCCCGTCAGGATTCCGTTCGCGCCGCAACGATGACTGAACAAATTCACATGCATGAACATTTACACATCATGAAGCCTAACATCCTCATCACCGGCGCCAGCGGTTTCATCGGCAGTTTCCTGTGTGAAGAAGCCTTGCGCCATGGATTCAACACATACGCAGCCCTACGCAGCGGGTCGAGTCGCAGATGGCTCCAGCAGCATGACTTGCGGTTCATCACCCTCGATTTCACCGACCTCACAACGATGACCCGCCAGTTTCGGGAAGCCGGGGTGCAGTTTGACGTGGTGATTCATGCAGGCGGTGCAACAAAATGTCTCAATCGTGACGAGTTCATGCAACACAACTATCAGTCGACGGTGAACCTTGTCGAGGCACTCGTGGCTGCCGGAAACAAGCCATCCACATTTGTCTATCTCAGCAGCCTCAGTGCCATATATGGTTCGGCATACGGAGAGAGTAAGCTCAGGACCGAGGATTGGCTCAAGACCCATCCTCTGTTTAGAGCTGAAGGCCATGAGTCGGCGAGCCGCCTGTTCATTTTCAGGCCCACGGGTGTGTATGGGCCTCGCGAGAAAGACTACTACATGATGGCACAATCTATAGGCCGCCACATAGACTTCTCGGTGGGATTCGAGCCTCAGCAGCTCACCTTTGTGTATGTGCTCGACCTCGTTCGAGCCATCTTCGCTGCCATCGAGGGCACGTCGGGTGGTGGCACATTCAATGTGAGCGATGGTTGTGTCTACTCGTCGAGCCACTTCAGCCGCCTCATCCAGCAAGAGATGGGTGTGCGCCACGTGCTTCACATCACCGCCCCGCTGTGGTTTCTGTATGTCATTTCGGTAGTTGCAGAGGTTTGGGGCAAGATGGTGCACCGGCCGTCGACCCTCAATCGCGACAAGTATCGCATAATGGCTCAGCGCGACTGGACATGCGACATCACGCCGCTCATACAGACCATTGGCTACACCCCGCAGTGGCAACTGGAGCAAGGGGTGAAGGAAACAATACAATGGTATAAGGACAACAATTGGTTATAAACAATCGGAACACACATCATGACACCTGCCACCCAACCCACCCGCCGCCTGCTTGGCGTAGAATGGCTCACCATAGTTTATGTGGTCATCACCACCATCATGACCCTCTTCTACTTCGACACCCTCCAACATCCCATCCAGATGCTTGGCTTGCGTGCCATTGCAGCAGGTCTCATAGTATTGGCCAACATGGCAGCCCTGCATCTCAGCCCACGATGGGCCTTGGCGGTGCGCACCATGCCGCTGCTGGCACTGCTCGTGTGGTGGTATCCCGAAACCTACGACTTCTGCTCGCAACTGCCCTACAAAGACCACTGGTTTGCAGCAGCCGACCAGCAACTCTTCGGCTGCCAGCCATCGTTGCTCTTTGCTCAAGTGTTGCCACAGACTCTGTGGAGCGAAGCTTTCAACATGGGCTACTATGCCTACTACTACATGATGGCGGCTGTAATCATCTACTACATAGTGCGTCAGCCCGACGACTATAACCGCGCAACCACCATATTCCTCGGCTCTTTCTTCGTATTCTACCTCATATTCGAGTTCCTGCCCGTGGGCGGACCACAATACTACTTCCAGGCGCTGACCGACATCTATGGAGTCGATGTCTACAAACTAACCGGCCACACAGCTGCTGCAGCACAAGAACTGATAAAGATAAACGGCACGGGAACGCCTGCCGGCATGTTCCCCGACGTAGGTCACTATTTTGCAAGCCACGAGGCAGCCATGCTGCCCGAGGTGAAAGGCATTTTCAGCCAGCTGGTCATAGGGGCACAAGAGTATGGCGAACACCCCACAGCCGCATTCCCTTCGAGCCATGTGGGCATGAGCACCGTGACCATGCTGCTGGCATGGAGGGCCGACAACCGCCGCCTCTTCTACATCCTGATGCCATTCTATCTGCTGCTCGTGGCTGCAACTGTATACATACGTGCACACTACCTCATCGACTCGATTGCAGGACTCATATTTGCAGCAATACTCTACTACCTGTTCAACCGCTTCATCCCCTACGACTGAGCAACATCCCCTCGCGCGCACGTATATATAATAAGGTGTAGCGACACGCCACACTTACTTGAAACCACATAACATCTAACCTCATAATCATGGAAATAGATTATAGCAAAATCCCTCAGAACTATGTCTACTGCATGTCGGCCCACTGCCCCGAAGCCGGCACATGCCTCCGACATCTGGCCACTCAAGCCGTGCCTGCCACCACAAAACAGTTCACCGTAGTCAATCCCGAAGCCTACCTCGGTGCCGATGGTCGCCGGCTCTGCTATCAAACGTCTGAACCACAGCACATAGCACTCGGCATGCGCCACATGCTGCGGCAGGTGAAAGCCGGCGATGCAGCCCTCCTTCGCGCCCAATTCATAGCATGCTTCGGTCGCAACAAATACTACCGCATGCGCAATGGCGAGCATGCAATAACGCCCGACATGCAGCAACAAGTGGCCGACCTCTTTGCACGCCATGCGCCCTACGTGTCGGTCACGTTCGATGCCTACTGCGACGAAGTGCTGTTTTAACACACACTGGTAATCAAGCCGTTATATTCTCAAGTTTTCACTTGTGTCTGAGAAAGTCGTCCCCCGTACAGGGGACGACCGTTTTCCGTACAGAGTACGGTCGTCCCTTGTACGGGAGACGGCCTTCACACATATATGTGCATCACGTCCGAAACGTCGTCTTCGCTCATCACACACACTGAAATCCTCAGTTTCTGACGCCCGAAAACCATCATCCACAACCTGCAATCAGCCCACTTTCCAGCCCCGTCCACCCCAAATATCTGCCTTCCACTCAAAATTTTCCATCATTTCCACCCCAAATATACACCTTCCACTCAAAAAAAACAGCGAAAGCCAAGGATATTTCACACTTTTTGCTTAACTTTGTGGGCTAAAGAACATAAACCAAAAAAATACCGTCAAATCATGAAACCTTTTAGTAAAGAAACTTACATTGAGCGCCGCAACGAACTGAAGCGACGCGTGGGCAGCGGGCTTTTGCTCTTCCTGGGCAACGGCGAGGCAGCCATGAACTATGCCGACAATACTTATCACTTCCGTCAGGACAGCTCCTTCCACTACTTCTTCGGCAGCGACTGGGCCGGACTGGCTGCTGTAATCGACATCGACGAAAACCGCGAAATCATATTCGGAAACGAACTCACCATCGACGACATAGTGTGGATGGGATATCAGCCCACCCTGCACGAGAAGTGCGAACTGGTGGGCATACGCGAGACCCGCCCACTGGCCGAACTCGACACAGTGGTGAAAGCCGCACTCGCCAAGCATCAGACGGTACACTTCCTGCCACCCTACCGCGGCGAACATCAGGTGTGGCTATGGGAGTTGCTGGGCATCCTGCCTGCCGAACAAGCCTCGAAGGCATCGGTCGGCATGATCAAGGCCATCGTCGACATGCGCAACCACAAGACACCCGAAGAGATAGAACACATCGAGGCAGCGGTCGACGTGAGTGTCGACATGCACCTCGCTGCATATCGCACCGTGCGCCCAGGCATGACCGAAGCACAGATTGCAGCCGAAGTGGAGCGTGCATGCTTGAGCCAAGACTGCTACAAGGCATTCCCCACAATAGCCACGGTGAAGGGACAGACCCTGCATCAGCACCGATTTATGAACACCCTGGAGGACGGACAGATATTCCTGCTCGACGCCGGAGCCGAAGACCCCATGCACTATGCAGGCGACCTCAGTTCGTCGATGCCCGTGGGCGACCGCTTCACCGACCAACAAGCCATGATCTACAACCTGCACCTCAAGACCTTCAAGGCAGCCGTCGACACCCTCGCACCCGGAGTGCCATTCCGACAGGCACACATCAACGCAGCCATCACCCTGTGTGAAGGCATGAAAGAGATAGGCCTCATGAAAGGCGACCCCGTGGAAGCCGCACACACAGGAGCCTACGCAATGTTCTTCCCCTGCGGACTCGGCCACATGATGGGCCTCGACGTCCACGACATGGAAAACCTCGGCGAGCAATACGTAGGCTACCCCGAAGGCGTGGAGAAGAGCAAGCAGTTCGGCTTCAAGTCACTCAGATTGGCACGTCCGCTCGAACCCGGATTCGTGTTCACCGTCGAGCCAGGCATATACTTCATACCCGAACTCATCGACAAATGGCGGGCAGAACACCAGTTCACCGACTTCATCTGCTACGACCGCCTCGAGGCATGGAAAGGCTTCTCGGGCCTGCGCAACGAACTCGACTACCTCATCACCGCCGACGGAGCACGCGTGCTCGGCCACAAGCAGAAACCTATGACCATCGAAGAGGTATATGCAGCAAGAGGATAACATAACAATTATAAAACAAGTAGTATTTATGAAACACGTAAGACACATTATCGCAGCTGTCGCAGCCACATTCATCGCTGTTGCAGCGCAGGCACAAACCGCCTACCCCGACGGCATGCCATCCAACGAAGGCGTGAAACCACAACTCGCCGACTATTTCACTCCAGTGACATCAACAGCCGCAAGCCCCGACGCAGAAGGATTCATACGCCGCTGGCTACTGCTCGAACCCATCAACAAGCCCAACCGCAGCAACACCGTCTTCACCGACAGCTACCTGCACACCGAACTGGGCAAGA
>JAFUSD010000006.1 GCA_017480685.1 Bacteroidaceae bacterium
CTCTTATCCCCCCAAGGGGGGATGATGCCATCCGGATGGAAAAGGCTCCTCCCCTTTGGGGCAATTGCGGAATCGGAGCAATTGGGGAGCAGAGCGACGGTGGGAGCGGGGAGAGGTTAAAGGGCTGAATAAACAAAAACACACGGGGAGGTGGTGTCTCCGTGTGTCGTTTCGTGTGTAGAGGGAAGAGTAGGGGAATATGCTGTCCCCTTGTCCCTTTGTCCCCCCTGTCCCCCCTGGGGTATTCCACACAACAGGTTGCTATTTAACTTTTAGGTACATGCAGGCAGTGTCGTCGTATTCTATCTTGCCCCTTTGGCGCAATTTTTTCAGGTGCGCTTTCCAGTTGCCTCTCAGTCCCAGTTTGGTGTGGACCTCTGCGAACTGCTGCTCGGTGAAGGAGTTGCCCAGCAGCGGGCAGTCGAGAATGCCCTTGGGTTGATAGGTTTCGATGTCGTGCTCCTTTTTTATCTCTTTTTCAAGTGGTTTGCCAAAAAAGTGCATCTTTACCCACAGGTCGCGACGTAGGCTCCACTCCATATAGTTTGCTATGTCCTGGCTCCATTTTCCTTGCATGATGTAGAGTATCATGGCTTTCCAGTAGGCTATGGTTACGGCGCGTGGCACAAATGGGGCTAATACTTCGTCGGCATCATCCATCAAGTCATCCTGCAACTGCTCGGCCAGCTTTAGAGCCTGCGTGCAGCGGATGAGGCCTGTGGCATTGTTCAGGCGTTCAATATAGGGTTGGATTTGAAGTTTGTACTTGTCGGTCAGTCGCTTGTACTTGAGTTTCTCCCCGCCCGATGGGTCGATGGTCAGCAGGTTGGTACGTCCGAGTGAGCCGTCGGCCACCCATGAGCGGCACATGTTGAGTGCTTTTACCGGGGTTGTGGCTGCGGTGAAGTTGAGCCGGCATGGTGCTTTGCCCGATATGCTGTCGCTCCCTGCACGCTCCTGGCCATACTTGGCTCGGTCGAAAGCCTTGCGTATGATGCGGGTGATGTCGTTCTTGCCGTTGGTGGAGAGTGCTGTGAGTTCGTCCAGCTCGGTGGTGAAGATGAAGATGGGGCGGTGGCCGTTGCGCTCGCACTGAATGAGTCGCATCACAAAGCCTGCGTTGGTCATGTCGCTCTCGCATGTTTGCACATATATGTCTTCAGGCTTTTTCTTTTTCTTGGCCGATGCCGTGGGGTTGGCCATTTTATACTCATCCTCGCGCTGGCGGTCTGCATCGTCGTGCAGTAACAAGTCGGCATTGATGGTCTCTATGGGGATGTCGATACACCCCTTTCCGCTCGACTGAGTGTTGATGAGTATCTGCATGATGCAGGGTTCGACCACCTTGCCGTCCACATTTTCGAATGTCACGCCATGCAGGTGTGTAGCAAGTGCTCCGAACACTCCCTCGCTCACCGTGGTCTTGAGGAAGTTGGGGGCAAGGTCGGCCATGCGGCGCAGTGGTTCAGGCATACGGCCGGTGAATGGCGGTGGAGTATCGGTGGGCACTGCCCCTTTGGCTGCTGCCTTATGCTTGGCTTGCAGGGTGGTCAGCACCTTCCTCATCCTGTAGGGCATGCCCTTCCGCGGTTCTTTCACTGCGTTGGCTATCGTTTGGCGCCATTCCCCCTCGTCGATGCCGTCATACCTGGGTATCACCTTCTCGAGCAGTGAGGTAGAGAAGTCGCAGATGCAGCGCATGTTCACTGCAAGCTCGAATGTCAGAGTGTTTCGTCCACCCTCTCTCGGTTCCTTCCCTTCGTTGAATTGTTTCCAATACTCGCTGATGATTTCGCTGTAGGGTATGCCGTCGTAACTGAGTGTTTCCCCTGTCTGTGTGGCAGTTGAAGCAGAAGCCGCAGGCACTTCCGTCGTCGAAGCTTCGGCCTGCGAAGCCTGGGCATTCGAGGTGTTCACCTCTATGGATTGTGGAGGGGTGATGGCCGTGGCGCTTTCATCAAACGGCAAGCTGTATTTGTCGTCGAAGATTTCGGGGTTGAGGTAAAGCAAGTCATCCTGGCTACCGCTGGTCGAGAAGAAGACGCGGGTGATGTCTTTGGCATTCTTGTCGTATTCACACCCTACGAGGTCGGATGCCCAGCGCAGGTTCTCCTCCTGAGTCATGTCGGCCCTACGCTTAAACACCATGTGATACCCCTTGCCAGCACTACGCTCAAGCAACAACAAGCCTAACTCCTCGGCCTTGCCAATAATCCTTTCGGGAGCCTCAGCCATCAGCTGCTCGTAGTTCGGTAGTTTGGGATCGAGGTCAAAATCACTGCCCACCGCAGCTGTGCATTGTTTACTGCCACGCAGCAGCCCTTCTGCCGTTGGCACACACGAATAGTTGAACTGAACAAGGTCATTCTTTTTCATGTTAATCCTGTCCTTCAACTCCTTGAGGGTCTGCTCATCAGCTCCGTTGCGAATCTGAGAGCGGTAGTCTTGATACATCTCGCGCACCTCGGAAAGCACTGCGAGATTCTTGCTGCTGTTTCTTGCTGATATAAACTCAGCTTCATTCAGCACTCTGGAAAGGACTTTTTCTACCTTCCCATTCAAATTGTTTGTCTTAAAAACAATTTCATACATACTGTTTCTTTTTGGTTTGTGTAAAAAAATCAATAAGTATTTGTCTCTTTTATCAGAGACGCTGCAAAGTTACAAAAATAAAATGAAACCACCAAACATTTTTTAAGAAAATTTAAAAAAAAGGGACAAGGGGACAAGGGGACACCAAAAAATGCAACTTTTAGTTACTGAACAAACATGCACAAACAAAAAAATCGACAACATGTCAACAATGTTGAAAACGTTGATAACTTTGATGATAAACCACAAAACAAAACTTTGCACACACCAAATATAACATATATTATATATATAATAATATTATTAATATATAGTATACAACAACAATATAAATTATTGTATGAAATTATCAAGAACGCAAGCAAGCAAGCAAGTGACGGATAAAAGTGTTAAACAAACTATTTACAACAATATATTTATATTAGTATAAATTCTAACAAACCTTAACATTTTCCTGTCCCCCTGTCCCCTTGTCCCCACTCGCAGCACTCCCCCCGCGCCCCTCAATTTTTTTTTCACTTTCCCCTCACAAAATACACTAAAACACTTGCACATGTCAGAAAAATTTCGTACCTTTGTAGTGTGAAAATCAGAGGGCTGACGATGCAGGAACAGAGGGCTGAAGATGCGCATACAGACGTCTGCGACATGTGTGGGAGACCTCTACGAAGTTTCACACCGAGACCATAAAAACCACGCCACACGCATCAGGCACGTGGCAGGATTGTTTAACTTATAGAAAAACTGTATTACGACAATGGACGAAAAGAAAGGAACCATCAAGTATTCGGTGGCAGGAATCAAGGCCACCGTAGGCAAGAACGCAGGCAAGGTGTTGTATCACCCACGCAAGCAGCAGTCGGGGGTCATCGACCTGCCAGGACTGGCGCAGCACATGAGCGAGCACGACTCGAAGTATAACGAGGGCGACATCTACGCCGTACTGGTGCAAGCCGTGAAATGTATCAAGGAGTTTGCAGCCGACGGCTACAAGGTGCGCCTGGGAGCGCTCGGAGCATTTGCTCCACAACTCAAGGTATCCTCAAAGCTCTCGGCCGAGGATGTGAGTGCCGGAGACATCACTGCAGTGAGCCTGCGATGGGAGCCGGGCGCTCGCACCAAGAACTTCATCGACGAGGTGCAGTTCCAGCAGGTGGCTAAGCGCAAGAACCAGGCCCTCCTGCTCCAGGCCGAGAAGAGCGGACAGGGCACCATGTCGCTGGCCGAGAAGACGGGCGGAAGCCAGAGCGGCGACGGCGGAAGCGGAAACCAGGGTGCTGGCGGAGAGTAGGAGAAGAGCCCTTCGGGGCTCTTTGTTAATATATACTATATAATTAATAATGTATAATAGGCCATGAGGAATATAATAGGCCATGCGGGAAGGAGACCCCCTCCCCCTGCGGGTACTCCCCCTTTCAGGTGGGAGAGTCCATGCGGGAAGTTGTGCACACGCTATTCATTATTCATTAAAGAGAGCATCCGCTATTAATTATTCATTAAAGAGAGCATCCGCTATTAATTATTCATTATTCATTATTCATTAACAAACAGCATCCGCTATTAATTATTCATTATTCATTATTCATTAACTACACGTACTCCTGCCACGACTTTATCTGCAAGTCTTCAAGGCGTTTGGAGGTGAAGGCTTCGATGAATGCTTTGGCCAGTCGGGCGTTGGTCATGAGCGGTATGTTGTGGTCGATGGCGGCACGGCGTATCTTGTAGCCGTTGGTCAGTTCGCGCTTCGTCTGATTCTTTGGCACGTTGATGATGAGGTCGAAACGGTGCTGCGCTATCATGTCCATCACGTTCTCGCCCTCCTCGTCGGGCCATGCCACGGCGGTGGCTTCCACTCCGTTGTCGTTCAGATATTTTGCTGTGCCGTGTGTGCCGTAGATGTCATAGCCTTTCTGTTTGAGCATCTTGCAGGCGTCGAGCAGGTCCATCTTGCCGCGTGCGCCGCCCGAACTTATCAGTATGGATTTCTTTGGCAGGCTGTAGCCGGTGGCGATGAGGGCATTGAGCAGGGCCTCGTTCATGTCGTCGCCCAGGCAGCCCACTTCGCCCGTCGAGCTCATGTCGACTCCGAGCACTGGGTCGGCGTTTTGCAATCGGGCAAACGAGAACTGACTGGCTTTCACGCCGATGCGGTCGATGTCGAATTCCGACTTGTCGGGCCGTGTGTAGGGTGCATCGAGCATGATGCGTGTGGCGGTCTCGATGAGGTTGTGCTTGAGTATCTTCGACACGAAGGGGAACGAACGGCTGGCTCGCAGGTTGCATTCGATGACTTTCACCGTCTGTCCCTTGGCGAGGTATTGTATGTTGAACGGTCCGCTTATGTTCAACTCCTTGGCTATCTGTCGGCTTATCTTCTTGAGCTGGCGTATGGTGGAGTAGTATATCTGCTGTGCAGGGAACACGAGTGTGGCATCGCCCGAGTGTACTCCGGCAAATTCGATGTGCTCGCTTATGGCATATTCCACTATCTCGCCGTTCTGTGCCACGGCATCAAATTCTATCTCCTTCGTGTCTTGCATGAACTGACTCACCACCACTGGGTAATCCTTGCTCACCTCGGTGGCTGCCTGGAGGAACCGCTCGAGTTCTTCGTCGCTGTAGCATACGTTCATCGCTGCGCCCGAGAGCACATACGACGGACGCACGAGCACGGGGTAGCCCACTTCCTGTATGAACTCCTTGATGTCGTCGAGCGATGTCAGCGCACGCCATGCAGGCTGGTCGATGCCCAGCTTGTCGAGCATGGCCGAGAACTTGTTGCGGTTTTCAGCGCGGTCGATGCTCACAGGCGATGTTCCGAGTATAGGCACATCCTGGCGGTAGAGCTTCATGGCCAGGTTGTTAGGTATCTGTCCGCCCACACTGACGATGACTCCGCGCGGACGTTCGAGGTCGATGACATCGAGCACACGTTCGAACGAGAGTTCGTCGAAGTAGAGGCGGTCGCACATGTCGTAGTCGGTCGATACCGTCTCGGGGTTGTAGTTTATCATGATGCTCTTATAGCCGAGA
Source organism: Bacteroidaceae bacterium (assembly GCA_017480685.1). Lineage (GTDB taxonomy): Bacteria > Bacteroidota > Bacteroidia > Bacteroidales > Bacteroidaceae > Colivivens. The sequence goes on from JAFUSD010000006.1 coordinate 5,629, forward strand.
CGGCGTGCGGTGTTGATGGCATTGACCGAACACCAGTCGAACTCTACCGACGACCCTATGCGATAGGCACCGCTGCCAAGCACCACGACCGATTTCTCGCCGCTGTAGTAGTTGACGTCGTAGCCCTCAGTGCCGTAGGTCATGTAGAGATAGTTGGTCAGTTCGGGATGCTCGCCGCCCACGGTCTCTATGCGTTTCACGGCAGGCAGGATGCCCAGGCCCTTGCGGTATTTGCGCACTTGCAGGTTGGCCTGCTCCATGTTGCCCGATGGCTTCATCACGAAGCGTGCTATCTGGAAGTCGCTGAATCCGCAGCGCTTCACCTCGCGCATCAGTTCAGGAGTGATTTCCTCCAGTGTATTGAGTGCTTGCAGCTCATGTTTCAGGTCTACGATATGTTTCAGGCGGCTTATGAACCACACGTCAATCTTTGTCAGCTCCTCGATACGCTCCACCGTGTAGCCCTCTTCCAAGGCCTGTGCAATGGCAAAGATGCGCAGGTCGGTAGGGTTGGCAAGCTCCTCGTCGAGGTTGTCGAAGCGTGTGTGGTCGTTGCCCACAAATCCGTGCATACCCTGGCCTATCATGCGAAGGCCCTTCTGTATCATCTCTTCAAACGAACGGCCGATAGACATAATCTCGCCCACCGACTTCATCGAAGACCCAATCCGTCGGCTCACACCCGAGAACTTCGTCAGGTCCCAACGCGGAATCTTGCATATCATGTAGTCGAGGCTCGGAGCCACGTAGGCCGAGTGGGGTGTCCCCATCTCGCCAATCTGGTCGAGCGTATATCCCAACGCAATCTTGGCAGCCACGAAAGCCAGCGGATAGCCTGTAGCCTTCGATGCCAGTGCCGACGAACGGCTCAGACGCGCATTGATTTCGATGACACGATAGTCGTTGGTCACAGCATTGAATGCAAACTGAATGTTGCATTCACCTATTATATTAAGGTGTCGCACCGTCTTGATAGTCAGCTCCTGCAACATCGACACCTGCTCCTCAGAGAGCGAACAGGTAGGAGCCACCACAATCGACTCGCCCGTGTGAATGCCCAGCGGGTCGAAATTCTCCATCGAAGCCACGGTGAAACAATGGTCGTTCTTGTCGCGAATGCACTCAATCTCAATCTCCTTCCATCCCTTCAGCGACTCCTCCACCAATATCTGCGGAGCAAACGTGAACGCACTCTCGGCCAGCGAGCGGAATGTCGCCTCGTCAGGACATATACCACTGCCCAGACCGCCCAAGGCATAAGCCGAACGTATCATGACAGGGAACCCAATCTCGTGGGCAGCACGCAAGGCATCGTCCATATTCTCCACAGCATGGCTCACCGGAGTCTTCATGTCAATCTCATCAAGCCGGCGCACAAAGCGGTCGCGGTCTTCAGTGTCCATGATGGCTTCGACCGAAGTGCCAAGCACCTCGACACCATACTCGCTCAACACGCCGCTCTGGAAAAGCTCTGTGCCGCAGTTCAACGCCGTCTGACCTCCAAACGCCAGCAAGATGCCGTCGGGGCGCTCCTTCTTGATTATTTCAGTTACAAAAAAAGGTGTCACTGGTAGGAAATAAACCTTGTCAGCAATACCTTCACTGGTTTGAATCGTCGCGATGTTAGGATTAACGAGCACAGAGCTGATACCTTCTTCCCTCAAAGCCTTCAATGCCTGAGACCCCGAATAGTCGAACTCGCCTGCCTGGCCAATCTTCAGTGCCCCACTGCCGAGCACCAATACTTTCTTTAGCTGCTTGTCCATTGTGTTTTTAGAGTTTGTGAGTTGTTTGAGTTTTAAGTCCTCGAAAGGTTTTCTTTTGAGTTTGTGTATGATTTCTTTTCGGCGTGCAAAGTTACGAAAACTTTTTTTATTCTCAACTACACATTAAGAAAAATATAATAACCAACACCATAAAAAAGTATACAATAACACAAAACAGGGGGGTGAAGAAACACACCGATATCCTCGCAGGGCGTTGACGATATCCTCGCAGGGCGTTGACGATATCCTCGCAGCACGTTGACGATATCCTCGCAGCACGTTGACGATATCCTCGCAGGCTGCCAAACGATATCCTCGCATCATGGAACAAACAAGCCCAAACTACAATCCGCACCACACATTATATATAATATAAACCACATATACGCCCCCACCCTGCAACTTTTCGTAAAAAAATTTCTTCATCCCGACGAATTGTCGTATCTTTGCATCGTAAAAAAACAAACAAAGCCAGTGAAACCAACAATCAACGACTATGCAACCACCCTGCGCCATGCAGCCGCAGCAGTGCTCATGATGTGTATGCCAATGACAATGACAGCACAAAACACACCCACCACACTCCACGAAGTGAAAGCAGGCGAGACACTCTACAGCCTCAGCCGCAAATATGGAGTGACCATCGCCGACATACAGAAAGCAAACCCCGGACTCAAAGAAAACATACTTGCCGGACAGACACTCAAGATACCACCAACGTCGGCAACAACCACAACGGCCACACAAGCAAGCGAAACCACCACAACCACCGCCACAACCGCCAGAGTCAAGACAGACAACACGACCGTCAACGTGGCACATACCGACGAAGCCAGAACCCTCGTGGAATCAACACCCCACCCCACCCTCCTGGCCGAAGGCGAACCGCTGTGCAAGCAGATGCACGAAGTAAAAAAGAAAGAGACACTCTACAGCATATCACAACTCTACGGCATCACCATCGACGAACTCATAGCAGCCAACCCACCACTCAAAGACAAGAAACTGAAGAAAGGACAAACCATCTGCATACCCTACACCCAAGCCGAACTTGCAGCCATGCAACCCGTGGAAGAGGAAGAAGAGGAAGTAGTGGTGAAAGAACCCGTGCCGGTCAACATGGCAGTAATCATGCCCTTCGGACTGAAACAAGAGAAAAAGACACGCGAAGCAATCACCATGATCGACTTCTACGAAGGCATCATGCTCGCCATATCAGAACTGAAACAAGACGGACTCGTGTGCAACGTCATGGCCTACGACGAAGAACAGATAGACAGCATCCTGGCACTGCCACGCCTGAAAGACGTGAAACTAATCATAGGCGGCAAAGACCAACACAACATAGAAAAGCTGAAGACATTTGCCGAAGACAACAACATAAGCCTCGTCGTCCCACTATCATCAGCCACATCGCTCGTCAACAACACACGCAACGTATACCAGGTGAACCAAAAAATGGAAAACGACACCTACAACCGAGCATTCGACTCGTTCACATCAATGCACCCATACGCCAACTACATATTCGTCAACATCGAAGAACAAACCGACAAGATAGACTACGTGGTACGCATGAAAAACTACCTCAACAACGAAAACATAAGCTACCACAACATCAACTTCAAAGAAATGGAAGGCATCATCGAGCTCCTGGCCGAAGGCAAAGAAAACATCATTGTGCCAACCTCGTCAACCAAGACAGCATTCGACCGCCTGGTGAAACGACTCAACGAGTTGGAACTCAACGCATACGACATAGACCTGCTGGGCTACCCCGACTGGCAAACCTTTGCCGACAAAGAACCCGATGCATTCAGAAAATACAACTGCATGTTCTTCACATCATTCTACAACAATCCCAACGCAACCGACACATACGCATTCAACCAAAAGTTCCGCACCACATTCGGACGCGACCAACTGCCAACCTACCCACACTACGGAATGCTGGGCTACGACATAGCCAACTTCTTCGTGATGAACATGTACGTAGAAGGTGAAGACTTCGCAGCCAACATCGAAAACCTCGAAAGCCGCTCCCTGCAAAACCCCATGCACTTCAGCCACAAAAACACGTGGAGCGGATTCGTAAACAACGCCATGATGTTCGTAAGATATGAAACCGACGGCAAAATCAGTGTGAAACAACTGTAACAAAAACATGAAGAAACTAATACTGTCCCTGCTCATAGCCGCCACACTACATGCCGAAGCACAGGTAGGCGACCACCGAAACGACCTCCACATTGGAGGAAGCGCAGGCATGCTCCTCAACCGCATGGACATAACCCCAACCATAAAACAACAATACAAGACAGCACCCACATTCGGAATTACAGCACGATACATCTGCGAAAAATACTTCACCACCATCTGCGGCGTACAAATCGAACTCAACTTCGCCAACCTCGGATGGAAAGAACGCATAGAAGACGGAAGCGGCAACACCTACAGCCGAGACCTCACATACCTGCAAATGCCAATGCTCATGCAGATGGGATGGGGATACGAACAACGAGGATGCAAATTCATAATCGAAGCAGGACCGCAAATAGGCCTCAACCTCGGAAGCACCGAACACATGGGAGGCACAACATGGGACACAAGCCGACGGCCAAACAACATCACAGCACAATATGGCCTCGACGTAGACCACACCATCGACTACGGAATCACAGCCGGATTAGGCCTCGAACTATCCACATCGATAGGACACTTCATCTTAGGCGGACGATATTACTTCGGACTGGCCGACGTGTTCGACAACAGCAAGAGCGGACACTTCAGCCGGTCGGCACACCAAACAATAAGTGCAAAACTCACATACCTCGTCGACATCATCAAGACAAAACAAAAATAACAACCACATAACCCCGTCGACATCATCAAGACAAAACAAAAATAACAACCACATAACCCCGTCGACATCATCAAGACAAAACAAAAATAACAACCACATAACCACATATTCACATGAAACGACTAATCCTAACCGCAGGCCTCACATCACTGTTCGTGGCCATGAGCGCACAAACCGACAAAGTAGCATACCTCTTTACCTACTTCACAGGCAACGAACCCGAGAAAGAACAAATATGCTACGCCCTGAGCGACGACGGCTACAACTGGACACCGCTCAACAATGGACAGCCAGTAATAGCGTCAGACACCATAGCAGTGACAGGCTGCGTGCGCGACCCCCACATACTGCGAGGCAAAGACGACAAGACATTCTACATGGTAGCAACCGACATGAAGTCAAACCTCGGGTGGTCGTCAAACCGAGGCATGGTGCTCATGAAGTCGACCGACCTCGTCAACTGGACTCACACCACCATACACTTCCCAACCCGATTCCCAAACGAATGGCGCAATGTGCAGCGAGTGTGGGCACCCGAGACCGTCTACGACGAACACAGCGGCAAGTACGTAGTGTTCTATTCACTGCTCTCAACCACCAACCGCTACGACAAAATCTACTACAGCTATGCTAATGCCGACTTCACCGACATCACCACGCCACAACTCCTCTTCGACGACGGACGTGCTGCCATAGACGGCGACATCGTCTACAACCCCGACGACCAACTCTACCACCTCTTCTACAAGAGCGAAGCAGGCGGAGGCATATTCCAGGCAACCACCAAAGCAATACTGCCCGAAGCCGGACAACGCCCAGGCGAACAATGGACAAAACTGCCCGAGCGCGTCGAGGTGACACGCACAGCCGTAGAAGGCGTGGGCGTATGCCGAGCCATAGACGAACAGAGCTGGATTGTGATGTACGACTGCTACTCACAAGGCTACTACCAATTCTGCAAATCGGCCGACCTCAAGACCTTCACACGTGTGCAAGACACCAAGACCGAAGGCATGTTCACACCACGACACGGCACCATGATACCTATCACACAAGCCGAGAAAGACCGACTGCTCCGTGCATTCCCATCTACAAAGCAACCCATCCTGCCCGGCTTCCATGCCGACCCCGAAGTGCTCTACTCAAACAAGACAGGCAAATACTACATCTACTCCACCACCGACGGATTCCCCGGATGGGGCGGACACTACTTCCAGGCATTCTCGTCAGACAACCTCATCGACTGGAAACTCGAAGGCACAATACTCGATGTGAAGTCCGACCAAGTGCCCTGGGCGCGAGGCAACGCATGGGCACCTGCCATCGAAGAAGTGAAACAGAAAGACGGAACATACAAATACTACTTCTACTACAGCGCCGATGCAGGACGCCGCAAGGAAATCGGAGTGGCTGTAGCCGACGACCCCGCCGGACCATTCGTCGACCATGGCACACCCATCATCAGCGATACACCGCAAGGAGTGCGTGGCGGACAACAGATTGATGTCGACGTGTTTACAGACCCCAAGAGCGGCAAGCACTACATCTATTGGGGCAACGGCTATATGGCTGGAGCCGAACTCAACGACGACATGGTGAGCCTCAAGCCCGGAACCACAACCGTGCTCACACCACAAGGAGGGTCACTGCGCGACTATGCATATCGAGAAGGCACATACGTGTTCTATCGCAAAGGCACATACTACTTCCTGTGGAGTGTAGACGATACAGGCAGCCCAAACTACCATGTGGCATACGGAACAAGCAAGAGTCCGCTCGGACCAATCAACGTGGCAGAACAACCAATCGTGCTGAAGCAAGACCCCGACAAACACATCTACGGACCAGCACACAACTCGGTGCTACAGCTTAAAGGCAAGGACAAGTGGTACATAGTATATCACCGAATCAACAAAGCATATCTTAGCGACAGCCCAGGCACACACCGAGAAGTATGTATCGACGAACTCACATTCGACAAGAAAGGACACATCGTGCCGGTAGTGCCTACACTCAACGGACCTGAACCCTTGAAGTGAAGATTATATTATATAATTGAGAATATATTATTCATGAACAGCGAAATGCAGCACAGCCCAAGGACGGAAGCTGGTGATGGTATTCAGGCCATCATCTTCGACCTCGACGGCACATTACTCAACACACTCGACGACCTCTACGCCAGTGTGTCGTATGCATTGACCTCTCATCGCCTTGCATTACGCCTTAAATCAGAGGTGCGCAGATATCTGGGCAACGGAATTAGACGTCTGATTGAGCAGTCGGTGCCGGCTAATACACCTGCATCAACCACCGAAGAAGTGCTGGCTACATTCAAGCAATACTACCTGAAACATAGTCTCGACCTTACTCGCCCCTACGACGGAGTGGTGGAGATGGTACACCAGTGCAAGCAAATGGGGATGAAAACCGCCATCGTGAGCAACAAAGTGGATGCCGCAGTGCAAGACCTTCACCGCCGTTTCTTCTCCGATTGCATCGACATTGCTATAGGCGAGACACCCGATGTGCGGCGCAAACCAGCTCCCGACATGGTGATGAAGGCAATCGAAAAGCTCGGAACAGATGCACGACACTGCGTATATATGGGTGATAGCGAGGTAGATATGCAGACTGCACTCAACTCCGGGCTCAGATTCATTGCTGTGTCGTGGGGATTTCGCGACCGCGATGTACTGGAACATTTGAATATAGAACACATCATCGACAATCCACAACAATGTTTCGACCTCTTATCATAGCCTCATGCCTGCTGATTGCATCATCGGCAACACATGCAGCAGTGTCACCAACATTCGACGAGGCACTGCAAATGCTTGCTGACTTCACACCTTATTTATATAATAACTACCAAACCATCGACGAACACAACTCGAACAACGAACCTATGGCCACCTTCCAAGGCGAGAACACCATGGGCAACAACGAGCAGGGAGTGCGCCACAATGCCGACCTCTCGATGATTTGCGCCTTTCTGTGTAAGTATGCAAAAGGAAAGGTGGTGCTGCCCGAAGGCATTTCGTGGGATTCGCTTGCAACCATGGCCATGCACACACTCACCTATTCATATTCCACCCACAAGGCAAACCGGCTCTTTCCGTGCAAGGGCGGACAGTATTGGGGGTCGGTGAGCGAGCGAGACCACGCGTGGGAATCATCGCTTTGGGCCATGTCGGTTGCCTATTCCGCTTTCTTCCAATGGGATAAACTCAACACACAGCAGCGCGACTGTATATACAAGATGCTGAAAGCAGAGTGTAACTACGAACTCGAACGCTCCATCCCCACCAACATGGAGGGCGACACCAAAGCCGAAGAAAACGGATGGGAATGCGACGTGCTGGCCGTTACACTGGGACTCTTCCCCGACGACAAGCTTGCTCCACGGTGGTTCGACCGTCTGCGCGAGTTTGCTATCAACAGCTACTCACACGAAAGCGACAAGGATTTCAATTACATCATCGACCACGACTACGACACAAAGACCGTTGCCGACCTCTACCGAGGAGCTAACCTATATGCCGACTACACGCTTCAGAACCACAACTACTTCCACACCAGCTATCAGAATGTGGTGGCACAAGAGCTGGGCGAGGCTGCATTGGCACTGCAACTGTTCCAACAAGAACTGCACGGCACCACGAAATGGTACACCAATGCACTGATGTACAACATCCGGATGGTGAACGAGCAAGTGCTCTACAACCTTGCCTTGCGTGATGGCGAGCTTGCAATGCCCAACGGCAACGACTGGAGTCTGTTCCTCTACGACCAAATCACAAGTTACTCCACGGCTTCATGCTTCCTGCGCGACACAGATGCACTCATGCTCGAACAGCAGGCACTGCAACAAATCAAGGCTCGACAGAAGACCACCACCGACGGTTCGTGGCTGCTGCGTCCCGATGTGGGGGCAAGACGCATGGGAGTAGAGGCTCACCGAGTGATGATGACATGGCTCATGCACCATATCTTGCCTACCACCGACCTGCAGCCAACCACCTGGGATGACTTCCTTGCACGCTATTCCAAGGCAAAACACTACAAACTGCAAGACGTGGTGACTGCATCGAGTGCCGACAGGTTTGCATGTTTCTCGTGGAGCAAGGGCCTGAAAAGCTATACGGGATACTTCGCACCTACCTCCGAGACTCAGAACAACATCGTCGTTCCGTTCCGTGCAAACAACACCGGCAACTTCATAGGATGGTACGAAGTGGAAGGACGACGCACCGATGCAGCCGACAAATGGCACAAAGCAGAGACATTTACAGGCAACATGTATATGATTCAAGGCCGTCTCGACACCAACGGCGGTGCACTGGCCAACAACTACTGCATGTTGGTGACATGGGACAACGTGATAATCTACTTCGATATCGTCCGTGCACTCGAGGATGCAACCATCACCAAAGAGCGTGGCGGACTGCTTGCCATATCAACCGACCCCTTCACCCGAACAACCCGTAGTCTTGTATACAACAACTACACACACACCGATACTGGTGGCGACATGCTGTTCCGCTTCCAGGCCGACTGGGTGAGCATTGACGAGACGGTGAGTGTGTTGGCACGCCATCATTCACGCCCAAACCTCATGGCTTTTGGCGACAAAGGCAACAACAACTCAATACTCACTTCGCGGCTATATGCATCGTATAGCGACGAGCGTCGTGAGGTAAAACAAGGCGATGTGGGCGATGCCCGCTGCTTTGCATATTATAGCAACACGGGCAACGAGGCTACACAGAATCTCAACAGCGAACTGAAACCCATAAAATCGATGTCGAAGGGATGGCGTGGATGGAGCATTACCGACACCAACGGCTTCACTTATGCCATAATCTATGCGCTCGACCACACAGCCAAGACCGACGAGAAGAGCATCACAAAGGAGTGTAGCGATGTGGTAAAGAAGACCAAATCATGTGTTGCCGTGATTGTGGGCAGGCCGAATTCGACAGATGCCGGTGCAGAATACATCTACGAATTCCATCCCATGTATTTTGCCGGTGATGAGAAATAGCCGACTGACACACAAACAAAAGACATTACAAACCAACTAAGTGTTTCACATATTAAAACCTACAGAACTATGAAGAGACTTTTTTTGACAATCGCGTGCTGCATCAGTTTCGTTGCAGCCATGAATGCACAACAAGAAGAAAAGGGCTACACACTGCCCAAGGGTAAGGAAATCTACATACCCGAAGAGTTGCGCGACAACGACTTCACATCTCCCGATTCGAAGTGGAGCTACTATCGTATGGCCTATACCCCCAACGTGGTGTGCTTCTGGGAGAAAGGATTTGGCGACGACCTGAGCAAAGCTCCCGACCTCGATGGCCACAAGATGACCGTCGACCTCGACAACCTGCTCTCGCGCGTAGAGTATTTCTACAATGTATATCGCGACATGATGGGATTCCTCCTACCAGGCAGCAAGGCCGAGAAATATCGCATGATGGTGATGCTCAACTACTCGCTCGAAGGCACTGCCTACGGCGGATGCTACGACAACGAGATTGGAGCCTTATGGATAGCCCCCAACCGCGTGCAGGACAAGACACTCAACTGCATTGCACACGAGATTGGACACTCGTTCCAGATACAAATCTCATGCGACGGACATGGCGGCGCTGGCGGTGGAGGCATCTTCGAGACCTCGGCTCAGTGGATGCTGTGGAACGTCAACCCACGATGGACCACCGACGAGAACTACCACTGGGAGGCATTCAAGAAACTCATACACCTCAGCCTCTTCAATTCCGAAAACATGTATCATGCTCCATTTGTGCTCGAATACTGGAGCATGCTGCACGGACTGACCTACATGGCCGATATGTTCCGTGGCAGCCAACGTGGCGAAGACTTCACCCAGACCTATATGCGCATGTATGATGTGGATGTGAAGCAGATGGGCGACGAGTTGCTCGACTGCTACAGCCGCCTCATCACCTTCGACTTCCCCGACAAGCAGAAAGAGAGCCTGCGCTATTCGTGCGAGATGCTGAGCCAGATGACCGACACCGCCGGATGGAAGAAACCCGTGAATGCACCTCAGACTTATGGTTTCAACGTAGATGAAATCACACTTCCTGCCGAAGGCCAGACAGTGAAAGTGCAGTTCCAAGCACTCTCGAAAGCCGACAACATAGGCTATCGCTATGGTCTGGTAGCTGTAGACAACGACAACCACGCCACCTACCTCGGGGCTAACTCCGAGCCGAAGAAGACCCTCACCTACAAGAACCCAGGCAACATAAAGAAACTCTACCTCGTGGTCGTAGCGTGTCCCACCAAAGAATACAAGCCCGAATCATTTGGTTTTGGACGCCGACGAGGAGCACAAGGCGACACACCAGCCCCACAGGGACCAACAACCTACCCATATATGATTAAATTCTAAGGAGCCCCCTCCTTACTCCCCTAAAGGGGGAGAGGCACACGCCGCAGGGTGGCATTCTAGATAGACTAGATAAACTAGAAATACTAGATAAACTAGAAATACTAGATAAACTAGAAATACTAGATAAGCTAGAAATACTAGATTATCACTAAACAAAACATAACACAATCATGAAGATTTTTCAATTATTCAGCCTCTATCCGTCAAGCCTCTCCCCCTTTGGGGGAGTAAGGAGGGGGCTTCTTTTTCTCTTTCCACTATTCACACTCTCCCTTTCAGCCCAGACCGTCACATCGCCCAATGGGAAGCTCAGTGCCACTCTACTCGATGAGGGCGGTTTGACCCTCAGTATCAGCGATGAAGGCAAGACAGTGGTGAAGAGTGTGAAGATGGACCTCGTCATCAGTCAAGGCAAGAAGACTGTGCATGTGGGCGAGGCATCAATAGCTGGCAAGCCGGCGGTGAAGAGTGTGAGCGAGGACATCACTGCCCCACTCTATCGTCAGGCTCAGTTCCATGTGGCATACAATCAGGCCACGGTGCGCCTTAGCTGCGGCGTGAATGTCGAGCTGCGCGCATTCGACGAAGGTATTGCCTACCGATATGTCACTACTGGTTTCAAAGGCGATTACATCATAGAGAACGAGCAGGCCGACTTCACATTCGACGACGATTACGTCAGCTACCTGCCACTCACTACCAATCCGCGCAAGCCCGAAGCCATGGCTTTCCAGGCCACCTACGCCAAGGCACCCATCACACGCCAGTCGTCGCTCCTGGCATTCCTGCCTGTCACTATCGACGAATCGGTGCGCAAGGTGACTATCATGGAGAGCGACCTCGAGGCATATCCGGGCATGTTCCTCCATGCCGAGGGCTTAAACCTCAAGGCTTCGTTTGCCAAATATCCGAAGACCACCGACCACTATCAATGGCGCGACCAGCTGTATGTCACATCGACCGAGAACTACATAGCCCGATGCACAGGCAACCGCTCCTTCCCGTGGCGCATCGTTGCAGTGGCTCACGACGACACCGAGATGCCGGTCAACAACATGGTGTATGCACTTGCAACTCCCAACCGCATTGGCGACTACTCATGGGTGAAGCCCGGACGTGTGGCATGGGACTGGTGGAACGACTGGAGCATCAGCGGTGTGGATTTCGTTTCGGGCATCAACAACGACACCTACAAGTATTATATCGACTTTGCATCGAAGTACGGACTTGAGTACATCATCCTCGACGAGGGCTGGTATAAGCCATCATCGGGCGATTTGCTCACCACCATACCCGAGATTGACCTCCCGATGCTCACACAGTACGCCCGTCAGAAGAATGTACGACTCATCCTGTGGTGTGTGTTCAACTGCCTCGACCGCAACATCGAGGCCATCTGCAAGAAGTATTCCGATATGGGCATAGCAGGCTTCAAGGTCGACTTCCTCGACCGCAACGACCAGACGGGTGTTGAGATGATATATCGCATTGCCGACGTGTGTGCCCGCTATCACATGATGCTCGACTACCACGGCATATATGCACCCACAGGCATCAACCGCACCTACCCCAACATCGTCAACTTCGAGGCAGTGTTTGGCATGGAAGAAGCCAAATGGACCAAGAACGGCGAGCAAGACATGCCGCTCTACGATGTCACATTCCCCTACATACGTATGCAAAGCGGATATGTAGACTTCACTCCAGGCGGTTTCCGCAATGCCACAGCAAAAGACTTCCAGCCGGTGAACAACAACCCCATGACCATGGGCACACGCTGTCATCAGATGGCGCACTATGTGGTACACGAATCGCCACTCACCATGTTTGCCGACAACCCCACCATCTACATGCAGGAGCACGAGTGTACCAGCTTTCTTGCCTCCCTGCCCTCGCGCTACACCTCGATGCAGATACTTCAAGGCAAGATGGGTGAGTATATAGTAACACTTCGCACCGACGAGCGTGGCAACTACTACGTGGCAGGCGAGACCTCGTGGCAGGCACGCGACATCAGTCTGCCACTATCCTTCCTGCCCGCAGGCACACACACCGCAATTATCATGACAGACGGAGTGAATGCCGACCACGTAGCAACCGACTACAAGGCAAAGACCCAGCAAGTCACATCAACAACCACCCTCGACATCCACATGGCGTCGGGCGGCGGATTTGTGATAGCGATTAAGAACGATTGAGGAATATTGTAGAGCCTACCTATTTTGTAGAGCCTACCATATATTGTGGTGCCTACCATATATTGTGGTGCCTACCTATATTGTAGAGCCACCCCATATTGTCCGTCATTCCGACGAAGGACAAAAAGGGGAGGCTCTACGATTTCGTGGAGGAAATGATATTTAGCAGGCAACCAACATCTCTTCTTTGATTTTTTTGCATTTTTTTCGTTTATTATTATGTCTGTTTGGTATATATTTCGTATCTTTGCCAACGAAACCATACAATAATAGAGACAATAAACAGATATTAACAACTAAAAACAAACACCATTATGAGTAAGAGAATCATCACAACCATCGTCGTGATGGCTATGATAGCCACCAACGCCGCCGCCCAGGAATTTACGGTACAAACCGAAGAAGGCATCAACATGATAGTCCACATTATAGGCGAAGAAGTACGGGTAGGACGAGAGAGTGCTACGAGTGCTGCCATCGCAAAAGCGACAGAAGGCAAAGTGACGGTGCCTGCCACAGTGGAATATAATGAAAAGACATACCCTGTGACTTCTATCGGGGAAAATGCATTCTGGAATTGCACAGCCATTACCGAGGTGGTGGCACCATCGTGTACCTATATCGGGGAATTTGCATTCCGAGGTTGTACAGCCCTTACCGAGGTGGTGGCACCATCGTGTACCTCAATCGGGGAAAGTGCATTCCGAAGTTGTACAGCCCTTACCGAGGTGGTGGCACCATCGTGTACCTCAATCGGGGAAAGTGCATTCGAACAATGCATTAAACTAGTCAGAGCCGAATATCCACATGTAACGACAATAGGCAACAGTGCATTCGAATGGTGCAGTATGCTGGAAAAAATAGACTTTCCTAAATTAACAGAAGTTGGTACCTTTGTATTCTATAACTGCGGCGCACTCACACCCATATCACTGCCACTATGCACAGAGGTAGCCGCTCACGGATTATATCAATGTACACAGCTGAAAGACATCGACCTGTCGAAAATGGAGACAATTGGTGCATGTGCATTTAGTGACTGCACCGCTCTCGAGTTTGCCGACCTCTCGGCATGCACGTCATTCGGCCAATATGCATTCATAGCTTCCGGCCTGAAGATGGTGGTATCTACCAACCCCAATCCTGCCGATATCACCGGATTAGACTTCTTGCCCAAGACCATCGACGTTGTCCTCTACATACCCGAGGAACTGGCCGATAAGTACGAAGCAGCCGGATGGACCACCGACCAGTTTAAGGGCGGAGTGAAGTATCATCTATCCGACGAAACCACAGCCACCACCACCGAGGGCTATGAGATGCATTTCAAGATAATCGACGACACAGAACACACCATGCGTGTATGTCAGAACGGCGAAGACCCCACAGTCCCCAAAACCACGACAGGAGTCATCACAGTGCCCGAGACCGTCACATTCATGGGTAAAGAATACACTGTGACCGAAATAGGCGACTATGCATTCAGCGAATGTGACCAACTGACACAAGTAAACCTGCCAAAGACAGTGACACTGATCAATGCATGGGCATTCGGAGATTGCACATCGCTCACCCGCATCCACCTATCCAACGTGGAAAACATCTACAACTATGCATTCAAAGGCTGCACAGCCCTCAACACCATCGTAGGCCTCAACAACGCAACCTACATCGAAAGCGGAGCATTCTCTGGCTGCACAGGCCTCACCACCATCATCCTCACCCGTGCCGACGCAGTGGCAAACGTCAATGCCAACATGTTTAAGAACATAGGTGAAGACTGCACGCTCTACATCCCCCGCGGATACAGCGAAACACTGGCAGCCAAAGGATGGACCACTGAAATCTTCAAAGGCGGCTTCGTGGAGATAGGCGACATGAAAGGCGATGTGGACAACGACGGAGAAGTGACCGGCCAGGATGCATCGCTCATTCAGCAAAAGGTGGCAGGAAAGATAAGTTGGTAAGCCAACCACTCCCCCCTCCCCTAAAGGGGCGGCAGATTATTACACACTACTAATAATCTGTCGTCCCTTCAATACTATTATATAATGCAATGTGCCATTTGAGTCAGCATCAAAATGTTACCGACGGTCAAGGTTGCACAAGCACAAGAATGTACCTACACAAACACAAGAATTTAGCTGCACAAACACAAGAATTTAGCAGCGCAAACACAAGATTTTACCTGCGCAAGCACAAGAATGTACCTGCGCAAGCACAAGAATTTACCTGCACAAGCGTAGTAATTCTTTAATTTACGTCGAGAATTATTAAATTTTCGGTGGAAAAACAGTAAATTTACGTCGAGAATTATTAAATTTACGTCGAAAATTAAAGTATTTCAATATACGCACAACAAAACTTCGATATCTGTACGGCTAAATTCAGATATATACGCATCATTATTATTAACGCGAGAATGTACACAATTTCCATCCTCGTCCACCTTGTATAATTGTGCCTATCGCCACAGGGGCTCGTTCTCCCACCCACGGGGAAAGCCCATTGCTACGGTATCAATGGCCGGGTAGTCGGCAAGAAGTGAATCAATCTTGGCCTTCATATCGTTGTTCGGCGAAATGATGTTTAGGAAATACTTGATAATGCAAAGGTCAAAGTAGATGCGGAGTGTATCAGTGGGCAGGGTTATCCAGCTGCCAGCCATTCGATTTGGAAGCATTGGACGTATGGTGTTTTGCTTGTTCCACACACGGGCATGATGGCAACATGAGTTGCGGGTTAGAGTAACAATGGTAAGCCACGACTCAAAAGGTGCTACCTGCAA
>JAFUSD010000092.1 GCA_017480685.1 Bacteroidaceae bacterium
GGAAGTGCAGTATCTCGTCATCGAAGACAACTACACCAACGGCCGTCCCCCACTCCACCTCGGCGGAGCACTCTACACCACACGCGAGACCGTGGATAAGGTAGAAACCATGAAGGTGACCACATGCCTCAATCCGCTACATACCGCAATGGCAATCTATGGCTGCATGTTGGGCTACACACTCATCAGCGCCGAGATGAAAGACGAAGACCTCCGTCCCTTCATACAGAAGATAGGCTATATGGAAGCCATGCCTGTAGTGACCGACCCCGGAGTACTCAACCCCTACGAGTTTATCGGAGCCGTCATCAACCGCCGACTGCCAAACCCATTCATGCCCGATGCACCACAACGCATCGCCATGGACACCAGTCAGAAACTGCCTATACGCTTCGGCGAGACACTGAAGAAATACATAGCACGAGGACTCGACAAGTCGAACCTGGTGCTCATACCACTCACACTGGCAGGCTATGCACGCTATCTGAAAGGCATCAAGGACGACGGGACACCATTCGAACCATCGCCCGACCCACTGCTCGCCGAGCTGCAAGCCATCGTGGCACCACTCGAAGTTGGCAAGAAAGACCAAGACTACAGCTGCCTGAAACAACTCTACAGCCGCAAAGACATCTTCGGTGTAGACCTCTACGAAGCAGGTCTGGGCCAGCAAGTAGAAGGAATGGTGAAAGAACTCTATGCAGGCAACGGTGCCGTAAGAGCCACACTCCACAAATATGTGGTAGCAAGATGACAGAAGAATGAAAGTTTAAGGAGAGTTTAAGGAGAGTTATAACAAATGAAACGCTCATTCTACATAACAGCAGCAACATTCATCTGCCTGTTACTCAGCTCGTGCGACACATCGCTTAGCAAGGGAGACCTTATAGGCCGATGGACACAAGTGAGCATCGAGAGCCGTATCGACACCGGTGAACCCGATCTGACCAACGAACCCGTACTTTGGACCTTCAACGACGACATGACCTACACCATCGACGACGAAGAACAGACCGAAACGGGACAGTGGGACATGGGGGACAGCATCCTGACACTAACAGCTGTGAACGAAGGCGACACACTGCAAACCTGCTATCAGGTCATTGCCTGCGAGAACGACACACTTATGTGGACCGCCGAAACACAATCGGACTACGGACTCATAAGCGAAACCACAACACTAACAAAGATTAAATGATACAAAACATACTCGAAATAGTAAATCCACAACTACCGCAATATGCCGACTTCCAGGAGTGGCTGCAAGATACCAGCTACTACGAGATGATATTCAAGGGACTGCTCATCGGCATCATAGCATCGGCACCGATGGGACCTGTCGGAATACTCATCATACAACGCACCATGAACAAAGGCCGCTGGGAAGGCTTTGCAACCGGCGTGGGCGCAGCACTGTCCGACATAATATACGCAATAATCACCGGACTCGGAGTAAAGTTCGTGACCGACACCATCGAGAATCCACGCATAGCACTATGGATAAAGATTGTGGGCAGCATACTGCTCTTCGCTTTCGGCGTATATACATTCCTGTCGAAACCAAAAGACGCACCACGACCCATAAAGCGCAACAAAGGCACACTGCTGCAAAACTTCCTCACCGGCTTTGCTGTCACATTCTCCAACCCACTCATCATCTTCCTCTTTGTAGCCACATTCGCCATGTTCTCCTTCATCATCGTCGAGAACGTGATAGCACAGATACTGGGCTACATAGCACTGGTTGCAGGAGCACTGCTGTGGTGGTATGGACTGACATGGCTGGTCAACAAAGTGCGCAACAACTACAACATACGCATCATCTGGGTGCTCAACCGAGCCATAGGCATTGCCGTCATCATCGTGGCTGCACTCATGATGGTATATACACTCACCGGACACTCCATCGACCTGTCGGATTTCAAGCTACCACTATCGTAGGAGAAACATCACTATCGTAGGAAATACTACACTATCGTAGGAAAAACTACACTATCGTAGGAAAGAACACAAAATAGATACATGAACGAACAAGAGATAAGCCGGCGACGCACCTTCGCCATCATAAGTCACCCTGACGCAGGAAAGACAACACTCACCGAGAAGTTGCTCCTATTCGGCGGACAGATACAGGTGGCAGGTGCAGTGAAATCAAACAAGATAAAGAAAACAGCCACATCCGACTGGATGGACATCGAGAAACAACGCGGTATCTCGGTCAGCACATCGGTCATGGAGTTCGACTACCGCGACTATAAAGTCAACATACTCGACACCCCAGGCCACCAAGACTTCTGCGAAGATACATTCAGAACACTCACCGCAGTGGATTGCGCCATCATCGTGATCGACGGAGCAAAAGGAGTGGAGGCACAGACACGCAAACTCATGACCGTGTGCCGAATGAGAAAGACACCAGTCATCGTGTTTATAAACAAGATGGACCGCGAAGGACGCGACCCGTTCGACCTGCTCGACGAGGTGGAAGCCGAACTGCAATTCAAGGTGCGCCCTCTGTCATGGCCTATCAACCAAGGACAGCGATTCAAAGGCGTATATAACATCTACGAACAACGCCTCAACCTCTTCACACCCAACAAGCAGATGGTAACTGAAAAGGTGGAAGTCGATATCAACAGCAACGAGCTCGACGAGCGAGTGGGCAACGAAGACGCACAGAAACTGCGCGACGACCTCGACCTTGTGGAAGGTGTGTATCCAGAGTTCGACGTCAACACCTACCTCGCTGCCGAAGTAGCACCAGTGTTCTTCGGCTCGGCTCTCAACAACTTCGGTGTGCAGGAACTGCTCGACTGCTTCGTAGAGATAGCACCAAGTCCGCGACCAACACAAGCCGAAGAGCGAATCGTTGAGCCTACCGAACCGAAATTCACAGGATTTATATTCAAGATAACAGCCAACATCGAC
This sequence comes from Bacteroidaceae bacterium, assembly GCA_017480685.1. Taxonomy (GTDB): domain Bacteria; phylum Bacteroidota; class Bacteroidia; order Bacteroidales; family Bacteroidaceae; genus Colivivens. The sequence goes on from JAFUSD010000092.1 coordinate 2,929, forward strand.
CCCAACCACCGCTCGTGTACCGCATTCTGCAAGGTATGCTCAGGCAAGTTTGTGCGCAACGCGCCCTATCTGCACACACGCCAAGGCAAGACAGTGCGCTTCTCATCGCCCACGCAGTTCATGGCACAGAAGAAAAGCACCATCGACGAAGCATACCCAGGCGACATTGTGGGACTGCCCGACAACGGAATATTCAAGATTGGCGACACACTGACCGAAGGCGAACAGCTGCACTTCAAAGGTCTGCCGAGCTTCTCGCCCGAGATGTTCAAATACATCGAGAACACCGACCCGATGAAGACCAAGCAACTGGCCAAGGGCATTGACCAACTCATGGACGAAGGTGTGGCACAGATGTTCATCAACCAGTTCAACGGACGCAAGCTCATCGGCACCGTAGGCCAGTTGCAGTTCGAGGTAATACAATACCGTCTCGAAAACGAATACAATGCCAGTTGCCGCTGGGAACCCATAAGCCTCTACAAAGCCTGCTGGATAGAAAGCGACGACGACGCAGAACTCGATGCCTTCAAGAAGCGCAAATACCAATACATGGCAAAAGACCGCGATGGCCGCGACGTCTTCCTGGCCGACTCCAACTACGTGTTGCAAATGGCACAGCAGGACTTCAAGCACATAAAGTTCCACTTCACCAGCGAGTTTTAATTATTATCTATGAAAACCTAGGAATGCCTAGGAAAACCTAGGAAATCCTAGGAAATCCTAGAAAACACAATCATTATTGCAAAAAAAATGCTACAAGACGAAGTAAAAGCAGCAATCGACATAATGAAGAAGGGCGGAGTGATTCTCTACCCCACCGATACAGTATGGGGCATTGGCTGCGATGCCACCAATCCCGAAGCCGTAAAGCGTGTGTATGAGATAAAACGCCGCGATGACAGCAAAGCACTTATATGCCTTGTCGACAGCGAAGCACGCCTGTCGCGCTATGTGCGCAATGTGGCTGACGTGACATGGGACATGATTGAGCTGTCAACCCGCCCTCTTACCATCATCTTCGACAACGTGACAGGACTTGCTCCAAACCTTATTGCAGATGACGGGAGTGCAGGACTGCGTATCACACAAGAGGAATTCTCGAAGGAATTGTGCTTCCGATTCCAGAAGCCAATAGTATCGACCAGCGCCAACATAAGCGGCGAACCCACTCCTGCTACATTCGACGAGATAAGCGACGAGATAAAAAACGCTGTGGACTATGTGGTGAAGTACAACCGCCGCTGCAAGGAGAAACACAAGCCATCGAGCATTGTGAAGATAGACGCAAGCGGAAAGTTCCAGATAATACGTGAATAGGACACGGATAATATCTAAAAGATTATCGACATGCAGAAGTTCTCATTTCTTCGACGCGAGGCACAAATCATCCGATTCGTTGCCGACTGGATAAAGGGCGACCACACTAATCGTCAGATTGTGCTGATGCTGAGCCTCGTTGTGGGCTTATGCTCGGGGTTGGCAGCCTTTGTGCTGAAATACCTTATCGAGGAAATCAAGGACTTGCTCACCAATCAGTTCAGTCTGTCGGAGACCAACGGCCTGTACCTCATCTATCCGGCTGTCGGCATCTTGCTCACCAGCCTGTTTGTGCGCTATGTGGTGAAAGACGACATAAGCCACGGAGTGACGAAGATACTTTATGCAATATCGCGCAAACGAGCACGTATAAAGTCTCACAACCGGTGGTCGAGTATCGTGGCCAGCTCCATCACCATCGGTTTTGGTGGTTCGGTAGGAGCCGAGGCACCTATAGTTCTCACCGGTTCGGCATTTGGTTCGGTACTCGGCAAGCGTTTCAACCTGCCAGCCAACACCGTGATGCTGCTTGTAGGTTGTGGTGCCGCAGGGGCGGTTGCCGCTATATTCAAGGCTCCGATAGCCGGTGTTATGTTTGTGTTGGAGGTGTTGATGCTCGATCTGAACATGGCATCGCTCCTTCCTCTGCTTGTCACATGCCTTACCTCGGTTTGTGTGTCCTACATTCTCTACGGCACACAATCGATGTTTGAGTTCAATCTCGACAAGCCGTTCACTATCGATATAGTGCCTCCGTGCATACTGCTTGGCATCATCTGCGGATTGGTTTCGCTCTACTTCACCCGTGCCATGAACTGGTTTGAGGGTATCTTCGGCAAGATGCCCAGCCGATGGGCCAAATTTGTGGTGGGAGCCGTAGTGCTTGGTACACTGATTTACTTCTTCCCTGCCATGTACGGCGAAGGATATGATGTCATTTCCCAGTTATTGGGCAATGCCAATCCGTCCGACATCATGCACAACACGCTGTTCTACGGCTACCACAGTTCGCTGCTTATATATCTGGGGCTTGTGCTCATCTTCAAAGTATTTGCCACCACAGCCACCAACGGCGGTGGCGGATGCGGTGGTGTGTTTGCCCCTACCCTGTTTCTCGGATGTATTGCAGGCTTCATATTTGCCAATTTGTGGGACGGTTCGCTCAGCCTCTACCTTGGCGATAACGGCTTCCTCTCGCCCAAGAACTGCGCACTCTTCGGCATGGCAGGACTTATGTCGGGAGTGATGCACGCACCACTCACTGGCATATTCCTCATTGCAGAGCTCACTGGCGGCTACGACCTCTTCGTGCCGCTCATGATTGTGTCGGTTGCGTCATACCTCACAATCAACACATTCGAGCCACATAGCATCTACGCTATGCGACTGGCACGCAAGGGCGAACTCATTACCCATGATAAAGACCAGGCCATACTCACCATCATCAACCTGAAGTCGCAGATAGAGACCGACTACAAGCAGGTGGAGCCCGATATGGACCTCGGACAACTGGTGAAAGTCATCACGCATGCACACCGCAACATATTCCCTGTGACCGACCATCACGGCAAGTTCCTCGGGGTGGTGACCCTCGATTCGGTGCGACAATACATATTCCGTCCCGAACTCTATCACCGCTACACCGTGGCCACTTTCATGAAAGACCCGCCGGCATTGCTCAATACGAACGACACGCTGAAGATTGCGACGCAGAAGTTTGATGAGACTCATGCATGGAATCTGCCTGTGGTAGACGACACACGCCAGTTCCTCGGGTTTGTGTCGCGCTCAGGATTGTTCAACTCTTATCGTGAAGTGCTGGTCAATTTCAGTGCTGAATAAAGAAGTACAAGACTGCCCCTCTCTCCTGCCCTTCCCCTTTATGGGAAATTATGGAAATGGAGAGCCATCAGGGAGCGGATGTTTCGCTATCAATTTTAAGTTTTTATTATTGATTTTTCATTTTGAAAAGTATGACAAAGGACAATTTGCGAATAGTATATATGGGCACTCCCGAGTTTGCAGTCGAGAGTCTGCGCTGCCTGGTCGAGGGCGGATACAATGTAGTTGGTGTCATCACCATGCCCGACAAGCCGATTGGGCGTCATGGCAGTGTGTTGCAGGCAAGTCCGGTGAAGCAGTATGCCGTGGAACACGGACTGCCAGTGCTTCAACCCGAGCGGCTGAAAGACCCCGAATTCGTGGAGCAACTGCGCAGTTTGAATGCTGATTTACAGATAGTGGTGGCTTTTCGCATGCTGCCCGAGGTGGTATGGAATATGCCGCGGCTCGGCACCTTCAACCTACATGCATCGCTGCTGCCACAGTATCGCGGTGCGGCACCCATCAACTGGGCCGTCATCAACGGCGAAACCGAGACGGGCATAACAACATTCTTCTTGCAACACGAGATTGACACGGGCGAAATCATCGACCAAGTGCGCATCCCCATAGGTCCTGACGACACGGTGGGAATCATCCACGACCGCCTCATGGAGCTTGGAGGACGGCTGGTGGTGAAGACTGTAGACAACATAATCAACGGCACAATACACACCACTCCGCAGGAAACCCTGGCGGCCGATACCGAACTGAAGCCTGCACCAAAGATATTCAAAGAGACATGCCAGATAGACTGGACATGGAGCAAGGAGCGAATCCACAACTTTGTGCGCGGACTATCGCCCTATCCTGGCGCATGGACCACATTTTTACACGACGGCCAGATGCAAACCATGAAAATCTATTCGGTGCACAAATCGTCGGGCAACAGCAGTGGACACGAGCCACTTTCCTTGTACTCAGATGCAGGAATGCTGAAGGTATCGCTTACCGACGGCGAGCTCATCCTCGACGAAATCCAGATTGCCGGCAAACGGCGCATGTCAGCATCCGACTTCCTCCGTGGCTTCCGTTTCGACGGCAACGAACGAGTAGAATAACGGCAAAACGTAAGTTTTTGGGGTTAAAAACCACACAACAAGTCACTTTTTTGATAAAAAACTTGCACAACTACAAAAAAATTACTTACTTTGCAGCTTGAAACAAACCACTTTCATCAACAACTAAAAAACATTATTGCCTATAGGAGATACATTACGCTAACAAACAGATGCTACACCAGACAGCATTGCAAGCAGTGCCACAAGTAGCCACAAAACTCATAGCCTAATGGAAACTATGACTAAACTGACCGACGAAGAACTGGTTGGTCTGTATATAAAAGGCAATAATGCTGCATTCAACACATTGTTGAATAGGTATGAAAGTAAGGTGTTCACCTATATCATGCACTTTACGAAGAATCAGGAAGTGACCGAGGATCTCTTCCAAGATACGTTTATGCGAGTCATAACCACCCTGCGTTCGGGCCGATATACCGAGCAGCAGAAGTTCAGCTCGTGGCTCATGCGTATTGCACACAATCAGGCCATCGACTACATCCGACAGGCCAAGATGGCCACCATCGTGAGCGACGACGAAACTCCCGCCGGATGCTTCAACGATGCCCGCCTGGCCGACGACAACAACATAGAGCAGCAGATGATTCAGCAGCAAGACTGGGGCCAGATGGAAAGTGTCATCCGCCAGTTGCCTGCCAACCAGCAAGAAATTATCTACATGCGATATTTCGAAGACTTGAGTTTCAAAGAAATTTCACAAAAGTTGGGATGCAGCATCAATACCGCGCTGGGGCGCGTGCGCTATGCACTCATCAACATGCGCAAACTTGTTGCACAGACCGACATAAGCATGGCATCATAAAGATATGAGGATATCCTCGCGACC
>JAFUSD010000093.1 GCA_017480685.1 Bacteroidaceae bacterium
CGATGCCGACAACTACCTTCTGCTTTAGCCTAAAGTCCCATAAAATATACTATAGAGCTGTGACGACCGGCAACCACAAGCGCGACGGATGTTCGCCCGAGTGGTAGATACGTATCGTAGCCGGCTGGAAGTCGCTGTCGAGACAGTGATAGATATCACAGAACCGCTGCGGATTGCGGTCGAAGAGCGGGAACATGGAGCTTTGCACCTGCACCATGATGCGGTGACCTGCCTGGAATGTGTGTATCATGTCGTTGAGTTTGAACCGAAGTGCAGTGGGCCGATTAGGTTCAAACGGCTCGGGATGACTGAGCGAGTTGCGATATTTTCCACGCATCATCTCCCATCGGATGAGGTTCTGACGCCCCTCTTCATCAACATCGATAACCTTCACGATAAAGTCGGCATCGGTTGTCGAAGTGCTGACAGTGAAGTCGACCTCTGGCGTACCCATGACGGTGATTGGCTGTGCGAGCTCGTTCGATTGGAATACCGCCACATCAGTGCGCCACGACGCATAGCGCTGATCGGCATTCATATACGTTGCATCGCGTCCGCCATGAGGACGACTGCCTATATAGGGCACGGGGCGCGAGGGGTCGCTCACATACGAAATATATGGTATGGGTTGCGACTCGTTCTTCGGACAATAGGTAATGTCGGAGCATAGAGCACCCTGCTCCCCAAGTTGGAAAGCGATGCGAGTGCGTTGCATGGTGCGCCCGTTAGCCGTGAACGATGATGCGGTGGCATCCCAACCATCGGGCAAGTTATACCACATGAGGCTTCCGGTGTCGAACATACGGGCACCATATTCAGGTTCACTACCCTTTCCCTCAAGATAATAAGCAAAGAAGGGATACTCCATCTGTAGCATATATACACTCTCGGCAGCCTGATCTCCGTAATCTACATCGCCCAAACGCGATGCACCGGTGTAGCGCCAGGCACCGTGGCTCCACGGACCTTCGACCAGATATACTGGAGTCTTGGGCGACTTCGCGCGTATCTTCTTATAGGTGTCGAATGCTCCGAAACAATCTTCAGCATCAAACAAGCCTCCGACCACCATCACGGCAGGGTTGGCCTTCTTCGACGACGAGAGGTATTGCACGTAGTTGGTCACCGTGTGTGTCTCCCAGTATTCGTCGAGATTGGGATGAGACAAGGTCAGGTTCCACATCTCGACGCTATCGCCCATGATGGCCGAGAAGTTGCGCACGGCTCCCATCTCGAGGAAATCGGTGTAAACATCGCGTCGCACAATGTCGGTAGGCGAGTTGCTGCGGCCGATACGTCCCTCCCAAAAGTCGCGCGAGTTGATATACTGGAACCAATACTCGAAGTCGAACATATCGACCAGACAGAGCGCACCGTTGTGATGGTCGTCATCACCGCGGAACCAATCGGTGACAGGCGCCTGCGGACTTACGGCCTTCACGGCAGGATGGAGCGAAAGTGCAGCCATGGTGGAATAGAAACCAGGGTAGCTAATGCCGTGCACACCGATACATTCGTTGCTGTGAGTGTTGCGGATGAGCCATTCAGCCGTGTCGTAAGTGTCGCTTGCCTCGTCGGTTTGCTTGCCTTTCTTGTTGGGAATATATGGTCGGATATCCTCAAACCGGCCCTCGCTCATATTCTTCCCCCTCACATCCTGAAACACGATGATGTATCCACTGCGTAGGTATTCATAGTACCCGATACGCGAAAAACGCATGAAGCGGTCCTCGCCATAAGGAGCACAACCATAGCAGTCGCGGCTCATGAGGATGGGATGACGCACCGAACGGTCGCGCGGTTCGTAGATGGCGGTAAAGAGACGAACACCATCGCGCATGGGAATCATCACCTCGCGCTTCGTGTAGTTGCGTTCAATCCACTGTTGGTTGATGGAGTCGGGCTCCATAACAAATGATTGCTGAGCATGAGCAAAAGATGCAAAGCATAGTGAAATTAGTAATAAGATGCGTGTCATACGATTGCAAACATATAATGAATTATTGGTTTTATCGAATGCAAAGTTAGCACTTTTTCATGGAAAAAACGACATACATAGAGCATAAAACATATGCAAAGGCACAAAATAAGCGGATAAAAACTAAAAAAACTTTCGAAATACTTTCCCAATTCAATAAAAGTTCGTAACTTTGCGCGCTGTTTATAAATCCCGACAAGAAAAGAGCAGAAATAAAAACAAGTAAAAGATATGTCAAAGATTTGTCAAATCACAGGTAAGAAATCAGCGATAGGCAACAACGTGTCGCACTCGCTGCGCAGAACAAAGAGACGTTTCAGCGTCAACCTGTTCACTAAGAAGTTCTACTATGTAGAAGAAGATTGTTGGATAGTTTTGAAGGTCAGTGCAGCTGGACTTCGCATTATTAACCGTATCGGCCTCGATGCAGCTCTGAAGCAAGCTGTTGCAAAAGGCTACTGCGACTGGAAAGACATCCAGGTTATCGCATAAAAATAATAACAAGGAGATTAAGACATGGCAAAGAAAGCTAAAGGAAACAGAATCCAAGTCATTCTGGAATGCACTGAAATGAAAGACAGCGGTCTGCCCGGAACATCGCGCTACATCACAACAAAGAACCGCAAGAACATCCCCGACCGTCTGGAACTGAAGAAGTACAACCCCATCCTGAAGAAGATGACCATACACAAGGAAATCAAGTAAGCAGGATAAACGGCAACAAGTACTCAACGAGAAAGTAAAGATACACACACATTTTTAATAAATAACACAATATGGCAAAGAAAGCGGTCGCCACCCTCCACTCAAAAGATGGTCGCGCATACACCAAAGTAATAAAGATGTGTAAATCGCCAAAGACTGGCGCATACATGTTTGAAGAGAAAGTATTGCTCAACGAAGACGCTAAAGCATACGCCAACAGCTAATCACAAAGCAATATACATACAAAGCTTAACACAACATAACCCCCTCGACCAAAAAGAGACAACCCGCCACAACGGGAAACAATCGAAAATGGTCGGGGGGATTTTGATATACATACTCCGATACACACATGAAGCACAAAACCACAATGCAGGGCATCATAGCACTATCGCCACTGATGCTGTTCCTCGTCCTATACCTCGTCACAAGCATCATAGCAGCCGACTTCTATAAAGTGCCAATCACAGTGGCATTCCTCATTTCGGCAATATACGCCATCGCAACGACACGTGGGAGCATAGTCAGCAGAATAGAGATATTCTCGAAAGAGGCAGGAAGCAAAAACATGATGCTCATGATGTGGATATTCATCATGGCAGGAGCATTCGCTGCATCGGCCAAGGGCATGCACGCAGTCGACTCAACCGTCAACCTCACACTCCACATACTGCCGTCATCGCTCATACTTGCAGGCATATTCTTAGCAGCATGCTTCATATCGCTCGCCATCGGAACATCGGTCGGGACCATAGCTGCACTGACACCCATAGCTGCCGGAATGGCCGAAGAAGCAGGCATAGAGCCACAATTCATCATAGCAATCGTAGTGGGCGGAGCATTCTTCGGCGACAACCTCTCGTTCATAAGCGACACCACAATCGTGGCAACACAAAGCCAGCAATGCAAGATGAGCGACAAATTCAAGGTCAACTCGCTAATCGTGATTCCTGTAGCAATCATCATCCTCATCATCTACACATTCATGGGGCAAGACATTCCCAAGCCCGACAATATTGGCGATGTTGATATCATCAAAGTCATTCCCTACATCATAGTGATAGCAACAGCAATTGCCGGCATGAACGTGCTGCTCGTGCTCACCATCGGCACCCTCTCGGCAGGCATCATAGGCATGATGCAACACGAATACGACCTCTACGGGTGGTTCTCGTGCATGGCCGACGGCATGATGGGCATGAGCGAACTCATCATCATGACGCTGCTCGCAGGCGGAATGCTTGCCATGATACGTCACAACGGAGGGATAGACTTCATCATAGGTCACATCACCAAAGGCATACACGGCAAACGAGCTGCTGAGATGAGCATCGCATTACTGGTGAGCATGGTGAACGTATGCACCGCCAACAACACCGTGGCTATCCTCACTACCGGCTCAATAGCTCACGATATATCGCAACGCTTCGGTATCGACAACCGCAAGACTGCAAGCATACTCGACACTGCATCGTGCAGCATACAAGGTCTTCTACCCTACGGAGCACAACTCCTCATAGCCACACAACTGGCAAACGAATGCCTTGCAGGCACAGCCCTCACACCGCTCAACATCATGCCCTACCTCTACTATCCCATGGCTCTTGCCCTTGCAGTGGTAGCCGCCTCAATGCTGCGGTACCCAAGAAAATACTCGTAAAGTTTGCTATAATATCGATAAACTGCTTTCTATTATATTGACAATGTATTGCTATAATATCTAAAAGCTGCTTGCTATAGCCCTACATCTACCCAATGCTTGATAGCGGGCTCTTTATCGCCAAGATGGCCGATGACGGTGACGATATCGAAGCGAAAAGGATGGTCGAGCCATCGATGTAGGTGCAGATAATGATAGAATGCAGCACGCAGGTTGTGCATCTTATCGGCATCGATGGCGTCCTCGGGTGTCGAGAGGTCGTTGCTGTTGCTTCGCGTCTTTACTTCTACGAACACTACTGTTCCTCCATCGGCACACACAAGGTCTATATCCCGATGTTTCGACTTCCAGTCGTTGGCCAACACGCGATAGCCTTTTTCGCGCAGATACTGCGCGGCCACCTCTTCGCCCCATTGTCCGAGCAGGCGGTTGTGGTCACCTTGTTGCTGGTAATGTTGGGGATTGAAGCGTGCACTCGCTTTGTTGAGCGCGGCAGCAGCACGCCGGTCGGTGTCGGTCATATCAGAATGCAGACGAAGCAGCGCTTTGTATATAAGCTCTGCTTCGTCTTTATATCCACCAGTCATGTACTGGTTCATCATGTCGTAAGCTGTCCAAAAGAGCACTGACTTCACTGCCTGACTCTTGTCGGTGGCATAGATTTCTCTTACTGCATCGTATGCCTCTTCGACACATCCGCTCTTGCGCATTGCGACAATCTCTGATAATGTCATCTCTTGTTGAGGACTATACCCCATCAGAATCGGTTTTTTCCTCTTCTACAAATTCGGTAACACCGGCTGCAACGAGGATGTTGTACCATGCAATTACCTTGCGCATATCGCTGACGCGCACTCGGTCGGTGTCGTAGTTGGGCAATGCTTTTTTGAAGAAAGCAATGATTTCGTCATTGTCTGCCTTCTTGTGGTTTATGTCTACTGTCTTACCGTCGTACAGTTTTCTTATCGATTCGAATACTCCTGGCAGCGGTGTGTCTTCACCGTCGTCGGTATAGATTGATATGTCGGCAACCGCCACCACGCGGTCGGTGGCATAAGCCGGCATTCGGTGTTTGCGTTCGTCAAGAGTTTCTACAATAAGCATTTTGTTGCCGCGGCTCACCAGTTTATAGAGTCCGGGCTTGCCTGAGATGGCTAAGATTTCTTTCATCATGATGTTTATACCGTATAACTATATTTGTATGTTGTGTAATTGTCTCAGCACATTGTTGTTTCCGTTGTTGATGATGCAGAAGTCGGCTCGTTTCATCTTCTCGGCTTCTGGCATTTGCGACTTCATGCGCAGGTATGCCTCAGTGCGGTTGATTCTGTCTCGCTTGATGATTCGGTGAATCCTCACTTCGTCTGATGCATATACATAGAGCACCTTGTCTACCACGTCGTCGAATGCTGACTCATATAGCAGTGCACACTCCATGAACATGACGTCGGAGTCTTGGAAGTTGCACCACATCAGGAAGTCTGACTTTACGCGCGGATGTACTATTGCATTAAGTTTTTTTCTGTTTTCTTCGTCACTATATATGAACTGGCTTATTACGGCCTTGTCCAAATCGCCTGTTTCTGTGTATGCGTTCTCACCTATCAGCTCCACCACTGCCGATTTTATGGTTTCATCTTCCTTCATCAGGCGTCTGGCTCTGTCGTCGCAATTGTATACCGGGAATCCTTGCTTTTTCAGGATTGTGCTCACGTATGTCTTGCCACAACCCATTCCACCTGTTATTCCTATTTTCATATTTCTTCTTATAGTTATTGATTAATAATGCGGATTGTCTCTCACTTGTTGATTGTTGATGTCTTTGCTTGCAATATGACTGTTCTTGTATAGTGCATGGGTGGTGTTCCATGCCTTTATTGCTGTTATTCTTCTTGTTCAATTACATAGTCTACCATTGCCGGGCTTACTTTCAGGTTGTATATGCCTTCGGGTGTCTGCCTTGTTTGCAGTCGGCATTTTGTGTCTGACGCTCCTATTGACTTATAGTCTACGACGATGATGAAGTTGTCTGGCATGATTTGGTTGAACATTGTGGCACTGACTTGGAATGACACTTCTGCCATCAGTGGGAATGTCCTCAGTGTCTTGTTTGTCGGTATGTTCTCGCAATATATCGGCACTTTCAGGGTTTTGCTTGTCAGCAGGTCTACGCATGCTTGTATGCTGACGGAGTCGGGCACCATCTTCACTCCGGTTATGTTTTGCAGTGCTACTTGCATGGTCAGTGTGTCGGCCAGTTCGTTCATCACGATTGGCTGGGTGTATACCGCCTGTATGGTGTCAAACTGTGGCAGGGGGGCGTATATGTCGACATATTGTGGTTTGATGTCGAGCCCGCAGAGTATGTGCTGTTCGGTGGTTCGTATTTTTCCGCCGAACACCACCGGCACTTGTTTGTGATCGCCATGTGAGTAGTATATTTCTACTGTCGATGGTGTCACTGCGGCGAATGTGATGTCTGCCGGCAGTTCCTTGCTCAGTGCCTTGCGCCAGATGTAGTTGTCGATGGTGACTACTCCTCCTACCTTCACCAGGTCGGCGTAGTCTACCTTGATTTGCCGCTTGGTCTTTTGCATTACGTATTGCAGGATTGAGAATCCGCGTCCTGACAGTGTCACGCTGATGTTTTTTGGTACTTCGGATGTGAAGATGATGTTGCGTGGCACGTTGACCATCTTGAGTTCGTAGTCTATGCTTGCAGTTGTGCGGTCTTTGAATGTCTGTGCAAACCAGAATGCGATTGCTATGCACAGGAAGATGAGGAATCCGAATATGTCGCGGTTTATGGTGAGTAGTCTGATGCTTCGCCCAACGTATCTTGCGAATACGCTCAGGCGTTTCATCCATAGTTTGATTCCTGATTCCATGGTGTGGTGCTCTGGTTCAAGCTGCGTTCTCGGTCTTTCTCGTTACGGCTGCTATTTCTGTGTGGCCTGTGCCGTGTCGGCAAACACGTAGTTGCGGTCTATCTGTATGGTCACTCCTTTTGACACTTCGAGTGTCAGGTAGTTTTCGCCTTCGTTCAGGTCTTTCACGGTTCCGTATACTCCGCCGGCTGTGATTACCTTGGAGCCTACGGTGAGGCTGTTGCGGAATTTCTGGATTTCTTTCTGCTTCTTTTGTTGTGGACGTATCATGAAGAAGTAGAGAATGGCGAACATGGCTACGAGCATGATTATCATGGTGTAGTCCATACCTCCCTGTGGGGTTTGTGTGTTGCCTGCTGCGTCGAGTAAGTTGAATGGCATAGTTTTTGTTTTTTATTGTTTGTTTTTCTTTTGTTTTCTCGTTTGTCAGTTTTTTAGTATCTTGTGTTCGCTTATGAGGCGTTTGGCAATGTTGTCGAGTATTCCGTTTATGTATATGTGGCTTTTTGGGGTGCTGTAGCACTTGGCCAGTTCTACGTATTCATTGATTGTGACTGATACTGGTATTTCGGGGAATGTGAGCATCTCGGCCAGTGCTATCTGCATGATTATGACGTCCATGTATGCCAGTCGGTTGAATTCCCAGTTGCGTGTGCTTTGGCTTATGAGCGACTGGTAGTATCCGCTGTTTTCCACTGCACGGCGTATGAGTGTGGTTGCAAACTCGTGGTCTTCGTTGTCTTTGAAGGCTGGAATCAGTGGCTGGTCTTCGCCGTTGGCTTCTTCAAAGCGTTTTATGGTCTTCAGCACGAAGGTGTCTATGGTTTCCTTGTCGTCGTTCCAGTAGATGTTTTTGTCTTCGAGCGTTTCGTCTATGTATTCGGCTTTCATGATTACGTTCTTGTATGCCTTGCGCCATAGTTCACGGTCGTCGGTGTAGTCCACCGCATCGCGCATCATGTATTCGGCATAATACTCCGACTCGGTAATCTCTGCATACAGTTTGCGCAGGAGGTCGCGGTCTCCGGCCCACGTGAGCTTGTTCTGCTCTATGTAGCTCATCAGCTGTTTGTTCGACGACAATTGGGCAATGAATCGGTTGTCGATGAACCGATGGCTTATCTGTGCATCGATTCGGGCTACGCGGTTGCGCTCTTCCTGGTCGTTCACTATTTCGTCTGCCATACGTGTGATATCAATCATCAGTTGCAACAGATAGTTGTATAGTTCATAGGCTTTGGCCATGCTCTTCTCAAGTTCTTCTTCTGCACTTTCCACAAACCTGTCGCCTGCCTGATAGTAGGCATATAGCAACTGCACAATCTTTATCCTAATCAATGTTCGATTTATCATGACAAAAAACACTTTTTTTGATTTCGTGCTGCAAAATTATAAAAAAAAACTCACATTTCTTGCGTATCTCAAAAAAAAAGGACATATTTGCACTCGATTTTGTTACATACAACTTAAAAAAGCAAAAAAGCATGGTACAAGCAGACAAAGAACTTGTGTTTTCGGAGAGTGTGAAGGCGGGCAAACGCATATACTACTTCGACGTGAAGCAGAGCAGGAATGGCGACAAGTATATAGCCATAACAGAGAGTAAGCGGATTGTGGCGGGAAGCGATGACGACCCACAGGTGAGTTATGAAAAGCATAAGCTTTTTCTCTACAAAGAGGATTTCAGCAAGTTTGTAGCTGCTCTTACCAACGTCATCGATATTGCAAGCCAGGGCAACGCCGAGGCTGCACAGCACTATGCACAGGCCGATGGCGAGCTGACGTCGGACATCGACATCCAGTTCTGACACATCGGCACAATGAAGCATTGTGAGCGGACATACAGAAGTACATCCGCCACATTTCCGACGCACATACACTGACGTGGAGAAAAACGACGATATCCTCGCAGGCTGTTGACGATATCCTCGCAAGCTGTTGACGATATCCTCGCAGGTCGTTGACGATATCCTCGCAGGCTGTTGACGATATCCTCGCAGGTCGTTGACGATATCGTCATAAATGGCGGCCGGCATCATCAGCCAGCTGAAGGCACACCACCCACGCCGGAAAAAAACGGAAGGAGACGGGAGGTAAACCCTCGTCTCCTTCATCATTTTGAGGTCGGTACCCGATTCGAACGGGTGTAGACGGTTTTGCAGACCGTTGACTAAGCCTCTCATCCAACCGACCCTGTCATCTTCTACTTTTATCGTGCAAACGGTTCCTTTTCCCGATTGCGACTGCAAAGTTAAGTATTTTTTTTTATTCACACACAATTTCTATGCAATTATTTTCATCCTGAAAGCAAAAAAACAGGCAAACAGGCGGAAAAAGACTCGTAAGAATGAAAAAAGAAGGGCCAACTGCCACAAAACACGGCGGCAGCGTGTATGTGCTGAAAGTGGAAAACGCCGACGGGCACAGACAAATTGGAACCATGTGCCGAAAATAAAACCTGAAAGCGCTTGCAGTTTGTGGTTTTATTCATAACTTTGCAGCCAAAAGCATAAGGACAGAATGAGAACAGACGATACGAAAAGCATAGCCGACACACGCCAACACGTGATGCAGTTCATCGAGAAGCACCACCTGCTGGCTCCTGGACAGCGCGTGCTTGCAGCCTTGAGCGGCGGCGCCGACTCGGTCATGCTGCTGCGATTGCTGCATGGCGAAGGCTACTACATCGAAGCCGCCCACTGCAACTTCAGGCTTCGCGGCAGCGAAAGCGAGCGCGACGAAGAATTTGTGGGCCAGCTGTGCCACTCGCTCGGCATACGCCTCCACGTCACCAGGTTCGACACCGCCACCTATGCCCACAACCACGGCATCAGCATCGAGATGGCAGCACGGCAGCTCAGATACCAATACTTCGAACAACTGCGCACCGAGCGGCACATGGACGCCGTGGCCGTGGCACACCACCGCGACGACAATGTGGAGACCCTCCTGCTCAACCTCATTCGCGGCACCGGACTGAAAGGCATGACCGCCATGCAGCCACGAAACGGACACATCATACGCCCGCTGCTCTGCTTATCGAGGGCCGACATCACGGCCTACCTGGACCGCATAGGCCAAAGCTACATGACCGACAGCACCAACCTGACCGACGTATACAGCCGCAACAAAATACGCCTCGACGTCATGCCACTGCTGCGAAGCATCAACCCCGCAGCCGATGCCAACATCTCGAACGCCATAGAAAATCTGCAGGAGGCCTACAAAGTGTATGCCGCCAGCATAGAGCAAATGGCTGCCGAATGCCTCGACCGGCAAGAACGCGCGCCAGGCACCACAACCGGCGAAACAACCACAACCCACACCTTATATATAAATATAGAGCGACTACACAAATGCAGTTCGCCGCTCTCGGTGCTGCATCAGTTGCTCTCGCCCTTAGGCTTCAACCGCCGGCAAATGGCCGAAATGCTCGAACCCCACGCCGTGGGCAGCCAATTCAACTCGGAAACCCATAGGCTGATAGCCGACCGCAGCCACCTCGTCGTGGCACCGGCAGCATCAGAGCCCGAAGCCCCCACCCCGCTCAGCAAGTTTGACGGAATAAGATGCACACGAGTCATGGCATCTGAGCTGACCATAGAGCCCGACCCACGCAGAGCATACATAGACAGCTCAACGCTGAGCGGAGAGCTGACGGTGCGCCGAGTGCGCAAAGCCGATGCGTTCCGCCCATTTGGAATGAAAGGAAGGAAACTGGTAAGCGACTTGCTTACCGACTTGAAACTGAATCGCATAGAAAAAGAGGAACAACTCGTGGTGTGCGACTCCGACGAGATAGTGTGGGTTGTTGGCCGCCGCAGTTCAGAAAAACACAAAATCACTTCCACTACCAAGGAAGTGATAGTGATGGAGAAACTGTACTAAAGTTTCTGACGTCCCTGCTTCTTCTGCATCTTCTTCCACTGAGCCTTGGCATACTCCTGCATGTCAACCACCTCGTCTTTCTCGTCGACTATCTCAAAACCAAGCATGGTCTCAATCACATCTTCAAGGGTCACGATGCCGCGCAGGCTGCCATACTCGTCGATGATGATTGATATGTGCTCCTTCTTCTCAAGCAGCTTCTCCCAGATATTGGCCACGGGTTCTTCTTCAGAGAATGACAAGATGGGGCGTGCCAAGTCTTTCAGGTGTATGTTGAACTTATCCTCGGCCAGGCGCTCAAGGATTGTCTGGCGCAACACATAGCCGGTTATGTAGTCGCTGTTGTCGTCATCATAGATAGGAATTCGTGAATAGTTTGAGAATTCCTCGTTCTTGTAAAACTCTTTCAGGGTCATCGAGCTGTCGGCCATCGACACCACCACGCTCGGAGTCATTATCTCGTGTGCCGTGATTTCATCGAGCTTCAACAGGTTCTGAATCATGCGGTTCTCTTTCTTTTCGAGCACCCCCTCTTCAGCACCGACGGTCACCATTGCCGACACTTCTTCGCGACTGACCGACACCGGCTGAGCACCGGCAGAGAAAAGATGGGTGATTTTCTCAAGGCAATACACCACAGGGAAAGTCACAAAGACCAAGACCCTTATCACCTTCGATGCCGGTATGGCC
>JAFUSD010000094.1 GCA_017480685.1 Bacteroidaceae bacterium
ACTGGTGCGTTAGTTCAGTAGGTTAGAATGCCTGCCTGTCACGCAGGAGGTCACGAGTTCGAATCTCGTACGCACCGCCCAGAATAAACAGAGCTCATTGATTACTCGCTAATCAATGAGCTCTGTCTATGTGGAGGATATGCGATGTTGGCATCACACGTAGAATTATCAAAGACAATCTTCTGCAATGAGGAGATTGTCTTTGATAGTAAAGCGCGAATCAGTTGGCCGTCGGCACCTGCTTCATCGACAGCGCTATACGCTTGCGGCGTCTGTCTATTTCGACGACCATTACGTCGACATGCTGGTGCAGTTTTACCACGTCGGTGGGGTGGGCGATGCGGCGGTTGGCCATTTGGGATATGTGCACCAGACCGTCTTGATGAACACCAATGTCGACGAAAGCGCCGAAGTTGGTGATATTGGTCACAATGCCGGGTAGCACCATGCCCTCCTCCAGATCATCGATGGTCTGCACGCGGCTGTCGAACTCAAACTCCTCCAGTTGCTCGCGCGGGTCACGGCCGGGTTTCGCAAGCTCATTCATGATGTCGGTTAGGGTGGGGAGCCCCACCTCGGGCGTGACATACCTATTTATATCTACGCGCGCGCGAAGTTCCCGCTGCTCTATCAGGTCCTCCACCGAGCAGCCTTGGTCGTGGGCCATCTGCTCCACGATGGCATAGCTCTCAGGATGTACTGCGCTGTTGTCAAGTGGGTTCTTCGCGCCCGGTATGCGGAGAAAGCCGGCACACTGCTGAAATGCTGACGGCCCTAAGCGCGGCACCTTCTTCAGTTGGTCGCGGCTGGCAAAGGGGCCATGCTCCTTGCGATAATCTACGATGTTCTTTGCCAGTGTCGGTCCCAGTCCGCTGACGTATTGCAGCAGGTGGCTCGATGCAGTGTTGAGATTCACTCCCACCAGGTTGACGCAACTCTCTACTGTCTGGTCAAGCTGGTGCTTCAGTTTCGTTTGGTCTACGTCGTGCTGATATTGTCCTACCCCTATGCTCTTAGGATCGATTTTGACGAGCTCGGCCAGCGGATCCATCAGTCGGCGGCCGATACTGACTGCGCCGCGCACGGTGACGTCTTCATTGGGGAACTCCTCACGTGCTACTTTCGAGGCAGAATAGACAGAAGCTCCGTCTTCGCTTACCACAAACAGCTTGATGGCAGGCTGCTGGGTTGTGTTGGACTGCATGGTGTGGAGCACATCTTCAGCAAAGCGCTTCGTCTCGCGCGATGCCGTGCCATTGCCTATGGCGATGGCCTCAATCTGGAAGTCGGTTATCATCTGCTGCACATGAATGCTTGCTTGCATGCGCTTGTTGATGGGCGGGTGGGGGAATATGGCCTCGTGGTGTAGCAGATTGCCCTGCGCGTCAAGGCACACCACCTTGCAGCCTGTGCGGAAACCGGGGTCGATGCCCATCACGCGCTTTTGGCCCAAGGGGGCGCCGAGCAGCAGCTGGCGCAGATTCTCGGCAAAGACGTGGATGGCCTCTTCGTCGGCCGCCATTTTGCTCAGGTTGCAGAACTCTGTCTCAATCGATGGTTTCAGTAGCCGTTTGTATGAGTCCTCGGCCGCCTCGGCCACCAGTTGTCCGGATGCGTTGTCAGAGCGTACCCATTGGCGCTGCAGCCTGTCGATGCACTCCTGGTCGTCGGCGGGGTCGATGCTGATTCGCAGAATACCCTCCGTCTCGCCTCGTCGCATGGCCAGCAGCCGATGGCTGGAGCAGCGCTTCAGCGGCTCGTGCCAGTCGAAGTAGTCGCTGTATTTGGCCGCTTCTTCTGTGCTGGCTTTGGCCTTCGTCACCTTCGAAGTGATGATGGCAGTTCGACGGTAGGCACCACGCAACTGCTGGCGCGAGCGCTCGTCTTCGCTGATAGTCTCCGCAATGATGTCCTGTGCGCCACGCAGGGCCGCAGCCACATCAGCCACATCGCCCACGGCAAAGCGCTTGGCAGTACGCTCCGGGTGGGTCTCACGCTGCAGCATGATCATCTGCGCCAGAGGTTCTAAACCCTGTTCGCGTGCCACCTGGGCACGTGTGCGGCGTCGCGGTTTGTATGGCAGGTAGATATCTTCCAGCTGGGTGGCATCCCAGCAGTTGTCGATGCGCTGCTGCAGCTCGGGTGTCATCTTCTGTAGGTCGTTGATGGTCTTGACGACCGTGTCCTTGCGTTTCTGAATCTCCTTCAGCCGCTGGTTTTCATCACTGATGGCAGCTATTTGCACCTCGTCGAGTGCTCCGGTGCGCTCTTTTCTGTAGCGTGAGATGAACGGGATGGTGCATCCCTCTTCGAGCAAGGCCAAGGTATTGCCCACCGCTTCGATACTTAGGTTCAAAGCTTGCGCAATGAGTTTCGTTATGATTGTTGCTTCCATTTTGTCACAAAGGTTGAAATGTAGGAATGATATGCAGATAATACCTGCGCAGGAGAAACCGGCAGCAGGGGCTGTGTGCAGGGGTTGCTGGCAGAGCTATTCCTGTGAGATAATCTTCCGGGCCTCTTCTATCGTGCTGTCGAAGGGTCCTGTGTGCTCCAGCTTCAGCGTACACATGGCTGCAGCCAGACGCCCGGCCTCATCGCACGATGCACCACGCGACCGTGCATAGAGGTAGCCTGCTGCGTAGGTGTCGCCGCAGCCCGTAGCATCTATGGTCTGGCGTGGCGGGTAGCTGGGAATCTCGTAGAACCGGTCGTCGGCATAGATGAGCGAGCCGTAGTTGCCCAAGGTGACGAGCACTTCGCGTACGCCCCATCCGGCTATCATCCGGGCAGCACGATGCAAGTCGCGCTCGCCGTCGGTCAGCACGTCGATCTCGTGTTCGTTCACTTTCAGTATGTCGGTATGCTTCAGCACGCGCAGCTTGTCGTTCCAGTCGACGGCATAGACCCGATGGTTGCGCACCTCGCGCAGGTAGCCTTGCACGTCGATGCACACACGTCCCTTTCCGGCAAGATACTCCACCACTTCGGGTGAAAAGTCGTCAACGAGGAGCGTGCCTAAATGGAACACCTCAGCCTCGGCATTCTTCAGCTGTTCGACGGTGAAAGGCGCAGCCTTCGACATGACTCGCTGCCTGCGGTTGTTCATGTTGCGCCCATAGCTGTTTTCGAAATAAACGCTCGTCGGGCTGCCTAAGTCTGCGATGTCGACTCCGGCCAGGCGGAGCTTGTCGATTTCGTGCTTCAGGTCGTCGCCCACGGCAGTTATCACGCCGAAACTGATGTCGTGTGGCATGTGGTTCATGGCCCATGCCACATAGTAGGCCGTTCCTCCGGCGCAGTCAACCCCCTCCGGCGTGGCAGGTGTGATGATACGGTCGTGTGTAATATGACCTATGCAGAGTATCTGTTTCTTCTCCATGATGTGTGTTGCAGTCTTGTTTCTTTCTTACTGTTGGTAGAGTGTCTTCGCTATCAGCTGGGCCACTTGCTGCAAACCTTCTGCGTCGGTATCGTCAAATGTGGAAAGCTCGGTGGAGTCGACGTCGATGACGCCTGCTACATCGCCGTTGCCGCGAAAGATGGGCACCACGATCTCCGACCTCGAGAGGCTGCTGCAGGCAATATGGCCAGGAAACCGCTCGACATCGTCAACCACAATAGTCTGCCGCTGCTGCCAGGCAGAGCCGCATACCCCGCGGCCGCGGGCAATATGCATGCATGCCACCGGCCCTTGGAACGGCCCGACGCGCAATTCGCCATCGCGCACCAGATAGAATCCAGTCCAGAACCACCCGAAGCGGTCTTTCAGCAGGGCTGCCACATTGGCCAGGACGCTCATTTCCTCGGTCTCTCCTTCGATCAGTGCTGCCATCTGAGGCAGCAGTTGCTCGTAAATATGTTTTTTCTCCATAGCATCTGCAAAGTTAATGCTTTTTTTTATGTGCAGCAAATTTTGTAGGCTGAAAGTGGAAATAAAGTGCTTTTGGCTTGCAAGTACAGTTCATGGTATTTAACACTGCATAACTTGCTCATTTGAAATAAATGTTGTACCTTTGTATGGTTTTATATGACAGACAGATGCTAAAAACACTATACCGACAAATAGGTCAATACGGAAGGGCGGCGCTGGCCACACCGCTACTTACAGCTTTAGAGGTAGTGATGGATGTGATGATACCTTACGTGACGGCATGCCTCATCGACCTTGGCCTGAATGCAGGCTCTGTGGAGAATGTCTATCGTTATGGCTTACTCATGCTCCTTATGGCAGCATTGTCGCTCGGCTTCGGCATCATGGGCGGCCGTACCTCGGCGCGTGCGTCTACGGGCTTTGCGGCTAATCTGCGCCGGGCCATGTATCGCAACATACAGTGCTTCTCGTTTCAGGATATCGACCACTACTCAATATCTGGCTTGGTGACACGCATGACGACTGACGTGCAAAGTCTGCAGAATGCTTTCCAGCAAATACTGCGCATCACGGTGAGGGCGCCTTTCCGGCTGCTACTTTCGGTCGTCATGTGCTTGGCCATTGATCCACGATTGTCGATTATCTTCATTGTTGCCATGGTGGTATTAGGCTTTTCGCTGTGGCAGATTATCACGCGTGTCGCGCGTCTCTTTCAGCAAGTATTTGTGAAATATGACGAACTGAACCAGAGCGTGCAGGAGAACATAGCGGCTATCCGTGTGGTGAAGGCTTTCGTGCGCGAAGACTATGAAAACTATAAGTTCGGCCGGGCGGCAGAAGCTCTCTACAGATTGTTTACGCGTGCCGAAGCGCTGATGGCACTCAACCATCCGGTGATGAACATGGTGGTCTACGGATGCATCATAGCCCTCTCATGGTGGGGCGCCCACTTCATCGTGGGAGGTACGCTGACCACGGGCGAACTGACATCCCTGTTCACATACGTCATGTCTATTCTTCAGTCGCTGATGATGCTGTCGATGATTTTTGTCATGCTCACGCAGAGTGCAGCCTCGGCCAAACGCGTCAGCGAGGTGATAGACCACAAGGCCAGCATCGTCAATCCTCCTCATCCGGTGGATGTGGTGGAAGATGGCAGCGTGGAATTCAGAAACGTCCGTTTTGGCTACCAGCCAGTAGAGACTCTGCCGGATGCTGCATCTGGCGCCAATGCAATGCTGACAAATGAGGGCTCGCAGCGTCCGGCCCTCTGTGATGTCAGCTTCCGCAT
Organism: Bacteroidaceae bacterium; assembly: GCA_017480685.1. Taxonomy (GTDB): domain Bacteria; phylum Bacteroidota; class Bacteroidia; order Bacteroidales; family Bacteroidaceae; genus Colivivens. The sequence continues at coordinate 5,166 of JAFUSD010000094.1, forward strand.
AGAGTCTGGTGAGACTGTCGGCATTATCGGCGGTACGGGCTCTGGCAAGTCGACGCTGGTAAACCTGGTGAGTCGTCTCTATGATGTCACGCAAGGCGAAGTGCTGGTGGGCGGGCACAATGTGAAGGACTACGACCTGCATGTGCTTCGCAATGCCGTCAGTGTGGTGCTTCAGCAAAACACACTTTTCAGTGGCACGGTGATTGATAACCATGAGCGGTCGAAAGATGTTTTAGGCATCGTTTGTTCCTATTGGCAATTTAGTGTTTTTATGGAATTCTGTTTCTCACCGCCTGCATGGCTTTCTTGTATTCCGGTCCGTATGTCTTGATTGCCACGTTGAGGTCGATAATCCAATCCTCCAGTTGGAGCTTGAAACAGAACTTCGCGTCAGAGTAGCCGATGCCG
>JAFUSD010000095.1 GCA_017480685.1 Bacteroidaceae bacterium
CTCGTGCGCCATCTCGTCAGCTGGGTGGCACAGACCAGTGTCGACGAGGCATCGCGCACCACATTGCTCGATATTGTCGATACACCTATCAGCCCCGAACTCATACCAGCCGACGAAAACGGCAACATACAGCAGAAGACCGAAGACCTCGTAGGTCCCTACGAGCTTCACGACTTCTTCCTCTATCATTTTGTGCGCAACGGCTTCCGTCCGTCGAAGATACTGTTCCTTGCCCAGCAGGCATTTGCACCGTCCGTCTATTCCGACGAGACAATCATGCACTGGCTCCGCACCTTCATCCGTCGATTCTTCACCCAGCAGTTCAAGCGCTCGTGCATGCCCGACGGCCCCAAGGTGGGCAGTGTGAGTCTTTCGCCACGCGGCGACTGGCGCATGCCAAGCGATGCTACGGCCGACGAATGGCTCCGCGACCTCGACAACAAACAGCTCTAAACATCCCTGCCCTACTCATGAAGTCAATACTCGACCATACATACAACACCTTCGACCCCGAGCGCTTCAAGGCAGTCGACCCCTGCGGCACCGTCTACGAACTCATGGAGCATACCGACCAGCAGATGGATATAGAGGTCGGCGCCCTGCTGGTGGCTATGATAAGCTGGGGTTCACGCAAGGTGATAGTACCTACAGCACGCCACATGTTGCGCGACGAGATGCAATGGCATCCTGCTCATTTCATCATGAGCGAAGCCTACGAGCATGCTTACCTCGATGCCAAGAATCAATGTGTATATCGCACCCTCAATGTACCGACATTCCGTCAGGTGTGTCGCAATCTCAGGCAGCAGCTTCAGGGATACGACACGATGGAGGCACGTCTCAACGGCCTCACTGCCAAGGAAGCGATTGCTGAGATATGTTCGTGGCTGGCTCCCGCCCGTCTTGGTTCGATGCCTGCCTCGGCATGTAAGCGGGTGTGTATGTTCATGCGTTGGATGGTGCGGCGCGAAAGTCCCGACTTCGGACTTTGGACCTCACGCCCGCAGAACGACCTCTATGCCGTGATGGATACCCACGTGTGTCAGCAGACAATGAGTATGCTCACCCACAAACACCCCACCTGGGCAGCATGCGAAGAACTCACTGCCATCTTCCGACAGTGGGACCCCATCGACCCACTACACTACGACATCGCACTCATGACACTCGCTGATTCCTAATCCTCCTCACCCACTATTCATTATTAATTATTAATTATTCATTACCCCAACCACCCGCTATTCATTATTCATTATTAATTATTCATTATTATTTTCCCCATGCCAACACTTGACGACAAGAAAGTGATATTCTCGATGGTGGGAGTATCGAAGACCATACAGCAGAACCAAAAGCAAGTACTCAAAAACATATACCTCTCGTTCTTCTACGGAGCCAAGATAGGTATCATAGGCCTCAACGGAGCAGGTAAGTCCACACTCATGAAAATCATTGCCGGTATCGACCAACAGTATCAAGGCAATGTAGTGTGGAGTCCTGGCTACACGGTGGGCTACCTGCCGCAGGACCCACAACTCGACCCCACCAAGACGGTGAAGGAAAACGTGATGGAAGGTGTGCAAAGGGTGTATGATGCATTGCGCGAATACGACGAGATAAACACCAAGTTTGCACTGCCCGAATACTACGAAGACCCCGACCGCATGGAGCAACTCATGGCTCGTCAGGCCGAGATTCAGGACATCATCGACTCTACCGACGCATGGAACATGGACAGTAAGCTCGAGCGTGCCATGGATGCCCTCCGCTGTCCGCCTGCCGACTGGTCGGTCGAGAACCTCTCGGGCGGTGAGCGCCGTCGTGTGGCATTGTGCCGTCTGTTGCTTCAGCAGCCCGATGTGCTCCTGCTCGACGAACCGACCAACCACCTCGACGCCGAAAGCATCGACTGGCTCGAACAACACTTGCAGCAATACGAGGGTACGGTCATCGCCGTGACCCACGACCGCTATTTCCTCGACGATGTGAGCGAATGGATTCTCGAGCTCGACCGCGGCGAGGGAATACCCTGGAAAGGCAACTACTCGTCGTGGCTCGAACAGAAGTCGATACGCATGGCTCAGGAGGAAAAGACCGAAAGCAAGCGCCGCAAGACCCTGGAACGCGAGCTCGAATGGGTGCGCATGGCACCACGGGCACGTCAGGCAAAAGGCAAAGCGCGTCTTAACTCCTACGACAAACTGCTCAATGCCGACCAGCGCGAGCGTGAACAGAAGCTCGAGATATTCATCCCCAACGGACCTCGACTTGGCAACAAAGTGATTGAGGCTCAACATGTGGCCAAGGCCTTTGGCGACAAGACACTGTTTAGCGACCTCAACTTCAATCTTCCGCCCAATGGCATCGTGGGTGTGATAGGACCTAACGGAGTAGGAAAGACCACGCTCTTCCGCCTCATCATGGGACTCGAGACAGCCGATGCCGGCACATTCGATGTAGGCGAGACGGTGAAACTGAGTTATGTCGACCAGCAACATCAGGATATCGACCCATCGAAGACCGTGTATCAGGTGGTAAGCCAGGGCAACGAGACCCTGCGTCTTGGCGGCCGCGAAGTGAACGTGCGTGCATACCTCAGCCGCTTCAACTTCAGCGGAGCCGACCAGGAAAAACTCTGCGGAGTACTATCGGGTGGTGAGCGCAACCGCCTGCATCTGGCCATCGCCTTGAAGCAGGAGGGCAATGTGTTGCTGCTCGACGAACCTACCAACGACATCGATGTCAACACCCTGCGGGCACTCGAGGAAGGTCTCGACTCGTTTGCCGGTTGTGCGGTCATCATCAGCCACGACCGCTGGTTCCTCGACCGCATCTGCACACATATCCTTGCCTTCGAGGGCGACGGCAACGTGGTGTTCTTCGAAGGGTCGTATACCGACTACGAAGCCAACAAAGCCAAACGCCTGGGGCTTGAAGAGCCGCGACGCATACGCTATCGCAAACTTATGGATTAAGAAATAAGAAACAAGAATACACAACCCCACACACAATCAAAGCGATGAAAAAACAAATAAGCATCATTTTCTGCATAGCCACATGCCTCGTGCTGGGCTTCTCGTGCAGTAAAGACGACGATGATAGCGGAATCATATTCAACGGAGTAAAGACCGGAGCCTACGAGTCGCGTCTCGAAGTGCCACGGCTGCAAAACAGCGGCACAGTGTTCATACACCACAGCACCAAGGTGGGTGCCGACTCGGTCATGACCTACTGTCTGGAATACAATCTTTCGAAGAACCACTCGCGCTGGGTGGCCTTCCGTTTCGACGGCAAAACTCGCGCTATCGGTAGCGGCCGTTCCGATGCATGGGCCGACGACCCGAAACTCGACAGCTACTACCACGTGGGTGCAGGTTACTTCAACGGCGGCAACCGCGGACATATCTGTGCATCCTACGACCGTCAGTATAGCAAGGAGGCTAACCGCCAGACGTTCTACATGACCAACATGTCGCCCATGAACGGGTCGTTCAACTCAAACTACTGGACTGCCTTCGAGCAGTATGTGCAAGACAAGGGCCGTGATGCCTCATTTGCCGACACGCTCTATGTGGTGAAGGGTGGCACGATAGCCAACGGGATGACTCAAGGCACGGCTACAAGTAGTTATGGCAAGAGCATCGTGATACCTAAATACTATTTCATTGCCCTGCTTCGGTTCAAGGGTGGCAACTACAGCGCTGTAGGTTTCTGGGTTGAGCACAACAGCCACGGTTACACGAAGACCAGCGCGCCACGCAGTGTGATAGGCGATTGTGTGGTCAATATCGACCGCCTCGAGCAACTCACCGACATCGATTTCTTCCACAACCTGCCCGACGGTATCGAACAGCGAATCGAGAGCGAAGACATCGAAACCCTCAGAAGTGTGTGGAATATATGAAAATAGGAAGACATAGGAAAACACAGGAAAACCTATGAGAACCTAGGAGGACCTAGGAAAGCCCCACCCGACCCTTACAGGCTTGAAAACTGCAAATAAATGCCTGATGCATGACTCATTTCGCTTCGTCCACCACGAAAAATGGGGGGCTCTCCCCTAGCCCACACTCTTTATGTGGAGAGCTTGTACTGGAGGTTTTCACAGTACGTAAAAACAGTCCGAACCGTTCGGACTGACAGTTCACACCGTTCGGACTAACAGTCCGAGCCGCTCGGACTGACAGTTTTCACCGCACGGACTGACAGTTTTCAACGTTCGGACTGACAGTTCGAGCCGTTCGGACTGTGATGTTGTTTCACGATAATATTAAACCTTTGTTGTCAACCTTATTTAGAATAAGACAATGGAAGATACTGCAC
>JAFUSD010000096.1 GCA_017480685.1 Bacteroidaceae bacterium
CCATGATTGGCTCGATGACCCCATACGAGCGTGAACACCCCGACTGCATCAACCAAAGTCGCAAGCAGCGCATTGCCAAAGGAAGCGGCACCAGCCTCGACGAAGTGAACCGCATAACCAAGCAATTCGAGCAGATGCGCAAGATGATGCACGCAATATCGGGCGGCAACATGGGCAAGATGATGAGGAACATGCCAAAGCGCAGAAGATGAAAAACTCCCCTAACCCTTCACTCTCCCTTGGGGGAGCGCGAGGGGGAAATCCGAACTTGTCCCCCCTCAATCCCCCGCAGGGGGATGAAGGAGGGGGACAGGGTAACAAAGAAAAGAGATTACACAACAGAAACAAAATCCTCTCCCCTTGGGGGGCAATTGCGGAATCGTAGCAATTGGGGAGCGAAGCGACGGAGGGAATAAGAGAGTGGTATGAATATAATCGACGGAAAGGCAGTAGCAACTGCAATAAAGGAGGAGATAGCAGCCGAAGTGGCTGAGATAGTGAAGCGTGGCGGCAAGCGCCCACACCTCGCAGCCATACTCGTGGGCCACGACGGCGGAAGCGAGACATACGTGAAGAACAAGGTGTTGGCATGTGAGCAATGCGGATTCACATCGACCCTCATACGGTTTGAGGATGACGTGACCGAGGCAGAACTGCTCTCGCAAGTGCAGAAACTCAACGATGACCCCGACATCGACGGCTTCATCGTGCAACTGCCCCTGCCGCGACATATATCGGAGCAAAAGGTGATTGAGGCCATCGACTATCGCAAGGATGTAGATGGATTCCATCCCATCAACGTGGGTCGCATGTCAATCGGTCTGCCTTGCTATATCTCAGCAACTCCCAACGGCATACTGCAACTGCTGAAATACTACAACATCGAGACGTCGGGCAAGAAGTGCGTGGTGCTTGGCCGCAGCAACATCGTGGGCAAGCCGATGGCGCAACTCATGATGCAGAAGCGCAACCCGGGCGATGCAACCGTCACCGTGTGTCACAGCCACACCCGCAACCTGAAGGAGGAATGTCGCGAGGCCGACATCATCATAGCAGCCATGGGACAGCCCCACTTTGTGACAGCCGACATGGTGAAGCCAGGTGCCGTGGTAATCGACGTTGGTACTACCCGTGTTCCCGATGCAACACGCAAGAGTGGCTACCGCCTGTGTGGTGATGTCGATTTCGACAACGTAGCACCGCTTTGTTCGTATATCACTCCCGTGCCTGGCGGCGTAGGACCGATGACCATCTGTTCGCTTATGAAGAACACCCTGTCGGCAGGCAAACACGAGTTCTATGGATAAGTTTCTATGGATAAACAAGGAGATGCTTACCTATAAGTAAGGAGCACCATTCGAATAAACAAAGAGCGTACTTACGGATAAAAATCCGCAAAGTTACGCTCTTTTTTCGTCCTTCGACCTCATTTTTTCCTAAAAACGCTTGGTCAGTTTAGAAAATAGTCGTACCTTTGCACCCGCTTTCGATAACAAAGAAAGAGTGCTTGATAATGAAGAGATGAAAGAATGAGGTGGCATTTGCTATTCATTATTCATTAATCATTATTCATTAAAAAGCAAACATGGTGGATGTAGTTCAGTTGGTTAGAGCGTCAGATTGTGGTTCTGAATGTCGTCGGTTCGAGTCCGACCCTCCACCCCAAAACAAACTATCCGGATAAAGGTTGCAACAAACACATGTTGCAACCTTTGTTTTATTACCATTGCAATCTCCACTTTACAAAAAGAATAATTTTTTCCATATTATAACAGCTATATTTGTAATTATTTATTCATGATTTGAACATAATAGAAAAAAAAAGTATATTTGCAGGCACAAAACCAGTCAAATTTCATTATATAACTTATCAATATCAATGATTATGAACAAAAGCACAACTATTCTTATCATCATCCTTGCATCTACAGTTTCTGTTCATGCTCAAATTCATGTCGACAACGACGGACATGTAGGATTAGGAACAACTCTCACAAGTGGATCCATTTTGAATGTTGGTGGAATTGGCAATTCATCGTACACTTCTACATTTAATGCGACCAACGAAAAGCGCGGTATCTATATTAATAATAAGGCGACAACATTTACACCTACAGGATTATTCATCATGAATGAGTGCGGTTCAAACAAAACCGTTTCTGGTTTAAGAGTCGCATGGAATGGCAACCCCTATTTTACTACTAACCAAAGTTCTTATGGTATTCATAGTGTCGGGGGAGGTTCCACACAAACTAATATTGGAGTATTTGGCAGTCCCGCCTATTCTGGGACTAATAATATCGGAATACTCGGTTCTTCATCAGGCAGTGAATCTATTACTTATGAAGGAACTTACGCAGGATATTTCATAGGTGATGTACGAACAATTGGTGCTACATATGGAACACTGCTTAGTCAATCACCGATTACAGAAACCTCTTCCATCACACCACTAAGCGATAATTTAAGGGATAACAATGTAACCCAAAAGTTGATGCTGATGGAACCTATTCTTGTTATAAATAGCACTGATATTGTTCAAGAGAAAAGGTCTGCAGAGCAAGAACGACTGGCAGAAGAATTAAATGAATACATCCCAGAAGACGTGACCCCAGTGGTGACGCAAATGGCATCAACTCGATATGCTATTGATTACAACACAATACAAGAATCATTTCCAGAATTGATTTACAAAGATGATCAAGAACACATAAGCATAAACTATATAGAAATGATTCCATTGTTACTGCAATCAATCAAAGAGCTTAATATGAAGGTAGAGGAGCTTGAGAGGCAACTAAAGGCAAAATGAAAGGAGAGAGGAGATTATGAACATTAAATCAACAATAATTAGACATGTGGCGGTTGGGATATACATAACATCCCTTATGAGTATTCCAAACTTAGTGATGGCACAGTCATCACCTTTTCCATCTGGATATATTAATTACAGCGACACCATCCGCTATAATTACGGATATCTGAACTATCTCATTATAACCGCAGACTCTCTTCGTCCTGCATTCAAAGATTTTGCTATACACAAAGCATTAAAAGGATATAATGTAAGAATTGCAGCAGTGGAAGACATTTATCAAACATATTCCAATGTTACAGACTCAACTGAGCGTATAAAATGGTACATTGCCGATTTATATAAGTTGAAGAACAAAAATCTTCAATATGTATTACTCGGAGGGGATGTCAATATTGTTCCTACACGTTATGTAGCTCCAAGAACACTCAATACACCTACACACAATAGTAATCCGGAATTATTTTATTACCTACAAGATTCATTGAAACTGATTGCCTCTGATCTTTATTACGCTTCATTCTACGGTTCCTTTAATTGGGATTATGGCAACAATGGAAGGTTTGCAGAAATTCGCGAACATATATATATTGGCGCTGAATATATTAACATCTCTGACGATAGCACTTATCTTCGTCCATACATTAATGTGTCCAGATTACCAGTACACAATTCTACCGAAATAAAAAACTATACCTCCAAACTTATCCGATATGAACGCGGAGAATTGATGTATCCGGCGGCATATAATCGTGCATTGTTTGCTGGTTGTAAGGCATTCTGCGATATAGACGGAATGAGTGATACTAAATACTGGAGTGATTCTATTATTACGAATTTCATGACCGGTATGTCTGTATCAACCTTATATGACTCGAATTTCAAGAAAATCACTCTAAGAAGCAGATTAACAAATAGTCCTGGATATCATCTTATAAACATTGATACTCATGGTACAGAAACTGGCTGGCGCATGAGCGATTCTATTACTTATTATGATGTTAATACTGCTAATATTCAGCAAGGCTACGCTGCCTCTATCATTACCACCCCAGCATGCGACGTAGCCGACTTTTCTGCAGCACAATCACTGGGTGAATCAATAATACTGAATGCCAAAAACAATACAATTGCTTTTTGGGGTGCAACCAATAAAGGATTTGGGCCAGACGTCTCTACCGTAGAAGGGCAAAAACAGCCTGGTATTTCAAGAGAATTAATAGGACATTTCTATCGTCACCTACAAACAGAACCTAATAAACATATCGGGAATATCATATATAAGTCAAAACGTGATTTTGACAATCGCTATGGATTAGAAGATTATAGTCTGGAACGATTCCTGATGCTAACTCAAACATTGTTGGGAGATGCCGAGTTCTCTATTTATAACAGCACACCAAATAGCATCGACCCTTTCAACATATTCATTTGTCAGGGAACAGTATATTTGAGTGATTTTGACAGTACGGCCCATTATAATATTACGATGGAAAGTAATGATATAAACTACTCGACCCAAAATCAAGATTATACAGATATATACCCGTTTAGTGAGTTGAACTGTAATGACTTTGATTATGCAGGATTGTTCAACTTAGGAATAACCAAACCTGGTTACACTCCATGGCGTAGTGATAAAGACTACTATGCAACAGTCTCAATTCAAGATACAGAACTAAACAAGGAGCATATACGTGCACAAAACATTGTTCTCGGCAACGCAGTAGTTCCTACTGAACCAAGCGGGCCAATTTCTGTCATTGAAGGTGGTAACGTCGTTTTTGAGGTAAAGGGCTGTCTAACAATAACAGACAACTTTACATGCCCGATAGGGGCAAGTATGACTATTATGCCTCTGAATTCAACAAATAATTAAATTACAACAAACTATGAAACAGATTGCTTTATATATAACAGTCATTTGTCTGTCGTATGTTGCAAGATTACAAGCACAGCAGTATCACTCGATGAGTGAAGGCAATCCCGAGTGGATATACTATCTTCAGCCACGAAAAGATATTACAACAGACGCCTCAATGTACTTCGCTTACAAACAACCCTGCTTCATGAGGGCATTTGTTGGCGATACAACAAAAAAGGGAAATCATGTTTTTTATCGACTTCAGTGCGAATTCATCGATATGGAGGGGAACATAATTGATTCAAATCTATTTTTTATGATAAAGTCAACTCCCTTTACACTTTCCAGATTCAGAGAAGATAAAGGTTTGATATATGGAATCATGTACATCCCCGAACAACGATGGACAAACAGGCACGAAACATTCGACGACGTAAACTGGGAAGACAACATTCTTTTTGATTTCACACTTGATAAGGATGATTGTATATATGTGCAAGACAAAAATGTTCTACAATACACTGTATTAGACAAACAAACTATAAAACTGGCTGATGATAGCGAACGGGATATTACTACATATCGGTGCTATTCCATGAATCGCAACACTTATCATTCGATTGAAGGTATAGGTTTTATCAATGCTCCATCTGCTCCGTTCGGCGAGTTAATGCCTTTTGACCAATTTAATAACAAGCCCACGCGCCACTGGTGGAATCTGAACTGTTTCATTCAGAATGGTAAAGTTGTATATATTGCTCCACGTGAAGGGCTGGATGATGATGAACAATGCGAGGGTTCTACTTGCTTTCGCGACATGCCATTCCTGCCTGACATCACGCCAGAGAGTGTTGCAAGTGGCACTTACACTATCAGCGATGGATTGAGTGATATAACAAACACTAAATCCGCACGCCAATCCATATACAACTTGCAAGGACAGAAAAGAGACAACCTGCAAAAAGGTATTAACATAATAAACGGACAGAAAATGATAATTAAATAATGTTTAACCAGGCAATGATGTTCGGTAAGAGAACACTCAAAGGTATTAAAAAAATTGTAAAACTTATGAAACGTAACTTATTCTTTTGCATTCTGATGGCGATAGCCATTGGTGCAAGTGCTCAGATCGAGCGCTCTATCACCCTTGAAGATATGCCTGTATCGGCATTTAACAACGTGATTTTCAATGTGAGTCTCACACAGATGGCAGAAATACTCTCGGACGACAAGGCACAATATGCCACAGACCTCGAAACATGGATTTACCCCAACCGCGACAAGTCGTGGGAGTTGGAGGAGTATCCGATGATTTATCTTGACTCCGACAAGGATAGTGAATATGCTGGCGCAAAGGATCATGGCAATATCGTCATGAGCCGTGACGGACAGATTGACGGCAACGATCGCTCATTGCGTTGCATTGTGGGGGTCATTGCCGATATGGATGTTATTGTTTTTGAACTGAAGAGTAGTTTCTATGGAGAGGATTATATGCTAAAAGCAGGGGACAAGTGTCATGCGGTGATTGCATTTGAGTATCAAGGCAAAAAGGCTACTGTTGACATCACAATCAACATTGCAAAGCAGTTTGGACAGCCAGTGGACATTGATGCACTTGAAAAGGTGGGAGAGACATCGGTTGTAATACAATACCTGCAAGGGCATAAAGGCACCGAAAATGCCGCAATAGACATGAATCAAGTGTTGAAGTGCTTCAACACCAACATGTCGAAATACTGTCTCGATTTGTGGGCATTGCAACCATCCGACGCTGACCGCATCGTGAAAACACCAGGCAGTTATCATTTTACATCCACTGTATCAGCTACTTTAGACAAGGACTTTGCAATGGCTGATGGAGACAATGGCAAGTTTCTGATAGACATTTTTCTTGCAAACAACACAATCAGTGCGAGGCCACTGGGCAGATATCAGGAGGGGGATAGATACCAGGGTTCTGTATATCTGGTGCTCGACAACAAGTATTTTGAGGTGCATGCTGATGTTACTTTTGGTGATGCAGATGCCTCGACCAAGAACCAAGCTATTGTTGATGCTGCCGAGAAGGTGGGAACTCAGGAACACGCATTTACAGTTGCGCCCCACTACCCCGGCGATGGTATCAAGGGCTATGCTGCACCCATTGTGCTTGAAGATCTTGCCAAGGCTTTCTCAGTAAGCAAGGAGCAACTAATCAACTATATCAATGCGTGGATTAATGGTGATGACGTCAATCACGACGGCAGCGACATGCTCTACAATCTCACATCGAGCGCATCGACCCGATATAATGAACGACGCGACAATCTGGTGGATTACGTTGCCGGCTATGATGGAAGCGTGGGTGAGCGATGGGATTGGAAATGCGGTATATGGCTCAGTCCTGATGATGGCGAGCTGCGGCTTTTGCTCAACTTCATCGAAGGTGCTCCACTCATCGACGGCGATGTATGTCATGCCACCCTCGGGCTTTACTATAAAGGAAAGTTGTATACATTCGACATGACTCTCAACATCAAGGCCAATGTTGCCGAACCCGTTGCTGTAGTCGGTCCTGGCAAGTTGCCTAACAAGCTGATAGTTATAAAAGACAGGGAATCGACAACCAGTATTGACACACCCGCCTTAACACTTGGGAAGGCATCGGTTTACAATCTGCAAGGACAGCAACTCTCTGTTCCTACATCGGGTCTTAACATCATTAATGGTCGAAAAGTGCTTGTGAAATAGTCGACATATCATACAGGTACATATGACATAGACCGTAATCCCTGGTGCCATGACATGTGGTACCAGGGATTATGGTTTCTAATCACTTCAGTTGCCTATACTCTTCCCACCTATTCATGATGCCGCTCACATATCCGTAGGTCTCGCTGCCTCGCATGTAGCCGTGGGTGGCGAGGGGGTCGTTGTAGTAGCGTGGTTCGCTGAGGTGGAGTACGAAGTAGTCGACGTTTGAGGTCCAGCGGTCGGGGTCGCGGCCGTAGCGTCGTGCCAGCTGGCGTGCGTCGTCGATGTGTCCGGGACCTGCATTGTAGGCAGCCAGCACGAACTTGGTGCGCTCTGTGGGGTTGGGGATGTCGGAGTAGTGTTGCAGGAGTTGGGAGAGATAGCGCACTCCGCCGCGCACATTGGCCTCGGGGTCGAACATCTGCGAGGGGCTTACTCCTACGCTTTGTGCTGTCCGGGGCATGAGTTGCATGAGTCCCATGGCTCCCATGGGCGATACGGCCTGGGGGTCGAATCCGCTTTCTTGATAGGATTGTGCGGCAAGCAGGCGCCAATCCCATGAGATGGTAGTGGAATAGCGTCGGAAGAGGTGGTCGTAGTGGGATATCTGTCCTTTAGCGCGGTTGAGGATGGCGCTGTAGTTGCGGCGTCGCGGGGTGTAGGTGTGTCCCTGTCCGTCGGATATGCTGATGGCCGTGAGTTGCTGAAACCGAGATGAGTTGTCGTGCATCCATTGGTTGAGCGACTGCGCAAGCAGCGGTGAGTCTTTGCGTACGAGCCATGCCACTCCGCCCACGTTGCATGCGGCTGGGTGGAGGCTATCTACGAGGTGTGTGATTTCTGCCTGTCCGCATGTGGTGAATAGGCGTTCGATGCTGTCGGAAAGTGCTATCGCACATGCTGCTATGTCGGCATCTCCATTAGCGAGATGGTGGAGCAGTGCCGCCGAGTCGCGCATCACGTCGACCCGTATCTGGCATCCTATGCTGCGTGCGTAGGCCTCGGCCAAGCGGTATTGGGTTCCGAAGTGCTCGCCGTAGTACTCGAAGTAGGTGTCCTGGCCATAAAGTGTGGCCACGATGAGCTCGCCTCCCTGCTGTATATCGTAGAGGTCGAGCGATGCGGCAGGTGTCGATTGCTTAAACACCCCGAGTTCCTTCGTCCGCTGCTCGTGGCATGCGGTGAAGGCGATGCATGCTATGATTGCTATGAAAAACCGTTGTTTCACTTTCCGCCTGTTTCGTTACGCGGTGCAAAGTTAGGCATAATTTGCGATTTGGCGTGCTTGTCGCGGCAATTTATTTCGTATTTGCGTGTATTTTCTTATATGGAAAACGGTCGTCCCCCGTACAGAGTACGGTCGTACCTTGTACAGAGTACGGTCGTCCCCTGTACGGGGGACGACTTTCTCAAGCACAAGTGATTGTTTGAGAATATAAGCGTTTGATTATCAATAGTCGTTTGTTTTGTATGATGTCTGTGTGATAATTTGTCGCCATTTCAAGGATTATTTGGTATTTGGGGTATAAATTAAGCATGGTTTACACTCAGCATCCGGTTTTGCCAGCACTTTTTTTGGAACTGGCAATGCGGCACGGAGACCCCCTCCGCTTAGCTCGTCCCCCTTACAGGCGGGACAGTCCATGCGGCACGCAGCCCCCACTCCGCTATTCATTATTCATTATTAATTATTCATTATTACAAAATTCATTATTAATTATTCATTACTAAAAAATCATTTCATTATTACAAAACATGCAGTTTATTTGCAATATTGGGTTGACAAATTGGCGGTGAGCAAAGGGAGAACCACACCTTATATATTAATAAAGGTGAAAAAAATTGGTGGTGCGAGATAAAAGGCTTAACTTTGTCGGTTGGTTGCGCACGCATAATGCGCGCGTACTTCATGCATTATACAATGCAACATAGCATTACACATGCGCGACATTCACAATTTATTAACAATTTATAAATTCATTATGGCAAAAAAAGAAAAGCTCTTCTCGGAGTTTACCGCCCCTTCTCGACAGGAATGGATCGACAAGATAATTGTCGACCTTAAGGGTGCCGACTTCGACAAGAAAATGGTATGGCGCACAAACGAAGGTTTCAACGTCCAGCCATTCTATCGCCGCGAAGACCTCGAAGGCAACAAAGCAGTCGATGCGCTGCCAGGCGAGTTCCCATTCATCCGCGGCAACAAGAAAGACAACAACCTGTGGTATGTCAGACAGAACATTGAGGTTGACGACCCGAAAGCCGCCAACGCAAAGGCTCTCGACATACTGATGAAGGGTGTCGACTCGCTCGGATTCCACTTCGCAGGCGAGAAGGTAAGTCGCGAAACAATCGAGACACTGCTCAACGACATCGAGCCCACATGTGTAGAACTCAACTTCACCACATGCCAAGGCAAGTGCGTAGAGCTGGCACAGATTCTCGTGGCATACTTCAAGGCAAAGGGCTGCGACCTCACAAAGTGTGTGGGTAGCATCAACTTCGACCCTATCCAGAAAATCCTGAAGGCAGGCAAAGACACAAGCGAGAAGATAGCACTTGCTCCTGCACTCATCGAAGCACTCGAGGAACTGCCCGAATACAAGTGCGTGAACGTAAACTCAGTAGCACTCGTCAACGCAGGCGCCTACATCTATCAGGAACTGGGATATGCACTGGCATGGGGTAACGAATACCTGCAGCAGCTGACCGACGCTGGAGTACCAGTAGAGAAGGCAGCAAGCCGCATCAAGTTCAACATGGGTATCGGCGGCAACTACTTCATGGAAATAGCCAAGTTCCGCGCTGCACGCATGCTCTGGGCACAAATCGTAAAGCAATACGAGCCCAAGTGCGACTGCGTGTGCCAGATGCACGTATGCGCTACGACCACAACCTACAACCAGACAATGTTCGACAGCTACGTCAACCTGCTCCGCAGCCAGACAGAAACCATGTCGGCAGCACTGGCCATGGTCGACTCAATCGTAGTCACTCCATTCGACAAACCATACGAGACTCCAAACGACTTCTCAGAGCGCCTGGCACGCAACCAGCAACTGCTGCTCAAAGAAGAAGCACACTTCAACAAAATCGTTGACGTGGCAGGAGGCTCATACTACATAGAACACCTCACCCAAGCCCTCGCAGAGCAGGCATGGAAACTCTTCCTCGACGTAGAAAGCAACGGAGGATTCCTCGCCCAGGCACTCGCAGGCAAGGTGCAGGACACCATCAACGCCACCAACCAGGCACGCCACGCCAACGCAGCAAAGCGCAAGGAGTTCATCCTCGGAACCAACCAGTTCCCCAACTTCACCGAAACAAGCGAAGGCAAGCGCCCAGCCGCCGGCTGCTGCCACTGCTGCAACGACGAGGCAAGCACCATCAGCCGCCTCGACACCAGCCGTCTGGCAAGCGAATTCGAAGCACTGCGCCTCGAGACCGAAGCAGCAAAGAAGCAACCCGTTGCATTCATGCTCACCATCGGCAACCTCGCCATGCGCCAGGCACGTGCACAGTTCTCATGCAACTTCCTCGCCGCTGCAGGCTACAAGGTTATCGACAACCTTGGATTCCAAACAGTGGAAGAAGGAGTTGAAGCTGCAATGAAGGCCAATGCCGACATCGTAGTCCTCTGCTCATCCGACGATGAATATGCTGAATATGCCATCCCTGCATTCAAGGCACTCGACGGTCGCGCCATCTACATCGTAGCCGGAGCACCTGCCTGCATGGAAGACCTCAAGGCCGCCGGCATCGAGAATTTCATCCACGTACGCAGCAACCAGCTGGAGACACTCAAGGAGTTTAATAAGAAATTAGGAATCTGATAATTTACGATTTACGAATTTACGATTTACTATTTATTGACGATTTAGTAATTTAGTAATTTATGAACAAAGACGAATTACGCGAACGCATGACTACATTTGCAGTCAGAATCGTTAAAATGGTAGATTCGATGCCACAAACTACAGCAGGATTAGCTATAGCAAGGCAAATAGTTCGTTCAGGAACATCGCCATCGGCCAATTACCGAGCAGCATGTTTGGCAAAATCGGACAAAGACTTTATAAACAAACTAAAGATGGTGGAAGAGGAACTTGATGAAACAAGCCACTGGCTCGATATCATCATGAGAAGCAACATGATGAACACATCACGCCTTCAACCACTAAGCCAAGAATGCAACGAACTGCTCAACATAATTGCAAAGTCGATCATAACGACAAAGACAAGGATGGTGGCAGACGAGCAAGCTAAATCGAAAAATTAAATAAATAGTAAATAAATCGTAAATAGTAAATCGTCAAATCGTAAATGAACATGATGAGAAAACAATTTAACAACGTAGATATATACGCAGGTATTGCTGCCAAGAATGGCCAGCAATGGCAGAAAGAATCAGGAATCACTGCCAATTGGAGAACTCCTGAGCAGATAGATATTCAGCCAGTATATACCAAGGAAGACCTCGAAGGCATGGAACACCTCGACTTCGCAGCAGGTATTCCACCATTCCTTCGCGGACCATACTCAATGATGTACCCGTTCCGCCCATGGACCATCCGTCAGTATGCAGGATTCTCAACGGCCGAAGAGTCGAACGCATTCTACCGCCGCAACCTCGCATCAGGACAGAAAGGCCTCTCTGTGGCATTCGACCTCCCGACACACCGTGGCTACTACCCCGACAACGAGCGCGTTGTGGGCGATGTAGGTAAGGCAGGCGTGTCAATCTGTAACCTCGAAAACATGAAACGACTCTTCGAAGGCATTCCACTCGCCAAGATGTCGGTATCAATGACAATGAACGGAGCCGTGCTTCCAATCCTCGCATTCTACATCAACGCAGGACTTGAGCAAGGCGCAAAACTCGAGGAAATGGCAGGAACCATACAGAACGATATCCTCAAGGAATTCATGGTGCGTAACACATACATATACCCGCCAGCATTCTCAATGAAGATCATCGCCGACATCTTCGAATACACAAGCCAGAAGATGCCTAAGTTCAACTCAATATCAATCTCGGGTTACCACATGCAGGAAGCAGGTGCAACAGCCGACATCGAGCTCGCATACACCCTGGCCGACGGTATGGACTACCTCCGCGCAGGTGTCAACGCAGGTATCGACATCGACGCTTTCGCACCACGCCTGTCGTTCTTCTGGGCAATCGGCATGAACCACTTCATGGAAATAGCCAAGATGCGCGCCGGACGTCTGCTTTGGGCCAAGATCGTGAAGAGCTTCGGAGCCAAGAACCCCAAGTCGATGGCACTGCGTACACACTCACAGACATCAGGATGGTCGCTCACCGAGCAAGACCCATTCAACAACGTGGGCCGTACATGTATCGAAGCCATGGCAGCCGTGTTGGGCCACACACAGTCGCTCCACACCAACGCACTCGACGAGGCCATCGCCCTGCCAACCGACTTCTCGGCACGTATTGCACGTAACACACAGATATACATCCAGAACGAGACCATGGTGTGCAAGCAAATCGACCCATGGGCAGGTTCATACTACGTAGAGACCCTCACCAACGAACTCGTCGACAAAGCCTGGGCACACATCCAGGAAATCGAGAAGCTGGGCGGTATGGCAAAAGCCATCGAGACAGGTCTGCCAAAGATGCGTATCGAAGAAGCAGCAGCACGTACACAGGCTCGTATCGACTCGGGCACTCAGTCAATCATCGGTGTCAACAAATACCGTCTCGACCACGAAGACCCAATCGATATCCTCGAAATCGACAACACTGCAGTGCGCAAGCAGCAGGAAGAATCGCTGGCCAAGGTTCGCGCCAGCCGCGACGAGGCAGCTTGCAAGGCTGCACTGGCCGAAATCACCAAGTGCGTACAAGAGTTTGCTGACGGCAAGAAGAGCAAGAACAACCTGCTCGACCTTGCAGTGAAGGCAGCCGGACTTCGTTGTACACTCGGCGAAATCTCCGACGCATGTGAAGCAGTTGTCGGACGTTACAAAGCAATAATCAGAACTATCAGCAACGTGTATTCATCAGAAAGTAAGTCGAGCGACCTCTTTGCACAGGCTTGCAAGATGACAGAGGAGTTCGCACAGAAGAACGGACGTCGTCCGCGTATCATGATTGCGAAGATGGGTCAGGACGGCCACGACCGTGGTGCCAAGGTATGTGCCACCGGTTATGCCGACTGCGGATTCGACGTCGATATGGGACCACTCTTCCAGACACCAGCCGAGTCGGCACGTCAGGCCGTCGAGAACGACGTCGATGTGCTGGGCGTAAGCTCACTGGCAGCCGGTCACAAGACCCTCATCCCGCAGGTAATCGAAGAGTTGAAGAAGCTCGGCCGTGAGGATATCCTCATCATCGCCGGCGGTGTCATCCCTGCTCAAGACTACGACTTCCTCTACAAGGCAGGCGTAGCTTGCATCTTCGGCCCAGGTACTCCGGTCAGCAAGTCAGCAATCGAAATCATGAAGATTCTGAACGAAGACTAAAGAACTATCACCAATGATGCCGTCCGGATGGCGATAAACCGACCGTCCAGACGGCATTTATATTATTTACCACACACTTCATCATATAACGACACATAGTATTACATAATTCAACCTTCGCAAGTTCCACTTGCTTCAGTTTCAAGGAATAGAAAGGAATGGAAGAGAAGTTATCGCTCGCTTTGTTCGCTCAGGAAGTTAAAAGGACGAATGATACTACAGGCAGGTATCGTCCCTTTAACTCCTATTTAACTTCCCTTTAACTTCTTTTAATTTCTTATTACTGACATGCGAAACTTATATTACATAACGTTATACATTTTACAGAACAACACATATTATATATATATATATGACACGGACCATCTATCTTGCAGCCGGTTGCTTCTGGGGTGCCGAACACTATCTGAAACTCATACGCGGCATCATCCACACCGAAGTGGGATTTGCCAACGGATACACCGACGCCCCCACTTACAAGGAGGTATATACCGACACAACAGGGTATGCCGAGACAGTACGAGTGGATTACGACCCCCGACAGATAAGCCTCAAGTTGCTCATCGAGCTTTACTTCAAGGCCATCGACCCCACAAGCCTCAATCAGCAAGGCGAAGACCGCGGCACACGCTATCGCACGGGTATCTACTACACCGACCCCGCCGAGCTCGACACCATAAACGCCGTGGTGGATGAAGTGGCACGCCAATACGACCGTCCACTCGTGGTTGAAGTAGAGCCCCTGCGCAACTTCTATCCTGCCGAGGAATACCATCAAGACTATCTCGACAAGAACCCCGACGGCTATTGCCATCTGCCCCTCGCCCTCTTCGAGTTTGCAAAGAAGGCCAACAAAGAGAATTGATAGAAACCATAGAAGATATTAAGCCCACCCCGTTTTCACATGATTTCCGCCAAACTGAAAGGCCATCTTGCCAGCGCTACCACCTACACCATCTTCGGGCTTAACATCGTGATGTGTAAAGACATCGCCAACTGCGACCTCCTGTCGCCCTACGCTCTTTACCTGCTGCGTGCTGCGGGAGCCACCGCGCTGTTTTGGTTGTTGTCGGTCATGATGCCGCGCGAGCATGTGAGCCGAGCCGACATGCTACGCATACTCGTGGCCTCGTTCGTAGGCCTGTACATTCCGCAGATGACGTTCCTCGTGGCCATCACTATGACCACATCCATCGACACCTCCATCCTCAGTTCCTTCTCGCCCATCATGACCATGTTTGTGGCAGCCATCGCGCTCAAAGAGCCCATCACATGGATGAAGGCAGGAGGAGTGGCATTGAGTTTTGCAGGAGTCATGCTGCTCATCTTCAACACCATGCACTCGGCTGGTAGTGTCGAGACATCATCGCCATGGGGTATAGCCCTCATCGTGCTCAACTGCCTCAGCTTCGCCATCTACCTCGGTGTGTTCCGTCCGCTCATCTCGCGCTACAGCGTGGTGACGTTCATGAAGTGGATGTTCCTCTTCTCCACCGCCTACTGCCTGCCATTCTGCCTGCCCGATGCCATACACACCCCCTATTCGCAGCTCCCCACCAACATAGTCCTCGAAATCATCTATGTGGTGATGTTCGCCACCTTCATCGCCTATTTCCTCGTGCCCATCGGACAGAAACACATACGCCCCACCCTCGTAAGCCTCTACTCATATCTCCAGCCCATCATAGCCGTCGTAATCAGCATCTGCATAGGCATGGACCGCCTCTCGTGGCAGAAGGTCGCCGCCATCATCTGCGTCTTCACAGGTGTGTGGGTAGTAAGTCGCAGCAAAAAAGCATAATGTTTTGCTGAACGAGCGCTACATCTTTTTTGAGACTTCGTAGTAATTCTATCGAAGGAACGTAGTAGTTTTATCGAAAGTACGTGGTAGTTTTATCGAAAGTACGTGGTAGTTTTATCGAAAGTACGTGGTAATTCTTTAATTTTCGACGTAAATTTAATAATTTTCGGCCGAGAATTTACTGATTTTCCACCGAAAATTATTAAATTTGCGACGAAAATTAAAGTTTTTCTATATCTGCACAGCAAAACTTCAGTATACTCGCAGCAAAATTTGTACGTACGCGCAGCTAAAGGTACGTACTTGAATCTAATAAATGGTACGTACGTGCAGCTAAACTTCCAAATACGCGCATTAAAGCTTTCGAATAAATTCAGACGTTTTCTCGCCATGGCAGAGCAAGCAAGCTTTCTCTGCTCATCTGGCTTAACGAAAACGTTCCGTTACACCGCCCATACGTTTTTTGCCGTGCAAACGGTAAATTATGCTTTATAATCGGCATTTTTACCTGTGTGACACGCACAGGTGCATGAAAAAAATCGTAACTTTGCAGTGTGAGCGACGGGATGCGGCCAAGCCTGACATGTGGTTTTACTCATTTATGGGTATTGCCCAGGAGGGTAAAAAACCATAACTTTGCATCTTAAAACCAAGAGCACAATAAGTATGACATGAAACTATCGGAACTAAATACAGGCGAGAGCGGCGTGATAGTGAAGGTTCACGGTCACGGCGGTTTCCGCAAACGCATCGTGGAATTGGGATTCATAAAAGGCACTGCTGTTGACGTGGTGCTCAATGCTCCATTGATGGACCCCGTGAAATATCGCTTGCTCGACTATGAAGTAAGTTTGCGTCGAGCCGAGGCCGACATGGTGGAGGTGGTGACCGAGGCAGAAGCACGTGAATGGCAGAAGCAGCAACATGCAGAGCGCGGCATCTCGGCCGACGACTGCATAGACCTGCACCATGTGGCCGAAGAACGAGGCCGAACCATCAGCGTGGCATTTGTGGGCAATCCCAACTGTGGCAAGACAAGCCTGTTCAACATTGCAGGAAATGCTCACGAGCGTGTAGGCAACTACTCGGGTGTGACGGTCGACGCCAAGGAGGGGCATGTGGATTTTGAGGGTTATCACTTCAACATCACCGACTTACCCGGCACTTACAGCCTCACCGCCTACACGCCCGAGGAGCTGTATGTGCGCCGACACATCATTGAGAAGGTGCCCGACGTGATAATCAATGTGGTGGATGCGTCGAACCTGGAGCGTAACCTCTACCTCACCACCCAACTCATCGACATGGATGTGCCCATAATCATGGCGCTCAACATGTTTGACGAACTTCGCGCAAGCGGCAACAGCCTCGACATAAACCAGCTGGGCACCCTGCTTGGCGTGCCTGTAGTGCCTACCGTGGGGCGTACCGGCGAGGGGGTCGACACTTTGCTTCACGAGATAATCGAGATATACGAGGGCCGGCAAACCACGTTCCGCCACATACACATAAACCACGGCATGCTGATTGAGCAGCGCATTGAGCGAGTGGAGCAACTCATTCGCCTCAACCCCGAACCCCACCACAACTATTCGGCTCGCTTCCTTGCCATCAAGATGCTGGAAAACGACGGCCAGGTGGAGGGTATCGTATCTACGTTGCCCAACGCATCCGACATACTGGCCGAACGCAAACGGTGTCAGAAAGAGATTGAGCAAGAGATGGACGAGGACTCTGAAAGCGCCATCACCGATGCAAAATATGGTTTCGTGGAAGGAGCGCTGAAGGAGTGTTACATGAAGCGAGCCGTATACAAACGCCTCATGACCAAGCGCATCGACTCGTTTGTGACAAACCGCTACATGGGTTTCCCCATCTTCATCCTGCTGATGTATCTCACTTTCTTCTGCACCTTCACCCTGGGTCAGTATCCGATGGATTGGATTGACAGTCTGGTGGGATGGCTGTCTGACTCCATAAGCGACAAGATGGCCGACGGTCCGCTCAAGGACTTGCTGGTCGACGGCATCCTGGCCGGAGTGGGCGGAGTGATTGTGTTCCTGCCCAACATCATGATACTCTATGCCTTCATCTCGTGGATGGAAGACTCGGGCTACATGGCTCGTGCTGCCTTCATCATGGACCGCATCATGCACCACATGGGCCTGCACGGCAAGAGTTTCATACCGATGATAATGGGATTTGGCTGTAACATACCCGCTATCATGGCCACCCGCACGATAGAAGACCGCAAATCGCGCCTCATAACTATGATGATAGTGCCGCTCATGTCGTGCTCAGCACGCCTGCCGGTATATATCATCATCATCGGGGCTTTCTTCGCCCACGGACAGGCCCTCATCCTCTTCTCGCTCTACCTCATAGGCATAAGTCTGAGCGTAGTGATGGCCCACGTGTTCAGCCGTTATGTAGTGAAAGGCGAGTCGAGTCCGTTTGTGATGGAACTGCCCCCCTACCGCATGCCCTCAGCCAAGTCGGTGATGCGCCACACATGGGAGAAGGGCAAGCAATACCTCAAGAAGATGGGTACCATAATCCTGATGGCCAGCATCGTGATATGGGCCCTGACCTACTTCCCCCACCACGACGAACTGCCCGCCGAGGGGCAGATGGAGCAGAGCTACATAGGGCGCCTGGGCAAGACGGTGGAACCCGTCATACGGCCTTGCGGCCTCGGTTGGAAAGAAGGTGTCAGCATCATAGCAGGCGTTGGAGCCAAAGAGATTGTGGCATCAACAATGGGAGTGCTGTACTCACAGGGCACAGAAGAGGCAGAAAGCACCGAAGACGATTCTTCGCGTCTGTCGTCGATTATAGCCCACAGCGGAATGACCCCGCTGGCTGCATTTGCCTTCATGGTGTTCATCTTGCTCTATATGCCCTGCTTGCCAGCATGCATAGCAATCAAAAACGAGTCGGGCCACTGGAAGTGGGCCATATTCACAGCCACCTACACCACACTGCTGGCATGGATATGCGCCACCCTGATATTCCAAATCGGCAGTTTGTTCGGCTAAACGGATTAAGAATCGATGTAATAGTAATTATTGAAAACAAGAGAATCAAAATGCAGGAAGTCATAGTTTACATCATACTTGCCATCGTTGCGGCAGCAATTGCCTACCGCATTTGGCACAGCATCCGTCACCATGAGAGCGGGTGCAACTGTGGATGTGGTAAATCCACATGCAGCAAAACAGCATGCAAAGCATGCAAAAACGACGAGCAATGCAAATAATTGGCAATTATCAATTGTCAGTTGTCAATTATTTACTAACTTTGCACTTTGGTATGAAACAAAGACAGACATACACCGACATAGAAGGAGCAAGAGTTGAATACATCAGCTTTGCACCCGATGGACTATTGGCAGAGACCCATGCCATGCTCCATGCCACCGATATAGGCGCCACATTCGGGCAGCAATATCAAGCCTTGAAGCAAGCTCTCGAAGTGCTCAAGAGCCGGTTGGGCGGTGCAACCGTAGTGATGCGCCGACTATTCGTGAGCGATGCCACCAACCAAATGCCACTCATCGACGACGCCGATTCGACGACATCAATCATACAGCAGCCGCCACTCGATGGCAGCAAAGTAGCAATGTGGGCATACCTGCACCAAGGCAAGAGCAACTATACCCACCTGTGGGATATGACCCAGATAGTGCCCGAAGGCGACAGCCAGCATCAGGCAACACAACTGCTGGAACGATATGAGCAGCAACTCGAAGCACAGGGAGCCACACTGGCCGACAACTGCATCAGGACATGGTTTTTCGTGCGCGATGTAGACACACAATATCACGGCCTCGTAGTGGGCAGACGCGAGAACTTCACGAAGCAAGGACTCACGCCACAGACACACTACCTGGCATCGACCGGCATACACGGCATACCAGCCAACACCAAAGCCATCATACAGATGGACACATACGCCATACCAGGCATTGAGCGCCGGCAGCAGACCTACCTCTACGCACCCACACACCTCAACCCCACATACCAGTATGGTGTGACATTCGAGCGCGGAGTGAAGATAGACTTCGGCGACCGCTCACACATCTACATCTCAGGCACCGCATCGATCAACAACCGCGGCGAGGTGGAGCATACAGGCGACATACTGAAGCAGACACACCGCATGTGGGAAAACGTGGAGACACTGCTGGCCGAAGGCGGAGCGGGATGGGACGATGTGATGCAAATCATTGTCTACCTGCGCGACACGGCCGACTACACACTGGTAAACCGACTCTTTGCCGAGAAATTCCCCGACACGCCACACGTCATAACCTACGCTCCGGTGTGCCGACCCACATGGCTCATCGAGATGGAGTGTATGGCCATCACACCACACACCGACTCAACCCTCAAACCATATTAACACAGAAAGACCGACACTGAGTGTCACTAAATCACAACCGACACATGGAAGAGAAGAAAAACCGCCACATCACCCTCTGGGTAATCCTCATACTGCTACTGGCAGCAGTGATAGGCGCCGTAGCATACATATACCACGACAAGACAGAGCAAGCCACACAAGAGGACGCAGAGAAAACAGCCTGGCTCCAGATACAGAAGTGGGAAGGCACCATGCAACTCGACTCGCTCGAGAAAGCAATTGCCCGCTATCAGGACACATTCATACACGGAGCACATGCCGACATGGTGGAAGCCATACGCCAAAAGATAGAGTCGGAGCGCAAAGACTGGAGCATGGCAAGAATGAGCGACTCGGTGGAAGACATAGAAGACTTCATCCGCAACCACAGCGACAGCTATTACCGCGACGAGGCAAACCGCAAAGTCGACTCGCTGTCGTATGTGGAAGCTAACGACGAAGACACCTACGCAGCATACGAACGCTACCTCGACAGTTTCGGCGACGGAATGTATGCCAAGCAAGCCGAGAAACGCATGGAGGAACTCGACGGCGGAACAACCAGCGAGAAAGAGACCATCAGCGCCATGCAACTGCTCGAGAAGCATTTCAATGCCTTGGCCGCCAACGACAAGGCGATGCTCGACGAGACAATCGCCCCGATGCTGGCAACCTACATAGGGCAAAACGATGCCAGCCGTGCCGACGTTGCTGCATACATGAAGAAGATGCACAACGACGATGAGCGGACCATCATGTTCAAACTGCAAAACACAATCGTCAGCAAAGAAGTAAACGAGCATAAACCGATATACAGCATCAGTTTCACACTGGCCGAAGAAGTGACCAAAGGAAGTCAGACGAACACGCTCAACTTCCTGGGACTTGCAAAGATTAACGATGAGATGCAGATAACATCGCTGAGCCTTACCATCAGATAGACAACATCGGTGATTGAGCAACACACCGACAACCAAGCGAATATATCGGAAATCAAAAGTAGGAGAAAACAATGAACGAAGTATTCCAGCTCATAAACGAAATGTCCCCATACCTGCTTCTGGGATTCCTATTGGCAGGTTTGATGCATGCCTTCATACCAGGACGGCTCTACACACACTACCTGGCCGACGGCTCATGGCGCTCGGTGGTTTATGCAGCCCTCATCGGAGTACCGTTGCCTCTTTGCTCATGCGGAGTGATACCCACAGCCATGTCGATGCGCAAGGAAGGAGCATCGAAGGGAGCAACCGTCTCGTTCCTGATTGCGACACCGCAGACAGGAGTCGACTCGATATTCGCAACTTATTCATTGCTCGGACTTCCGTTTGCAGTGATACGTCCCATCGTAGCATTCATCACCGCACTGGTGGGCGGACAGCTGATCAACACATTCGACAAGGAAAAAGCAGCAACACCAACAGCCTCGACAGCCGACGCCAATAGTGACGCATGCCATCACGACCGTTGCTGCAGCACGGAAAGGACGGTGAGAAAAACATCGTTCGCAGCAAAGATAGCGGAAGCACTGCGATACGGATTCATAGAGATGATGGGCGATATAGGCAAATGGCTCGTCATCGGACTCATCATAGCAGGCCTAATCACCGTGTTCATACCACAGGAGTTCTTCGCAACCTTTGCCGACAACTCGCTGATGAGCATACTGCTCGTGCTCTGCATCTCGATACCGATGTACGTATGTGCCACAGGATCGATACCTATTGCAGTGGCGCTGATGCTCAAAGGCCTCACCCCCGGTGCTGCGCTCGTATTGCTGATGGCTGGTCCTGCCGCCAATGCAGCCTCTATTATAATAATAAATAAGGTGTTGGGACGCAAGACACTGCTGATATATCTTGCATCAATCACAGTTGGTGCAATACTCTTCGCATTCGGAATCGACACCTTGCTGCCACGCGAGTGGTTCACCCCGAAGATGGTATCCATGCATGCCGACTGCTGCACCGAGCCCACAAGTTGGTTCAACATAGGTTGTACCATCGTGCTGGCATTGCTGCTGCTATACTCATTGATAGCACACATGACAGGTAAGGCACACCACCATCACGGCCACCATCACGACCACACAGAAACATCAACCAACTCTAACAATAAAATGCAGATACACATAGAAGGCATGAACTGCTCACACTGTGCACATAGTGCCGAGACAGCCATAAAGGGAGTCGCAGGTGTGGACGATGCCACCGTAAGCCTTGCCGACAAAAGAGCTACAGTGACAGGCACCGCCGAGGCAGCCGACATAATAAGTGCCATTGAAAGCATAGGCTTCAAAGCCACAATCGAAAGCTAAAGCATGGACATCATACTGAAATACTTCCCCGACCTGAGCGACACACAACGCCGGCAGTTTGCCATGTTGCAGAGCTTGTATGAGGAATGGAATGCCCGCATCAATGTCATCTCGCGCAAAGATATAGGCAACCTGTATGAACACCATGTGTTGCACTCGCTCGGCATAGCAAAGGTAATCAGCTTCACCCCTGGTAGCCGAGTGATGGACCTCGGGTGCGGTGGTGGCTTTCCCGGCATACCACTTGCCATCATGTACCCCGAAGTGCATTTCCACCTCGTCGACTCAATCGGCAAGAAGGTGAGAGTGGCGCAAGAAGTGGCAGCAGCCATAGAACTGAAAAACGTGGAGCTGACACACGCACGAGGTGAAGAAATAAAGACGAAATACGATTTTGTGGTGACACGAGCCGTAATGCCACTGACCGACCTCATGAAATGTGTGAGGAAAAACATCGCAACCGCTCAACACAACGCACTGCCCAACGGCATCATCGCCCTCAAAGGCGGCGAACTGAGCGGAGAGATAGCACCCATGCGCACCATCTGCACCGAATGGAATCTTTCGGATTACTTCGACGAAGAGTACTTCGAAACGAAGAAAGTGGTACACGTGAGGGTGAAGAACTGACACAAAGTGTGGCACATTCTACACAAGAAACCACAAATTGCTGACACTATAAATATAAAAAGCATAGCATACAAGATGGTAGATATAAAACAATTCACTGTAAATCCGCTGCAAGAGAATTGCTACGTAGTGAGCGACGACACTTGCGAAGCATGCATCATCGACCCCGGATGTATATCAGAAGATGAATGGCATGCCATCAAGACGTATATCGACGGTAATGGTCTGCATCTTGTACACATGCTGTGCACCCACCTCCACTTCGACCACATCATGGGATGCGGATTCGTGGCTCGCGATTATGGGTTGGACATCGAGGGCAACATGGCCGACATGGGGCAATATCAGCAACGAGACATTTATCTCGACGCATTTGGTTTGCCACACGAATCGATGCCTCCACTACCGAAAGTGCACGACATAAGCAGCCAGGACACCGTGAGT
This sequence comes from Bacteroidaceae bacterium, assembly GCA_017480685.1. Taxonomy (GTDB): domain Bacteria; phylum Bacteroidota; class Bacteroidia; order Bacteroidales; family Bacteroidaceae; genus Colivivens. The sequence continues at coordinate 23,510 of JAFUSD010000096.1, forward strand.
TTCGGCACTCACCAACTGAAGATTATCCTCACGCCAGGTCACACACAAGGCGGAATGTGCTTCTACTTGGCCGACGAAGGAGTGCTCTTTGCAGGCGACACGCTGTTTCAGGCCTCGATAGGTCGCACCGACATGGCTGGTGGCGACTATACACAGATAATACGCTCGATACGCACGCAACTACTGAAGTTGCCTGCCAGCACACATGTGCTTACCGGTCACGGGCCCTCTACGACAATTGACTACGAGCAGAAGTTCAACCCCTACATCTGATTACACACACGACATGAACGAAACCAACCTACAACAGATAAAACAACGATACGGCATAGTAGGCAACTCGGCCGAACTGAACCGAGCACTCGACATAGCAGTGCAGGTGGCACCCACCGACCTGAGCGTGCTTATCCAGGGTGAATCGGGAGTGGGAAAGGAAGTGATACCACGTGTCATACACGACCGTTCATCGCGCAAACACCAGAAATACTTCGCCATCAACTGCGGTTCCATACCCGAAGGCACCATCGACAGCGAGCTGTTCGGTCATGAGAAGGGAGCCTTCACGGGTGCCATAGGTGAGCGTGAGGGATACTTCGGTGCAGCCAACAAAGGCACATTGTTCCTCGACGAGGTGGGCGAACTGCCGCTCAGCACACAGGCGCGACTGCTGCGTGTGCTCGAGACAGGTGAATACATACGAGTGGGTTCGTCGGAAGTGAAGACCACCGACGTGAGAATCATTGCAGCCACCAACGTGAACATCACCAAGGCGATAAGCGAAGGCAAGTTCCGTGAAGACCTCTACTACCGACTTGCAACCATACCCATCAGCATGCCGCCGTTGCGCCAACGCGGTCGCGACATAGAGTTGTTGTTCCGCAAGTTCGTGGCCGACTTCTGCGACCGTTACATGCTCGAACGCATCACACTGACCGACGATGCACGCCAGTTGATGCTCAGCTATAAGTGGCCGGGCAACATACGTCAGCTGAAAAACATAGCAGAGCAGATGTGCATCATAAGTCAGGAACGCGAAATCACTGCCGACAACCTGCGACAATTCGGCATCACCGACGATTCAGCCACCGGTCAGGGCCTTGTGTTAGCATCCAGTTGGCAGCAAAACGGAGGCGCACACTCGTATGAAAACGAGCGCGAGATGCTTTTCCGCCTGCTTACCGACCTGAGCAAGGAGGTGAAAGGCTTGAAGGAAATAATCCACAACCAAGCCATCGCACCATCCCACTACACTACTCACCAGGGCATCATTCAAGATGCAGAATACTCTACCATCGAGTCGGAACCCGTCATCCTGGCACCAGCCACTAATGCTACAACCGACAGCAAGCCGAAAAGCAGCCAAATCATCTGGCCAGACAAACGCGATGCGGGCAGCCACAGAGATATTCCCAACGCTGTGGAATATATCGAAGCGGCACCTCGCTCGATGAAAGAAATAGAGGAAGCCAACATACGCGAGGCCCTGCGGCGCAATGCCTACAATCGCAGCAAGACGGCACGCGAGTTGGGAATAAGCGAACGTACACTCTATCGCAGAATCAAAGACTATGGATTGGAAAAGAAATAAAGGAGCCATACACCTGTTGCTCTGCCTGCTTGCATGCCTCATGCTTGTGGGGTGCACGGTGAGCTATTCATTCAACGGTTCGAGCATCGACTACGAAAAGGTGAAAACCATATCGTTAACCAAGTTCCCGATACGTTGCAACTACGTGTGGGCACCGATGGAGGCAATGTTCTACAACAGCATAAGCGATGTCTACTCGAAGAAGACGAAGCTGAAGGTTCAGAAGAAAAACGGCGACATGCAGCTCTCGGGCGAGATAACCGAATACAGCCAGACGAACAAGTCGGTGGCTCGCGACGGCTTTTCTGCACAGACACAGCTGAAGATGACGGTCAACGTACGCTTCGTGAACACCACCAAACATGATGAAGACTTCGAGAAAAGCTTCTCGGCAACTGCCGACTACGACTCGCGCCTCCAGCTTAATGCTGTGCAGGAAGAACTTGTGCAACAGATGATAAACGACATCGTCGACCAGATATACAACGCGACGGTTGCCAACTGGTAAGGCATCACAGATACCGGCGCATTTCAACGAGGATATCCTCACAACCACGAAAGGATATCCTCACAAAAGCGGGATTTACTCTGTCTATACCTTAAAAACATGCGCACAGATACACCAATAATGCAGAAAAGCGCACTTTTGAATACCCCTTAAGACCAATTTTGCAAAAAAACCACGTATACGCTTGCACAATTCAGAAAAAAGTAATAACTTTGCACTTGAATTTGTGCTTAGTCAAAACCACTAGTTATTTGCACCATGGTCGAGCACATAATAAAGAACAAAATAAATTAATAAAACAATAAAAACGTAAAGAAATGCTGTACACATTAATCATCGTACTCATCATTATCGCATCAATACTGATGTGCGGTATAGTACTTATCCAAGAATCCAAAGGAGGCGGCCTCGCATCAGGATTCTCTTCATCAAACCAAATCATGGGCGTGCGCAAGACCACCGATTTCCTTGAGAAAGCCACATGGGGCATTGCTATTGCAATGGTAGTGCTCAGCGTGGTGTCAGCCGCTTTCGTGCCCAAGACCACAGTTGAAGAGCAACCTCTGGCAATTCCTGTTCAGACACAAACCGATGCCAACAACATGCAGTCGTTCCCTGCTGCTACCGACCAGGCAACATCAACAGAGACCCCTGCTGAAGCACCGGCAGCGCCAGCAGAGCCAGCTGAAGAATAACCGTAAACAGCGCCACTCAAACCATCAGCAGTAAGAAGATGAAACGAGTACGCTGCCCCAAATGCGACACCTTCATCGTGTTCGACGAAAGCAAATACGATGAAGGTCAGTCATTGGTTTTTGTCTGTACCAATTGCAAACGCGAGTTTCGAATCCGTATGGGAGTGTCACACCTGACCGACATACATGCAGAACGGCATCTGGATGAGCAGACACACGATGGAGACAACTACGGCAGCATTACTGTCATTGAAAACAAATTTGCATACAAACAACTGCTGCAACTACATTTGGGCGATAACGAATTTGGACGTTATCTCAAAGGAAACACCATAAACCAACCTATCGAAACCAGCGATCCAAGCATAGACACATTCCATTGTGTCATACGCGTGGAACGCGACAAAAGGGGGAACCTAAGATATATACTGCGCGATGCACCTTCAACAACCGGCACATTCCATCAGAACCAAATCTTGAAAGATGTTGACCGAATACGCCTGAGCGACGGCGACATAATAACAATAGGTGCCACGACACTTATATTCCGAGCCCCGCCTACGGGCTAACCTCCCACACAAGCACCTTCCCCAAAAATACTAAGTACACGGAACAAGTGCCACAGACGAATGCCGTGATAAAAGATTGTTTAGATGAATCACCACAAAAATAATCAAAGACACATGACAAGATAAAAAAATAAAAAGAGAAAGGGTAAGAAGATATGCAACAGAACAACAACGGACCAACATCCAAGAACACGAACCTTAGTTGTACGTATTTAGAAGGTAAGTTCATTTGCGCCGACAACATCGACCAAGGCACAGAATCGAAAGTCTACAGCAACGACATGATATGCAACGACCACTATTGTTGCGTCTTGGCAGTGGTTCAAGGCTCAATGAATATAGTGGTGAACGGCATCAAGTTGAAACTGAAAGCCAACGACTACCTCACGATTATGCCATACACCAATATCGAGATTAAGAGCTCACGGTGTAATATCTTTTCCATGAAAATCGAAGCATACATTCTTCACGACATATACGAAACCATCGGTTTGAGCTTAGGAGTGAAAAACGGATGCTACACATTCTATCACTACCACCTCACCCCACGCCAAATCAACATTCTGCTTCACGACTATCAGCAGATGAAGAGAGACATGAGCAATCCGTCATGGCGCTACATGAGAGTCGACCTCGTGAAGAATCGTCTGGGTGCATACCTGGCTCACAAAAGCACAATCACAGACAATCTGGAACCCATATCACACTATGAAGACTCCGACAGTTCAAGACTATTCGCACAATTCCTCGAACTGCTCGACGAAAACTACAAAACAGAACGTTCAGTACAATACTACTCCAACCGCTTAGGCGTGCAACCCAAGAGCCTCTCGGCTGCCACCGTGAAGTATACAGGCAAGACGGCATCAAGGGTAATCGACGAGTATGTAACCCTGCGCATCAAGATAGTGCTCTACAATAACAAACATAACATAAAAGAGGTGAGCGACATGTTCAACTTTGCGAGTCAGAGTTTCTTCGGCAGATACTTCAAACGCGTTGCAGGATGCTCCCCACGCAAATACATAAGCATCAACAGTAAGAAACTATCCAAGCAATCGGGGGTATGATTTGAAGATATTCTTTTTGCTTACCATTCATTCAATACACAAGTCCGATAAGCAATAAGCCTCACAAACAAAAGACCAAAAGCAATGAACACAACAAACAACAGATATATAGAAGATACATACGAGCGAGTGAAAAGTATCGTTAAATGTACAGCTTCTTACGACAAGTTCGTATACCTCTACGACAACTTCAGCAACAACGTTGAGCCAACAGTAATCTACAGCATCGGCAAGACATATCACCTGCAACAATCAATACTCTTCATCCTGGCCCACGGCACCATGCGCCTACACGTCAACAACCAAGAGATAACCCTCAACAGCCATTCGTGCATATTCCTGCCAGCATATACTACACTGCGCATCCAGATGAAATCGATGGAGACACGCTACATGATCTACAGGTTCGACCCCAATGCACGCACAACGAGCAGCAGCGACATGGGACTATATAACGACAACGTGGCAGCCGAGAATGTATACTACAAGCGCATGAACGATGCAGAGTTCCGCTACATCAAGAATCACTACGACGAACTGGTGCAAGCCCTGCTCCAGAAAGACTTCAAATACAAGCAGATTTTCGTACGCAGCTACAACAACATCATTCGTGCATTTGTCATAAACCTGTTCAACATAGACTCCGACATCAAGGGCGACGCCGTGTCGCGACAGGAAAACCTGTTCAGACGGTTCATCGACCTGCTCAACCAATACGCAAGCAAGGAACGCGAAGTGCAGTTCTACGCCGAAAAACTGGGCATCACACCCAAATACCTGTCGACCATCACCAACGTATACAGCGGTAAGAACGCGAGTACTTGGATTGCAGAATATGTGGTGACCCTCGCCAAACAGCTGATGAAGGAGAAACGCTGCAAGATACAAGAAGTGAGCACCATGCTCAACTTCCCGAGCCAGAGCTTCTTCGGTCGGTTCTTCAAGCGCACAACCGGCATTTCGCCAAAGCGATACATGCTGACAGAGTTGAAATAGCGGGAAGCCCCCTGTCTCTTCTGCCAAGCATACGCTATACACTTTATTCATTATTAATTATTCATTAATATAATGAAGCTTATACCAACCTATACGTGGGCAAAAAACGTGAGAGCCATGAACTGGGCTCAGAAGAGTTTTCTGAGCAAGCCCTGGGCATCGGGAGTAGTGCTGCTCTCGTGTGTGATTGTCGCTATGTTGCTGGCCAACCTGCCAGCCACACGCGACCTCTATCGTGCATTTCTCGATACCGACCTCTCGATGCACATCCAAAGCCCCACACATGCTGATGGCACACGCCTCATCGACTGGACATTCCCGCGCGGCATGACCGTCGAGACCTTTATCAACGACATCCTCATGGTCATCTTCTTCTTCACCGTGGGGCTCGAGATAAAACGCGAAGTGGTGTGTGGCGAACTCAGTTCGCCCAAGAAAGCACTGCTGCCCGTCATCGCAGCAGCAGGCGGTATGTTGGCTCCTGCATTGATTTACACCCTCATCAACCACGGCACCGAAGCTGCCAGCGGATGGGGAATACCTACTGCCACCGACATTGCTTTCGCGGTAGGTATCATGTCCCTGCTGGGCAATAAAGTGCCGATATCACTCAAAATCTTCCTTACCGCACTGGCCATCGCCGACGACCTTGGTGCCATACTCGTTGTGGCGTTGTTTTATGGCGGTCATATCAACATCGCGTTGCTATGCATTGCCCTCATACTGATCATCGTCATCTACCTCATGAAGCAGCAAGGCGAGAAGCGCATGATGTACTACCTCATTCCAGCCATCGCCGTGTGGTTCCTGTTCTACTATGCCGGCATCCACGCCACCATGTCGGGCGTGGTGATGGCATTTCTCATCCCAATGGACGGACAGTACACACGCGCCTACCTCGAACGCAAGAACCGCGAATATGTACGCCGCCTGAAGCTATACGAAGACCTTGATCAAGACAACGAGACCGACCCCTTCCCCAACGACCTGCAGCGCCATTGCCTGCGACGCATGAGCCACATTGCTACCGGCTCCATGGGCATGTCCTACCGCCTTGAATACGCATTGAGCAACTGGGTCAACTTCCTCATCATGCCTATATTCGCCATCGCTAATGCAGGTGTCGAGATTCCCGACATCAGCTACTTCAACATCTTCCAATACAGCCCCGAGATTGGCAGTGTGGGCATGGGTGTCTTCTTCGGCCTCCTGCTTGGCAAGCCGCTGGGCATCACCCTCGCCAGCATGCTCGCCATCAAGAGCAAGGTGGGCGCCATGCCGAGCGGTGCATCGTGGCACATGCTCTTTGCCGTAGCATGCCTGGGAGGCATTGGTTTCACCATGAGCATATTTGTCGATACTCTGTCGTTTGCAGGCAATGCACCCGATATCATCGAGCACCTGCGCGCCAGCGGCAAAATTGCAGTACTGGCAGGTTCGCTCGGTTCGGGCATACTGGGCAGCATGCTCATCGTGCTGTTCAACAAGATAAAGAGCAAAGTGTAGAGCCTTGCTGCGAGGGCATCCACTCCATGAAGTGAGGATATCGTCAACGACCTGCGAGGATATCGTCAACGGCTTGCGAGGATATCGTCAACGGCTTGCGAGGATATCGTCACAACAAATATCTCGCACACCCCAATACGCCACACAAAATCCATGATTCAAGTGGCAAACACGGTGGTGCGAGATATTTATTTTGCACTTTAGTGCATTTTTTCACGAATTAACTTTAGAGCGCAATTTCTTTTTCGTAAATTTGCATCATACAAGAGGAGAACAAGCAAGCACTCCGATTCACTAACAAAAAAGAAATCAACCTCAGAATAATGAAATCGACAGACAAGGCACATAAACAAGCTGCATCAAAGCCTGCAAGAAAATCAAAACAAACCACGACAGCAAAGCATGACAATACCTCAACCCCAACTCGTCCCAGCTGGTTGTCTCAACATCTCAGTGGCACTCTCACTGCTTTGACGTTCATGTTGTTTATCCTATGGGCTGCCTATATGCTCATATCACGCAATGCCGACTACCTCTACACCGTGTCGGAGCACTCGCTGTTCCTGTTTGACAAGTCGTTCTTCGACTCCATCAACGTGCGTCCGGGCGGATTCACCACATGGCTGGCATTGTTCTGCTCTCAGTTCTTCCACTATCCTGTAGCAGGAGCGTTGTTGCTCATCGCCATTTGGGTAGCAACCGCCATCGTCAGCATCAAGGCATTCAACCTCCGTGCATGGCAACGACCGCTGGCCCTGTTGCCCGTGGGTGCCCTGCTCTGTTCGGTGATATTAGTTGGCTATTGGCTGTTCTACCTCAAGTCGGCTGGCTACAGTTTTGCACCATCCATCGGTCTTTTACTCAGCATGTTGGCTGTCTGGACATTTCGCCGATTGGAGCATCTGCACCGCAAGGCATCACTGGGGTGGATGTTCCTATGGTGCATCGTAGGCTACATACTCACCGGATGGTGGGGGTTGCTGGCCACCCTGCTCATGTCCATCATCGGTCGTGGCCGCGGTCTCGGGTGGTTGGTAGCTGCAGCAGGCATCATTTCCGTTCCACTCATCGCATATCATTTCTGCACACAGATGCGCATCGAATACGCATGGACTGTGGGCTTCCCTATGTTCCAAATCGATAAATACATATCGTGGATGCCTATGATTCCGATGTTTGCAGCCACAGCACTCACCCTCATACTGGCTCTCCTTGGCCGTTATGCCGAAACTACTGACGCCAGACGTCCACTGCCTATATGGATTACCACCATCTGCACTGCGGCTTGCTTCATCATAGGCAGCCTCTATGCCGACTTCGACAACCCCAACTTCCATGCCGAGCAGCGCATCTACCGCGCAGCCGACGAAGGGCGTTGGAGCGATGTGCTGCAAGAGGCCTATCACCTCAAGACACCACCTACACGTGAAATCGTGATGTTCAAAAACCTGGCACTCACCTATCTAGGCAACATAGGCGACAACATGTTCAAATACGACAACATGAGCATACCGCCCTATACCCGCGACTCGCTCATGGTGCGTATGGCTCAGACCAATGCACCACTCGTCTACATGTACTATGCCCGCCTCAACTTCGCCACACGCTGGTGTATCGAGAACGGAGTTGAAATGGGTTTCAACCCCAACGACTACAAGGTGCTGACCCGTTGCGCCATGATTGCAGGCGAGACCGACCTTGCGCAGAAATACATCAACATACTGAAAAAGACGATGTTCTATCGCGAATGGGCAGAGAAGTATGAGCCATTCTTGTCCGACACCACAGAGCTCTTCAAGCTTCCCGAATTTGCCAACCAGCGCGAATACTACAGCCACTACCGTTCCATGCTCGACGGCGACGAAGGCCTCGTAGAGATGTACCTGCTGCAATACTTCTCGCAAACCATGAACAAAGACAGCCGCCTGCTGCAAGAGACCACACTCGTCTTCGCCCTGCAAAGCAAAGACATACAGCTCTTCTGGCCGCGATTCTTCCTCTACGCCCACATGCACCCCAACGAGCCCATGCCCATACACTATCAGGAAGCTGCATATCTGTATGGCAACCTCGAGCACGAAGTCGACATAAGCGGCATGCCGTTCGACGAAGTGAAGATACGACAGCGCTACGACGCATTCAACCACATGTCGCAGTCGCTCATACAGCAAGGCAAGAGCATAGAGGAAGTGGGACAAATCATGAAACCCACCTACGGCGACACCTTCTGGTGGTTCTACTTCTTCTGCAGAGGAATCAACTCGTATTAAACGAAACCAATGAATCGTTTATCATTTATAAGCCACAAGTTATCAATAGCAATAGCCGCAATTATTGCGATTGCATCCGTTTCGTGCACCAGCCCGTCGGTGCCCGACAACTATGCCATGCAAACACGACAGCCATACATCATGCCCGACTACACCGAAGTCACCATCCCCTGCAACCTATGCCCAACCAACTTCATAGTGACCGAATCAGGCAAGCAGGCAGTGGTGAGGATGAGCGCCGGCACCACAGCCTTCACCTACGGTGACGGTATGAAAGTCATGATTGACCCCGACGAATGGGAAGTACTGAAGCACGAGGCACTGGGTGGCAGCATCAAGGTCGAAGTGTTTGTAAAGGCCGACCAAGGATGGAACGCATACAAGCCATTCAACATCTATGTAGCCGCCGACAGCATCGACCCCTACATCTCCTATCGTCTCATACCGCCCTCATACGTCGACTACAGCCACCTTGCACTGGCTCAACGCAACCTCACCACCTTCGACGAAACCGTCTTCTACGACAACCGCCCCTTCAGCACTGCCGACAAAGGACAATGCGTCAACTGCCACTCATACCAGAACTACCACACCAACCGCATGCTCTTCCACATGCGCCACAACAACCCTGGCACACTCATCGTCGACGGCGACCAAGTGAAACGAGTCAACCTCAAGACCGACTCCACCATATCGGCAGGTGTCTACCCTTCGTGGCACCCCACCCTCCCACTCATTGCATTCTCCACCAACCTCACCGGACAGACATTCCACACCAAAGACCTCGCGAAGATTGAGGTGCAAGACCTCGAGAGCGACCTCATCCTCTACGACCTCGACCGCAACTCCATAAGCACCATATCTGCCCTACCCGACCAACTCGAGGTATTCCCCACATGGTCGGCCGACGGACAGACACTCTACTATTGTTCGGCACACTTCGCCTACGAGTCCGACTCTACACGCGAAGACGAACTCATCACCCGTTACAAAGACATCCACTACAACATCTACTCACGCAGCTTCGACCCCACTACTCAAAGTTTTGGCGAGCCACGGCTCATCTTCAATGCCGACTCGCTCAACCAAAGTGCCACCTTGCCGCGCACCTCGCCCGACGGTCGCTACATGGTCTTTGCCCTTGCTCCATGGGGATGCTTCCACGTATGGCATCACGAAGCCGATATCTACATCATCGACCTCAACACCATGCAGGCACAACCACTCTCAGCCATCAACAGCAAGCGTTCAGAGAGCTATCCCTCATTCTCGTCGAACGGCCGGTGGCTGATGACCGCATCGCGTCGCGACGATGGCAACTACACACGTCCCTACATCGCATACTTCGATGCTCAAGGCACATGCCACAAACCATTCGAGCTGCCACAGCGCGACCCATACCATTATATATATTACCTCAACTCCTACAACCGACCCGAATTCATGATTGAACCCGTGCCCTACACTGCCGACGAATTTGCCGGCCATGCACGGCAGCAAGTCATCAAAGCAACATACAACGGACAACAGCCGACTGACACCATCACCACCGACGACACTCACCACGATGACAAGTCGACAACATTCACTCGTTTGTCAGAAACATCGTAAGCATTATGAACCACAATACATCCACATACACCACATCACTGCGCCTCTTGCTCTTCGCGGTAGTCAGCTACATCATGCTCATGATGCATGCCGACTATCTCTACGAAGTTCAAGAGCACGACCTCTTCATCGGTACCAGCGACTTTGCAGCCACCACGCTCTCGCAAGATGGCGGTTTGTGGATATGGATGGGATGCTACCTCACACAATACTTCTACCATCCCTGGCTCGGCGCACTGATACTCACCGCCATCTGGACAGTCACTGCCCTGTTGCTCATATCCGCCTTCCGTCTTAAAGGTAACCATCAGCTATTTGCATGGATGCCAGTATGTGCATTGCTCATCTCGGTGCTCGATGTCGGATATTGGCTCTACTACATGCAGATGCCAGGCTACTGGTTCTCCCACAGCCTCAGCTTCATGGCCATCAGTCTCGTCACATGGGGTGTGAGCAAAGTTGCCTACCGTTTCTGGCCGCACAACATCTCATGGTTCATATTCATCGTAGCATATTTCGCCTTACGACAGCACATACCCACATTTGCCAAGATGGGTGAAAGCCAACCACTCCTCAGCCTTCCATTCATCATCGCACCTGCATCGGTGCTTCTCTTGCCGCTTCTCGGCTTCTTGCCCATTGCCGATACACGCCGGTGGATAAGCATCACACTTACCACATTGCTACTTGCAGCCTTTGTTTTTGCGTCACACCATTTCTCATTCCGCGACCCCAACTACCATGCCGAGCTTCGTATGATGCGCGCCATCGATGAATGTCGTTGGGACGATGTGATTGCAGAGTTACAAAAGGCTGAGACACCCACCAATCTCATGGTAGTGTATAAAAACATAGCACTGATGCACACCGACCGCCTGCCCGAGATGTTCAGCACAGGCAACTGCGGCATCCTGCCACATAGCGGCGACAGCCTCAGTGTGAGCATCGCACACCAAGACGGAGCAATGGTGTACTACCAGTTCGGACAAATCAACTATGCCTACCGATGGGCGATGGAGAACGCAACCGACTACGGACATAAGGCGAAGAACCTCAAGATGTATGCACGCTGTGCCATCATGAATCGTGAGTTCGACCTCGCAGCCAAATATCTGGCAATACTCAAGCAGACCACATTCCACCGTGGGTGGGCCCGGGAGCGCGAACCCATGCTCACACATGCCGATGCACTGTTCAATTCCGATGAATACATAGCCATCTC
>JAFUSD010000097.1 GCA_017480685.1 Bacteroidaceae bacterium
CTCGCCATGTGTGTCAACGACAGTTACTGGCAGCACTCGGGCAACGATGTGAAGAACGCCTATGACCCAAAATATAACCAAGGCGGTAAATACGACGAGAAGGCAGCCAATAAGGACATGGACCTCAACGTGGTGCTCTGCCTCGAAATGAAAGAAGCAGGTACGGCATTCAAGATTGAGAAACACATCCACAACTACCCACACTGCTGGCGCACCGACAAGCCTGTGCTCTACTATCCGCTCGACTCATGGTTCATCCGCTCCACAGCCAAGAAAGACCGAATGTACGAGCTCAACAAGACCATAAAGTGGAAACCCGAATCGACCGGCACAGGGCGTTTCGGCAAATGGCTCGAGAACCTCAACGACTGGAACCTCTCGCGTTCACGCTACTGGGGCACACCACTTCCTATATGGCGCAATCGCGACACACGCGAGGAGATATGTATAGGCAGTGTGGAGGAACTCTACAACGAGATAGAGCGCTCGGTGGCAGCTGGCATCATGCCATCCAACCCACTGAAGGATAAAGGCTTCGTGCCTGGCGACATGAGTCAGGAGAACTACGACCGTATCGACCTCCACCGCCCATACGTTGACGACATCAAGCTCGTAGGCAAGAACGGCGACGTGCTCACACGCGAACTCGACCTCATCGACGTGTGGTTCGACTCGGGAGCCATGCCATACGCACAGATACACTATCCGTTCGAGAATCGTGACCTCATCGACAAAGGACTGGCCTACCCTGCCGACTTCATTGCCGAAGGAGTTGACCAGACACGCGGATGGTTCTTCACACTACATGCCATCGCAACCATGGCATTCGACTCAGTGGCATTCAAGACTGTGATAAGCAACGGACTCGTGCTCGACAAAAACGGCATCAAGATGTCGAAACGACTGGGCAACGTGATCAACCCATTCGAGTGTATCGGTACATACGGAGCCGACGCAGTGCGTTGGTACATGATAACCAACTCATCGCCATGGGACAACCTCTCGTTCGACCCCGACGGAGTGAAGGAAGTGACCAGCTCGTTCTTTATCAAGTTGCAGCAAGCCTACTCGTTCTTCACCATGTATGCCAACGTTGACGGATTCGACTACCACGAAGCCGACCTGCCATACGCCGAGCGTCCCGACTTCGACCGCTGGTTGCTCTCCGAACTCAACACCCTGGTGAAGAATGTACGCGCCTACCTCGACGACTACGACCCAACACCGGCCGGACGACTCATTCAGAAGTTCGTGATCGACTACCTGTCCAACTGGTACATCCGCCTCAATAAAGCACGCTTCTGGGCAGGCGAGATGACAGCCGACAAGCTCTCGGCATATCAGACACTCTACACATGTCTCGACACCCTGGCACGACTCATCGCACCGATAGCTCCATTCTATGCCGACCAGTTGTTCCTCGACCTCAACAGCGCAACAGGTAAGGACAAGGCCGCGAGCGTACACCTCGCTGCATATCCTGAATATAATGAAGACCATATCGACGACGAGCTCAATCTGGCCATGCAGGCAGCCATGGATGTAACCTCGATGGGACTCTCCATCCGCAAGAAGGTGAAGATACCGGTGATACAGGCACTGCAAGCCATCGCCATACCCGATACCGACCCCGTTCTTTCGGCACGCATCGAGCGCATGGCATCCATCATAACCAAAGAAGTGAACGTGAAGGAACTGCAACTCATGGACGGCGCCATGCTGGTGAAGACCGTGAAGTGCAACTTCCGCGTCATGGGAAAGAAGTTTGGCAAGCAGATGAAAGCCGTGGCCGATGCAGTGGCAAATATGACTCAAGCCGAAGTGACAGAGCTCGAAAGCAAGGGCGCAGTGACCCTCATGGCAGCAGGCGAACCCGCAACCGTGGAACTCACCGATGTCGATATCATGTCGCAAGACATACCAGGATGGAGTGTTGCCAACGAAGGCACCATGACCGTGGCCCTCGACATCACCGTAACTCCCGAACTCAAAGTCGAAGGCAACTCGCGCAAACTCATCAAGCAGATACAGAACCTGCGCAAGACTTCGGGACTCGACATCACCGACCGCATACACGTCACCATATCGCCAGTGGCCGAAGTAGAGGCTGTGCTCGCTCGTTTCAAGACCAACATCGCATCGCAAGTGCTGGCACTCAGCATCGATGTAGCTGAAAACGATGGCGAACTCTACGACTTCGATGAGTTCAAGGCAAACATCAAACTGCAAAAAGCATGACCCGACGACAGACGCTCATACTCTTAGCCATAATGCTCATGGTGGTCATCATCGACCAAATCATAAAATATGAGGTCAAGACCACCATGACCCTTAGCCAGCATATCATCGTGACCGACTGGTTCCACATAGCATTTGTCGAGAACAAAGGCATGGCATTCGGCTGGTCGTTCGGCTCGAAGATATTCCTCACAGTCTTCCGCCTGCTCACCGTAGGCATCATCATCTACTACACCCTGCGGCTGCTGCACCGCCAGCAACACATGGGCTTCGTGGTGTGCCTCGCCCTCATCATAGGCGGAGCAATAGGCAACATCGTCGACAGCATATTCTATGGTATGATGTTCACCGAGTCGACCCACACCGACGTGGCTGTCATGACCCGCTGGGGCGAGGGATATGCATCGCTGCTCGAAGGCAAAGTGGTCGATATGTTCTACTTCCCGCTCGTAGAGTGGAATATGCCAATGTCGTGGACGTGGCTCAACTCCATCAGCTTCCTGCCCAATGCAGGCGAACACTGCGTATTCTTCAGCCCTGTGTTCAACTTTGCCGACTCGTGCATCAGTGTGGGAGTAGTCATCCTCGTGCTCTTCTTCCGCCAGTCCTTCAGCCGATGCTTCGCAAGCAACAGCCAATACAACGAAACACCCGGCAGCAATGCCCCTGATGAAACAAATGACACTATAGAAGCTATAGATACTATAGATACTATAGAAAATATAAAAACCACAGAAGCGCCAACCACCCCACTCTGAACACACAAATATGCGCAGCCTTCCATTCATTTCGATTATAACAGCAATGCTCATCATCCTTGCGTCGTGCGATGGCAGGGGCGATGGTGTGTTGTCGAAGAAAAAGATGGAAGACGTGCTCTTCGACTACCATCTGGCACAAGCCATGACCTTCAATCTGAGGTCGGAACAACGAGATTTATCCGACCAATGTATTGCATCCGTGTTTAAGAAACATGGAATAACCGAAGCCATATTTGACTCGTCTCTTGTCTACTACAACCGCCATCAAGACCAGTTGGCAGATATATACAAGAACCTGCAGAAGCGATATGAGCGACTTGATGCCACATTGCAATATACAACAGGAAACCATGAAATGCAAGCAGCATATACAGCAACCGGTGATACGGCAGAGATATGGACTGCACAAAACCTCTACATACTCCGTCCGATACCCACAGCCAATATCCAAACTTTCACCCTACGAGCCGACACGGCCTTCTTTCAACACGATAAATTCCGATTCACTGCAAACATTGACTTCATACGAGAAGACCAAAACGATCAGGACGTACATCTTGTAAGTGCAATTACAATAATTTACAACGACAATAGCAGCACCAGTATTACACGCGAGCAATCTTATTCAGGTACTGTTGAGCTATCACTTTCAGCTGCTGAATCAAAAGACATTAAATACATCACAGGATATTTCTACTATACAACCAATTCGGCCACACGCAGTTTTGCTTTAATTCGAAACATATCACTACTACGGTATCACAGCATATCGGCAGCACAAAACAACAGAACTAACGAACAGCCTGCCGACTCACAGCTGATATCCGATACACTGATTAGCGACTCTGCAATCGTTCCGGCACACGAAGTTGGAAATTCTGTTACACGCCATCAGATACCAGTAATCAGGCCTAACCAAAGACAGAAAAACACCAATGACACATTGCGTGATGCAAGAATACTAGAAGAACCAACAGTGCGGACACCAAATTCAATCGGCCCGAACCGACGTATCATCAGACACAATAATAAACCATAATAACTTTGAATTATGAAGCGAGTGGCAGCACATATTGTGGTTATTGACGAACAGACCTTCATCAATCATGTAGTAGAATTTGATGAACAAGGCAACATTATCAAGCACTATCCACTCAAACAAGAACTGCCACAGACACTGTGGCAGCAATCGTTACATATAATAACAAAATAAGTTAGACCCCAATCGGTCATTAGTGTTATGATGATAACAACTTCTATTATCAGTTCACATGTTTCGCTGCTTTGAGTGCGCTGGGTGGGGTTCGATTAGATGATACCAGCAATCAGAACTGAAGAGACTTATGATTTGATTAGTCAACCACCTTAAAACGAGCAAACTTCAACAATAATTGTCTGACCCCACTGTTCTCAAATCTCACAGTGGCCTTCTCTCCATCACCAGTTCCTTCAATTGCCACAACCTCTCCCATGCCAAAACGATCGTGCAAAATGTGCTGACCAACCTGTATTGAGCCTGTTGCAAACGCAACACCTGTTCTATTGGCTGAAGATTGAGAATTATTATTTTGAATCGTATTACTTATATCAGTTCTTCTATTGAACCTATCGGAGCTCTGTTTCTCAACGGATGTGAGCGGGCGCAACCTACGAGTTGAAACTTCTGAAGACAGTTGCTGGCGGTTATCTGAGAAAGAAGCATGGTTTTCCGAAAACGAAGAACGCGAGCCAAAGAATGAGGGACGAGGTTGAGCCGCAGATGCCGATTGTTGTTTTCCCATCGACAAGAACTGTGCATCAATATCATGGATAAACCTGCTTGGATTCGAAAATTCCATCTTACCAAAATGATATCTGCTACGCGCGTATGAAATATAAAGGTGTTGCTTGGCACGAGTTATAGCTACATAGAATAAGCGACGTTCTTCTTCTATCTCATTAGGCGATGATAACGACATCTGATTCGGAAACAGATTCTCCTCCAAACCTGTTACAAACACGGTGTCGAACTCAAGACCTTTAGCCGAATGTATGGTCATCAGAGTTACACGCTCTGTTGAATCATCTCCATCTCTATCCATGTCCGAAAGTAAAGCCACTTCGCTCAGATAGTCGGTCATCATCACAGCATCTGTACCTTCCTCACGACGCAGCCCCACAAAATCATGCAAGCCAGCAACAAGTTCATCTATATTTTCTTGTCTGCTCCGTCCTTCTATCGATGTGTCAGAAAAAATATCTTTCAGCAGTCCGCTTTCTGATAATATGTAGCGTCCTGCAAGTTCTGCATCGTCAGTGTTACACTTATCTATAAAACGTGATACCATATCAGCAAATGCACTCAGTCTGCCAATAGTTCCACTATTCAACTTCATACCATAGGCCGTAGGGTCAGTCAGTACAGCCCACAGACTTACACCATGTTCAGTTGCTGCTCCTATAATCTTATTAAGAGTTGTCTGTCCTATTCCACGTGTAGGAACATTTATAATTCGCTTTAAGGCCTCTTCGTCGGCTGGATTCACGGCCAAACGGAAGTATGCAATTACATCTTTTATCTCCTTGTGCTGGTAGAATGAAAGGCCTCCATACACACAATAAGGCACAGAGTTTTTACGCATCGTCTCTTCAAGCACACGACTCTGGGCATTAGTCCGGTAAAGTATTGCTATATCAGAATATGGAATATGTTCTTTCCCGTGCAAACGCGTGATGACTTTATTTATCATCTGGGCCTCTTCAACATCAGAATAGGCCTCCATTACTGGTATCTTCAGGCCCACTGAACGTTCAGAAAAGACCTCCTTATGAATCTGTCCCTGGTTCTTATGAATAAGGCTATTTGCCGCCTTCACTATTGTCTGGGTCGATCTGTAATTCTGTTCCAGCTTAAACAATTTCACACTACAATCAGGGTATGCATCGCTGAAACCAAGAATGTTACTGATATCGGCACCACGGAACGAATATATGCTCTGAGCATCATCACCTACAACGCAAACTCTGTGAGGTGGCAGTGCTGCCAGTTGCAGTATGATTTGATGTTGAGCATGATTGGTATCCTGGTATTCATCCACCAATATATACTGAAATCGGTCTTGATACTTACGCAGGATTGCCGGATGCGAATTAAACAACTTATATGTAAATACCAGGATATCGTCAAAATCCAATGCACAAGCTTTATGTAACCGCTCCTGATATCGGGAATAAACGGTTCTCACTTCGGGCATCCTGCTACGCAAGTCGCTCTGATACTGTGCTGCCGATGCCGCATATTCTCCGGCAGTAACCAGATGGTTCTTTGCATCGCTTATGCGACTGAGTACACTTCCCGGACGATATATCTTGTCATCCAGTCCCAGTTCACGAATTATCCCTTTCACCAAGCTGTTGCTATCAGTTTGGTCGTAGATAGTGAAATTAGGTGGAAAATGCAAAGGATCAGACTCTTCAAGCAATGGTAGTTCGGTCCTCAGTATACGCAGGAACATGGAATGGAACGTACCCATCCAAAGTCTTTTGGCCTCTTCTGCTCCTACTACGCCGGCAATTCTGCTCTTCATTTCGTTAGCAGCCTTGTTTGTAAATGTCAGCGCAAGTATTGTCCATGGGCGGAACCCTTGTTCAATCAAGTATGCAATCTTATATGTAAGCACACGGGTTTTTCCCGAACCGGCTCCTGCCACAACCAGCGATGGGCCATCCTGATAGCGGATAGCCTCGAGCTGAGGAGTATTAAACATCGTAGAATCCAACATAAAAAAAGAATTCAGACAATAGCTTTATCTATGAAACGCCACAACTTTGGGTAGTTTTACATACTTCTTTCCTTCAATGGTCTTGATTAACGCATCATCTATCTGACGCATTGACAGCCCGCCCTTTTCGTCTAACGTAAGCTCCAGAGTCTGAGCATCACTTCCGTTATCACACACAGCACGTACCGTCAGTTTGTTTTCCTTGCGCTTCACTACTTTCAGTATAATCCATGTACCATTCAAGTTGCCTTGCAAATAGCCATAGCAAAATTCATCTGGCAAACCAGGAACCCCAATCGTTGCACTATCGGCATTGAGTTCGAGCTTCACCTTCAACTCCTCGTTTATGAAATGGCCGCGAAAATCCTGACACCATGAAAGCATAGGTGCAACCACAGCCAAGCCTAATAAAAACAATTTCTTCATTATCTTAACAGTCAAGTTATATTATCAATTTTATCGCTCAAAAAGCGAAATCACACGCCACATTGCATTAAATTTTCTGCAAAGTTACGAAATAATCCGACAACATGCACCCTGTATAAAAAAAATTTACTAACTTTGTGCGCTTTTTGTGGACGTTGCAACCCAAGCAGCGCCATTACATGCATTAAGTTAAGTCGATAAATATTAAAAAACATAAAAACAAACTATGGCAGCATTAGGAAAAATCAGAAAACACGGAGTACTACTCGTGACCACCATCGCTGTGGCACTCTTTCTCTTCGTGGCTGGCGACTTCGTGAAAGGCGGACAAAGCCTCTTCCAGCAGAACCAGCAAGTAGTAGCACAAATTGATGGAAAAGACATCAACATTCAAGATTACCAAAAATTAGTAGATGAACTACAAAACTTCTACGAACTAACCAGTGGGCAGTCTATGTCGGGCGAAGAACAACTCAACCGCATGCGCGACGAAGCTTGGCAGACACTCGTACAGAACACTCTCATAGAAAAAGAATGCGACAAACTCGGACTTACTGTAACCGATCAGGAAGTGGCCGAAATCATTCAGAACGGACAGAGCCCAATGCTCAACATGCCACTGTTCACCAACCAGCAGAGCGGACGCTACGACTACAGTCTTGTCCAGTCGCTCATAAACGAGTACAACCAACTTAAAAGTTCTGGCAGCCAAATACCCGATGCATATCAGAAAGCATACAAGTACTACATGTTTGTGCAAAAGCAGATACGTAGCCAATATCTTGTACAAAAATACCGGACTCTTCTTTCAAAGGCTCTCATCTCAAACCCTGTAGAGGCACAAGACAACTTCAACAACCGCACAAACGAAGCATCAGTCCTCCTCGCCACAATGCCCCTCTCACTCATCGAAGACAGCAAGGTGGAAGTGACCGACAGCGAAATCAAGGATAAATTCAATGCAGACAAGGCAAAGTATGAGCAAATCATTGAAACACGCGACATCGAATACATCGATGTGGCAGTGACTCCAAGCGATGCCGACCGTAAAGCAGCCGAAGAAGCTATGCAGGAAGCCTACGAACAACTGGCAGCTGCAACAAACAACACTGCTGCAAGCAACGTGTGCCGCCAGAATACAAGCCAGTTCGTGAACAGCGACATACTCAAAAAGAAAGAAGCCTATCCACAAATGATAGCCAACATGCTCGACAGCGTCGCTGTAGGTGAGACAAGTCAGCCACAATACGACCCGATGACAAACACATTCTACACTTTCCGTCTGCTCGACAAGAAGACAGAGGCCGATAGTGTACTCTACCGCACAATCGGTGTAGCAGCCGAGACAGAAGCCGCATCGCTTGCAAAAGCCGACAGCATAGTAGATGCCATCAAGGGTGGTGCCACATTTGCAGAAATGGCAAAGAAGTACAACCAACCATCCGACAGCGCTTGGATGGCAACAGCCGACTTCCAGTATGCAACACTCGATGCAGACAACCGACTCATCGTAACAACCATATACGACATGCAGCCCGGAACAGTGAAACGAGTAACAATATCAAACGGCAACAACATTGTAATCGAAGTACTCGACCGTCGCAACCCAATCGAGAAGTACAACGTGGCAGCAATAGTGAAGACACTCAACTTCTCCGACGCAACATACAACAACGCCTACAACAAATTCAGCTCATTCCTTGCTGCCAACAACACAGCAGACAAGATAAAGGAAAATGCAGAGAAAGAAGGCTACAGCCTGCTCACCTACCCCGATGTAACAACACAGCAACACATCATCGCAGGAATCCCTGCAACCCACGACGCCATGAAATGGCTCTTCGATGAAGCAAAGCCAGGCAATGTGAGCCCACTTTATGAATGCGGAGAAAACAACCACCTGCTCGTCGTAATACTCGACCAAGTAAACCCCGCAGGATATCGTCCAATAAGCAAGTTGCAAGCCGACCTCAAAGTGCAAATCATGAACCAGAAGAAGGTAGAGCAACTCATGAGCCAGCTTGAAGGTGTAAAGAGCATAAGCGAAGCACAAAGCAAGGGTGCACAAATAGACACCGTGAACCACATCACATTCGATGCACCTACATTCGTGAAAGCCAACGTAGCCTATGAGCCAATCATCAGCGCAGTGGCAACACAGGCACAGCAAGGACAAGTAGTTGGACCAATCAAGGGCGAAGGCGGTGCATACATGCTCCAAGTGCTCAGCAAGAGCCAGACTGCCGACAAATTCGATGCAAAAGCAGAACAGGCCACTATATCACAGGCTCACCTCCGCATCGCAATGAACCAACTCATCAACACACTCTACATGCAAACAAATGTAGTAGACCGCCGCTACAAGTTCTTCTAATCGAAAATAACAAAGTGCAACGATTGTCAAATCGCCACGCACTTTCAGAAACATATATTCCTTCAAGAAAAGGAATTCAACAAACATTAGAATGAATTCAAACATACGTCAGAAGGCATCCCCCATCACGAGGATGCCTTCTGCTTTTCGTAGTTTCATAGGGTCACACACCAATCCACCCACTTCCATACAATGATTCGGGGCTATTTTCTATTTAAGATTCGGATTATTAACAGGTAAATGCCTGCTCACATATTAAACGTGAGAGTGGGAACCCGAGCCTACATCATCGGCTGCGGGTTCCCACTCTTTTTTCATCTTGATCATTACACCGTCACCCATGTCCACATCACGTCATCATAAAGCGGGGAGCATAGGTGGGCACAATGACATCCACATCGATGTCATTATCTGGATTGGCATCTGTCTTTATCTGGATTAGCGTCTGTCATTATCTGGATTAGCGTCTGTCATTATCTGGATCAGCGTCTGTTATTATCTGAATCAATAGTCCGAAAAACAGTCCGAGCCGTTCGGACTGACAGTTCACACCGTTCGGACTGACAGTTCGAGCCGTTCGGACTGTGATGACACACCACATGGACTGACTGTCTGAACCTTATGGACTGGTATCTTTGACCTTATCCACCCGAGGAGAGAAGGATGTGCTTAGCGGTTGTGGAGGCGTTGCTCGGCCAGTGTTTCGTATTTGGTGCCGGGTCGACCGTAGTTGGCGTAGGGGTGGATTGCTATGCCGCCACGGGGAGTGAAGATGCCTTTCACTTCGATATACTTGGGGTCCATGAGGCGTATGAGGTCTTTCATGATGATGTTTACGCAGTCTTCGTGGAAGTCGCCGTGGTTGCGGAAGCTGAAGAGGTAGAGTTTCTGACTTTTACTTTCCACCATGCGACGGTCGGGCATGTAGGAGATGCGTATC
>JAFUSD010000098.1 GCA_017480685.1 Bacteroidaceae bacterium
ACGAACGGGGTGATGCCGACAGGAAAGGTAATAACCCTCAATGGCAATGCAAACGACGAGAACTCGTTTGCCCAGCCTACAAAACTTGCTCCACAAACAACAATGTTCGGACATTTCGGTAAACAGTTCGACTACGAATTCAAACCGATGTCGCTCACTATTATGCGTATCAAAATAAACAGATAGAGCCATGAAATCAATTCTTACAGGACTATTAACACTGCTGACGCTGACAATTGCAGCACAGCAAATCAAGGTGACAGAAAACATAGCGTATCGAACGGATGTGGGTACGAGTACTATTCTCGATCTTGCTCAACCGACTACAGGCCCACAGACTAACCGCCCTGCTATCCTCATCATTCATGGTGGAGGATGGAATGCAGGGTCGAAAAATGACAAGGTATATCGCGACCTCATGATGTATTACGCAGGTAAGGGATATGTGGTGACAAACATGAACTACCGCCTCACTCAAGAGGCACCGCTGCCTGCATGTATCGAGGATGTGCGCTGTGCCATCAGATGGATGAAGGCTTATGCACAGAAACTGGGTATAGACCCAAACCGTATAGGCACTTACGGCCACTCGGCCGGCGGTCATCTGTCGTTGATGGCAGGTGTGGCTGCCGAGAGCAAAGCATTTAAGGACGACTCCGATCCTTGGAAACAATATGACTGCTCGGTGGCATGTGCGGCCGGAGGGGCACCGCCTACAGAGATAGGAAGGGCTGGCGAGTGGGCAGACCACACTGAATGGTGGCCTATTGGTTATATAGGTGCTTCGAAGACTCCCTTCCTCGTGCTCCAAGGCGGAGAAGACCCTATCGTGAGACCAAATCTGACCGAAGACTGGGTGAGGAAGATGCAACGTGCCGGCGCATCGGTCGATTATGTGAAGGTGCATGGTCAGCATGGTGTTGCATTCGACCAGCAACTGGAATTCACACGACCTGCAATGGATGCATTCTATGCTCGATACCTGAAACATGATGATCCTACTATCAGCTTCGAGCAGATGAAGGTGCCCGAATATGGTGGAAGCGGACCTTATAAGTCGGTTGCACTGAGAGAGAAATCGTTGACCGATTTTGTGATATACAGGCCAATGAACCTGGATGCTGCGGTAAGGCAGGAGAACGGCAAACTGCCTGTACTCGTCTTCTGCAACGGAGGATGTATGGACACTAGTATAGGTTATGAAAATATGCTGGTCGACGTGGCTTCATACGGATATGTGGTTGTAGCAATAGGCGAACTGCAGATGTTTGCACAGCATGAGAAGGAAAAGCATACCCCGTCGTCGATGGTGGTAAAGGCTCTTGACTGGATTTGCAGTCAAGCCAAAATGCAGTCATCTACGTATTATAACAAAGTAGATGTAGAGAACATTGCAGCTGCCGGACATTCGTGTGGTGGTGCGCAGGTGCTGGCTAATGCTGCCGTCAAGCGCCTGAAGACATATCTGATGCTGAACTCGGGTATGGGAGATATTACCATGGCTGATGCAAGTGCAAAATCGTTGACGGAACTGCATGGACCAATATTGTATATAGTGGGTGGAACAACTGATGTTGCATGGCAAAATGCCCAAAAAGACTATAAGGCCATCAGTAAAGTCCCTGTAGTCTTGGCTGACAATACTCAGAGCGGGCATGGAGGTACGTATGCACAGCCAAATGGTGGCGCCAACGCTCGAATGGTGCGTGCATGGATAGACTGGCAACTGAAGGGAAAGCAAGAAAACAAAACACTCTTCGTTGAAGGTGACCTCACTGGCTACGATGGATGGACTATTATGAATAAGAACATAAAGAAATAGCAAATATGAATCGTGTATTATATGTTGTGCTATGTGTGTTGTGCTCAACAATGCTGGTAGCACAGCCATCGAATAACAGAAAAGACTTTGTGAAGGGTGCTGATGTGGGCTTCCTGCCAGGGCAAGAACGCTCGGGTGTGGTGTTTCACGACCAGGACGGCAACGAACGCGACTGCCTCGAACTCTTGAAGAACGACTACCAGATGTCTGCCATAAGAATGAGGGTGTGGGTCAATCCGCGAGGCGGAACAAACGACAAGAACGTATTGCTCGCTATGGCAAAGCGGGTGAAAGCATTGGGTATGGACCTTATGGTCGATTTCCACTATAGCGACTCATGGGCCGATCCGGCTAAGCAACCTGTGCCACGTGCGTGGCAGGGACACAGCTACGAGGAAATGAAGAAAGACCTGCATGACCACACTGTAGATGTGCTCTCATTGCTAAGGGACAACGACATAGAACCACGATGGGTACAGGTGGGCAACGAGACGGCTAACGGACTGCTGTGGGATATGGGACACATAGAGAAGAACCCTGAACATTATGCCGGATTCATCCGTACCGGATATGATGCCGTGAAGGAAGTGTTCCCCAATGCAATAGTCATTATTCACCTCGATCGCGGACACAAGCAGTCGCTCTATGACTGGAACCTTGACATCGTTGTGAACAATGGAGGTAAATTCGATATGATTGGCATGTCGCTCTATCCTTATTGGGCCATGGATGGACACCCCGAACTCAATGCCGATGATATCATCACCGACTGCATGGCTAACATACGGCATGTCAGCGAGAAGTATAAGTGTGATGTAATGATAGTGGAGACAGGATTCGAAGTGAACGAGCGTCAACCCGAAATAATGGAAGAAGGGCGTCGTCAGCTTACCCGAATTATTCGCGAGGCGCAGACACAGACTAACGGACATTGCCGTGGAGTATTCTATTGGGAACCTCAGTGCCTGCCAGGAGGATATAAGCTTGGCGCATTCGATCACAATGCAGCTCCCACCGTCATTATGGATGGTTTTATCGAGTGACAAAGAAAGGTCTCAGGACCGATTTCCTCTATAACATAAATAGTCGGGGGGCGTTTCTTTCTAATGGCGTAAGAAAAAATGAAATGCTTTATGTGTGATTGGGCTGAGCCAAAATATCGTTCAGTTGCCATGACGCATATTTCAGTGCCGTTTTGCGGTTGTGGTCAACCATGGGTTGGTAGTCGTCTAAGTGTTTGAGGATATGGTCTATCTGTCCTGCAGCATTGACGAAGTCGGCTTCTATTACGGGGTTGTATCCTATGATGTCGATTAGTTCCTGCGGACAGTGTCCCACAATGATGCAACGCGAGAGCATTGCTTCCCAATAGCGTATGGTCAAGGTCGACACGATGCCGTTGCGTCGGGGGTCGCGCATGCTCTTTGGGAAGGACACCACAATCTTCGAGTCGGCAATGTTTTGGGTAAATTCAGAGAAAGAGTCAAACGTGAGCTGCATGCCCTTTTGTTTTCTGTCGGCGTTGTAGACGTAGTTCCATTGTTCGTGG
Organism: Bacteroidaceae bacterium; assembly: GCA_017480685.1. Classification (GTDB taxonomy): domain Bacteria; phylum Bacteroidota; class Bacteroidia; order Bacteroidales; family Bacteroidaceae; genus Colivivens. The sequence goes on from JAFUSD010000098.1 coordinate 3,372, forward strand.
TGTGGACTGTCGATTAGTCGTTTGTGATAGTAGTTGTGCTTGTCTCCCAGTTCGTAGACATCTATACTGCGTTGGTTCAGTTCTGCTCCGGCATGATAGTCGTTGGTTGCCACTCCTTCGTGTATGTATATAAATTTTATTTGTGGCAGTCGTTTTGCCAATTGTTTTGCCACGTCGGTCGATGTGACGTGGCACACTTGGCAGCGTAGTAGGCGGAGGTCGCGCTCCAGTGTCTTCCAAGTGTCGGGCCAGCAATCCCACAGCATTGGCACTATGTTTCCTTTGAAGGCATAGGGCATGGCAGCGCGGAGCAGGTGGCCACCGCGTGCGCAGACAAGGTATGTCTCACTGCCCACAGGCCGGCACAGTCGGCAGATGGCTAATAATTTCATTGCGCGAACTGCCCAGCGGCTGTGTGCCCAGCGGCTGGGCGTGATGTAGTCACCGCCTCCTGCTATCCATGCTTCGCAGAAACTCTGCATATACACTTGGTGGTCGGTTGCTGTGCGGCTTATGTTGATTAGTTTCA
>JAFUSD010000099.1 GCA_017480685.1 Bacteroidaceae bacterium
AAAGGCTGGATGGAAATATGCACATACACATCCTCGATTTGGCAAAAATGGCAAATTGGGCAACGATATTTTCGACGTTTTGATTATTTAACAATCTGACAATGAGGCAAATGTAATCTTTCGACCGCTCATGATTGATAACCTGCGGTGGGGCAAGGCCGATGCATCGCCCGACGAATGCAGGAGAGCTTGCCAGCTGGCCCAGGCTGACGGCTTCGTATCTGAAATGCCTCAGGGCTATGACACCAGGATAGAGCAGGGGGGCACTAATGTGAGCGGTGGTCAGAAACAGCGTCTGTGCATTGCACGTGCGCTGTTGAAACGTCCGCGTGTGCTGGTGCTCGACGATTCAACCTCGGCTTGCGACACTCACACCGATGCCAAGATACAGAAAGCTTTCCGTGAGTCGTTGCCCCAGATGACCAAGCTGATCATCGCTCAGCGCATATCGAGCGTGCAGCATTGCAACCGGATCATGGTGATGGACCGCGGGGTCGTGACAGGATTTGATACTCACGACAATCTCTTGAAGAACAACGCTCTCTATCGTGAGATATATGATATCCAGATGGCTGACCGTGGCGATTTCGACACAAAGGCGGCTGATGCGATGGCCTGGGCAGCAGACCTAAAAGGAGGTGTAGCATGAGACAGCCTTCATTCGACCGTGGTCCGCGGGGAAATGTCGCCGGGCAAAACGCCGGGTTCCGGCGTGCATCAAAACAGCAGAGAAGAGTGATGAGCAGGCTTTTTGCCTTTGTCTTCAGAAACTACAAGTATAGTATCGTCATCGTCTTGGCCGGCATCGTGGTAAGCAGTGTGACGTCGCTGGTATCCACCTTGTTCACACGCACGCTTATCGATGATTATATCGTGCCGCTCACTCAGGTAAGCAATCCGCAGTATGCGTCATTAGCACAGACTCTCTTTAAGCTGGGGATGGTATTGTTTTTAGGCGTCGTATCTTCCTATGCATACAACAGATTGATGATCAACGTCTCTCAAGGCACTATGCTGCGGTTGCGAAAAGTCATCTTCGAGCGTATGGAGCGCTTGCCGCTCAGTTTCTTTGATCAGCATTCGCACGGCGAGCTGATGTCGGTATACACTAACGATGTAGACTCGCTGCGCCAGATGATTTCCACGGCCATGGCGCAGGTGTTCAGCAGTATCATTACCATCGTGGCCACATTCTCGTCGATGCTCGTGCTGTCGGTACCGCTGACGGTGGTGAGCATACTGATAGCTGCCGTGATGGTAGTCTCGACGACAAAGCTGGGCAAGTGGTCGCGCGGCTACTTCCGCACTCAGCAGGAGTCGCTGGCGCAGGTCAATGGATTTATTGAGGAAATGATGGCAGGGCAGAAGGTGGTGAAGGTGTTTTGCCATGAGGATGAAGCCATACGCCAGTTTGAGGCCATCAACGAGAAGCTCAGGGCTTCAGCCTACAACGCCAATAAGATTGCCAACATCGTGATGCCCGTGAACGGCAATCTTGGCACCCTCGGCTATGTGCTGATTGCCGTCGTGGGAGCCACTCTGGCGTTGGGGCAGCTGCCCTTCGTCCATGATTCTTTATCCATCACCCTCGGCACCATCGTGGCTTTCTTGCAGCTGAACAAGAGCTTTACGCAGCCCATCAGTCATGTGAGCCAACAAATCAACTCGGTGCTCAATGCTTCAGTTGGCGCCGAGCGAGTATTTGCTCTTGCTGATGCTGAACCTGAGGCTGACTGTGGCCGGGTGGTCATGAAAGATGGGTATTGGGTGGCTCCAGCAGATGACGGCAGCGAAGAGACGGCAGGAAGCAAGATATGCTCCGTGCAAGGAGATGTTGACTTCCGTGGCGTCTTTTTCGGATATGTGCCTGACAAGCAAGTGCTTCATGACATCACGATCAATACGAATCCTGGGCAGAAAATAGCTTTCGTCGGAGGTACTGGGGCCGGCAAGACGACTATCATCAATCTTATCAACCGCTTCTACGATATTCAGAGCGGCAGCATCTTCTACGATGGCATCCCCATCACCAGCATTGACAAAGCTTCACTTCGCAGGAGCATGACCATCGTGCTTCAAGAGACTCATCTCTTCACCGGCACCGTCATCGACAATATACGCTACGGACGGTTGGAAGCTTCTGACGAAGACTGCATGAGGGCAGCCCAGCTCGTTGGAGCCGACGATTTTATCCGCCGACTGGCTCGCGGCTATCAGACGCAGCTTCAGGGTGACGGCGGCAACCTGAGTCAAGGTGAACGTCAGCTGCTGGCCATTGCGCGGGCTGCAGTGGCCAACCCGCCCGTCTTGATTCTCGATGAGGCCACAAGTTCTGTTGATACACGCACCGAACAGCTGGTACAGCATGGTATGGATGCCATCATGCAGGGGCGCACCACTTTTGTCATTGCTCACCGGCTGAGCACTGTGCGCAATGCCGATCAGATCATCGTGCTTGACCATGGGCGAATAGCCGAACATGGCACACATGAGCAGCTTTTGGCCCTCAAGGGGCAGTATTATAGGCTGTATACCGGCAATGAAATATGAAATATTTTAGATTATTCTTGCTCCATCAAAAAAAAAGTAGTAACTTTGCAAGCTGGTAAAGGATATATACAACTTATATAATATTACAACTATGTCAAACAACAGAGAGAAACTCTTCACCGAGTTTACCGCACCTACCACCCAAGAGTGGCTGGATAAGATTCAGGTAGACTTGAAAGGTGCCGACTTTCAGAAGCGCCTTGTGTGGAGAACTAATGAAGGTTTTAATGTGCAGCCTTTCTATCGCCGTGAAGATCTGAAGGACCTGAAGACACCCGAGGCAATGCCCGGCGAATTCCCCTTCGTGCGTGGCAATAAGAAAGACTCTAACGCTTGGTATGTTCGCCAGAACATTAAGGTAGATGATCCCGTGGAGGCCAACAAGAAGGCCCTCGATATCCTCAACAAGGGTATTGACTCTATCGGTTTCCGCTTCGGCGGCGACATGGTGAGCGCTGAGTTCATCGAGAAACTCCTCAAGGACATCCGTCTCGACATCGTGGAGGTGAGCTATCGCACCTGCCCCGGTCATGCTCTTGAGCTGGCCGACATCCTCGTGGCTTACTTCGAGAAGATGGGCTATGACAAGGAGAAGATTGTGGGCGGCCTGGGCTTCGATCCCATGGATAAAATGCTGCAGAAGGGTAAGGACACTACCGCTCTGCTGGCCAACATGCCCAAGCTTGTGGAGAAACTGAAGGATTACCCCAACCTGCGCTGCGTCATGGTACACAGTGATACGCTCAACAACGCCGGTGCATATATCGTTCAGGAGTTGGGATATGCCCTCGCTTGGGGTAACGAGTACCTGCAGCAGCTGGTGGATGCCGGCGTCGATGTGGACCTGGCTGCCAAGAGCATTAAGTTCTACATGGGTATCTCTGAAAACTACTTCATGGAGATTGCCAAGTTCCGTGCTGCACGCATGCTCTGGGCACAGATTGTGAAACAGTATGAGCCCAAGTGCGATTGCGCCTGTAAGATGGTGATCAACGCTTCTACCTCGACCTACAACCAGACGCTGTTCGACAGCTACGTCAATCTGCTCCGTTCGCAGACTGAGGCCATGAGTGCTGCCCTCGGAGGCATCCACTCGATGGTGGTCACTCCTTTCGACGGAGTCTATGAGAAACCGACTGACTTCAGCGAGCGTATCGCTCGCAATCAGCAGCTGTTGATTAAGGAAGAGAGCCACTTCGACCGCATCGTCGACCCCTCGGCCGGCTCTTACTATATTGAGCATCTTACCGATGCTTTGGCACAGGAGGCTTGGAAACTGTTCCTCAAGGTGGAAGAAGAGGGAGGATTCCTCGAGGCTCTGAAGGAGGGCACCGTGCAGGATGACATCAACGCTACCAACGTGAAGCGCCACGGCGACGCTGCCAAGCGCAAGGAGTTCCTGCTGGGCACCAACCAATTCACCAACTTCACCGAGAAGAGCGAAGGCAAGCGTGCCATGGCTGCATGCTGCTGCTGCCACTCCGGCGAAAGCACTTGCGAGGCTCCCTTCAAGAAGCTGGATACCACTCGCTTAGCAGCCGACTTCGAGAATCTGCGTATCCATACCGAGGAAAGCAAGGTTCCCACCGCTTTCATGCTCACTATCGGTAATCTGGCTATGCGTCAGGCCCGTGCTCAGTTCTCGTGCAACTTCTTAGCTTGCGCTGGCTATAAGGTAATCGACAACCTTGGCTTCATGACCGTTGAGGAAGGTGTCGATGCAGCACTTGAGGCTAAGGCTGACATCGTGGTTATCTGCTCGAGTGATGATGAGTATGCAGAATATGCAATACCTGCCTACAAGTATCTCAATGGGCGCGCCATGTTCGTCGTGGCCGGTGCTCCTGCCTGCATGGACGACCTGAAGGCTGCCGGCATCGAGAACTTCATCCATGTGAAGTGCAATGTTCTTGAGACATTGAAGGAATATAATCAGAAACTTGGCATCTAAAAGAGAGGAGACTTGAATTATGCGTAAACAATTTAAAGATATTGATATCTATGCAGGCATCAAGGCTCAGGATGGTGCTAAGTGGATTGAAGAGAATAATATAAAGGCTGACTGGAAAACCCCCGAGCACATTGAGGTGCGTCCAGTCTACACAAAGGAAGACCTTGAAGGCATGGAGCATCTCGACTTCACTGCCGGTATTCCTCCATACCTGCGTGGTCCGTACTCGATGATGTACCCGTACCGCCCGTGGACCATCCGCCAGTATGCCGGATTCTCGACCGCCGAGGAGTCGAACGCTTTCTCTCGTCGTAAGCTCGCCAGCGGTCCGAAGGGACTCTCCGTGGCCTTCGACCTGCCCACACACCGTGGCTACGACCCCGACAACGCCCGTGTTGTCGGCGATGTGGGTAAGGCTGGCGTGTCAATCTGCAACGAGGAGAATATGAAAGTGCTGTTCTCGGGTATTCCCTTGAACAAGATGTCAGTCTCAATGACGATGAACGGTGCAGTGCTGCCTATCCTGGCTTTCTATATTGTGGCCGGCTTGGAGCAGGGGGCCCAGCTCGAGGAGAT
>JAFUSD010000100.1 GCA_017480685.1 Bacteroidaceae bacterium
CAGGCGACGACCTTGCGGTCCGTAGAATCCACCACACGAGATGGTGACTCCACGAACCATGCCGAGGCTTTCATCGTAGACTTGATTGAGGAGCGACGGGTCGTTGTCGACTACGTAGGGCGACGGTAGGTTATGATAATCCCATCCGAGGTGTTCGGTGAATGCGTGTTCGAACTCAAGGTCGCATATAGCATCGCGGTTGCCGTAGTAGTTGAGCAGTCCTTCAAAGCCTATTGACTTTTCGCTACATACGAATGTTCCGACGGGTGTGTTGGGCTGGAGTCCGCCACATGTGCCGATGCGCACAAGGTCGAGTGATGAGAGCTGCGGCTTGTCTTCGCGTGTTGTGAAGTCGATGTTCTTGAGTGCATCGAGTTCGTTGACCACGATGTCTATGTTGTCGCACCCTATTCCGTGCGACAATGCAGTGATTCGTTTACCGTGATATGTTCCGGTGATGGTGTGGAACTCACGGCTCGATACCTCGCACTCGCGTGTGTCGAAAAACGAAGCGATGGTGTTCACTCGGTCGGGGTCGCCACACATGACAACCTTATCGGCCAGTTGGTCGGGACGGAGGTGTAGATGGAAGCACGTGCCGTCGGGGTTGATGATGAGTTCGGATGGTGGATAGTACATTTTAATATATAATTAATAATGAATAATGAATAGCGGGTGCTAATTTTAATGAATAATGAATAATGAATAATGAATAGCGGGTGCTAATTTTAATGAATAATGAATAATGAATAATGAATAGCGGGTGGTTACCCATCCGGATGGTCAGTTCTTCATTCTTTCATTTCGTTATTGTTTCATTTCGTCATTGTTTCATTTCGTCGATGATGCAGTGAGATATTCGTGCATCGATGCTGCGGCATGGCGGCCGTCGCCCATAGCGAGTATGACGGTTGCACCTCCGCGCACGATGTCGCCACCGGCGAAGATGGCAGGTATGCTAGACTGCATGTTGTCGCCCACTGCGATGGTGTTTTTGCGTCCGAGTTCAAGACCGTCTACCGACTTGGGTACGAGCGGATTGGGCGAAACGCCCACGGCCACGATTGCCATGTCGATATCGATGGTTTCGATGGCTCCTTCGATTGGTACAGGGCTGCGTCGTCCTGATGCGTCGGGTTCACCAAGCTCCATCTTTTGCAGACGTACGGCGGTCACGTGTCCCTTCTCGTCGGCAAGGTATTCTATCGGGTTGTGCAGTGTCATGAATTCGATGCCCTCTTCCTTGGCATGCTTCACCTCCTCGAGTCGTGCGGGCATTTCGGCTTCGCTACGACGATAAGCGATGAACACTCGTTTGGCTCCGAGGCGTTTGGCTGTGCGGCATGAGTCCATAGCAGTGTTGCCGCCTCCCACTACCATCACGTTGGTTGCGTGGCTTATAGGTGTGTCGGATGCGGGGTTTGATGCATCCATGAGGTTGACACGTGTGAGGTATTCGTTTGACGACATGATGCCGGTGCTGTTTTCGCCTGGTATGCCCATGAAGTTTGGCAGACCAGCTCCCGATGCCACAAAGATGCCACGGTAGCCTTCGGCCTCAAGCTCGGGTATGGTGATGGTCTTTCCTACGATGCAATCCTTCACGAAGTGTACTCCAATCTTTTCGAGGTTGCTGATTTCTACGTCGACGATTGCGTTTGGCAGACGGAACTCAGGTATTCCATATTTGAGCACACCGCCTATTTCGTGTAGTGCCTCGAACACCGTCACGTCGTATCCCAGTTTTGCCATATCGCCAGCGAAGCTAAGTCCGGCAGGACCGGAACCTACGACAGCCACTTTCATTCCGTTTGGTGCCTTACATTCGGGCAGCGACATCTGTCCGCTTTGGCGCTCGTAGTCGGCTGCGAAGCGCTCGAGGTTGCCTATTGCCACGGCTTTGTGTCCCATCTTGGTGTGTATGCATCGGCTTTCACACTGCTTTTCCTGTGGGCATACACGACCGCACACAGCGGGCAGGCTTGATGTCAGCTTCAGCACGCGTGCTGCGTCGAGGTAGTGTCCGCGCTCGATGTTCTTCACAAACGATGGTATGTTGATACCAACGGGACAGCCTTCCATACATGTGGGCTTGGGGCAGTCGAGGCATCGGCTGGCTTCGATGAGTGCCTGCTCTTCGGTAAGTCCGGTGTTTACTTCCTCGGTGCGTGTGGTTGCGCGGTAAACGGGGTCGAGTTCGTTCATGGGCTGACGCTCGATGGCGGTGCGGTCCTTCGGTTTCATCTTGGCTTGCAGTTCCTTGCGCCACGGTGCGTTGCGGTCGAGAAGTGAAGAAATGGGGCTGGATGGGCTAGATGGGCTAGATATACTGGATGGGCTAGATGGGCTAGCAGGAGAGGATGCTGGAGATATGCTTTGTTCCAGCTTCTTCATCTCTTCCAGTTCTTCGGCCTTGAATGCTCCCATGCGCTTGAACATCTCGTCGAAATCGACCTGATGTCCGTCGAATTCAGGCCCGTCGACACACACGAAGCGTGTCTTGCCTCCGACCGTCACGCGGCATGCTCCACACATGCCCGTACCGTCGACCATGATGGTGTTGAGCGATACGTCGGTCGGAATCTCATATTTCTTGGTAAGCAAGCAGCAGAACTTCATCATGATAGCAGGTCCGATGGCGAAACACTTGTCGACCTTCTCGCGCAGTATCACCTGTTCGATGCCGGCAGTCACCAAGCCCTTTTGTCCGTAACTACCGTCGTCGGTCATGATGATAACCTCGTCGGAGTGGCGGCGCACCTCGTCTTCGAGTATGATGAGTTCTTTCGTACGTCCGGCCAACACCGAGATGACGCGGTTGCCGGCTTCCTTCAATGCCTTGATTATTGGCAACATAGGAGCAACCCCGACACCACCTCCGGCACACACCACGGTACCGAAGCGCTCGATGTGAGTAGCCTGACCAAGCGGACCCACCACATCGGTGATGTAGTCGCCCACGCTGAGGCTGCAAAGCTTGGTGGTGCTGTAGCCCACGGTCTGTACCACGAGCGTGATTGTTCCTTTTTCTACATTGCTGTCGGCAATAGTAAGCGGAATGCGTTCACCCTCGCTGCCGGTGCGCACAATCACGAAATGACCTGCGCGGCGGGCACGTGCGATGAGTGGTGCTTCGACTTCGAGTCGGAACACTTTCTCACTAAACTGAGTCTTGCTTACAATCTTGTTCATCTTTACAAATAGTTTTGTGTCGTTGTTTAATATATGTGTGTGATTGAACTGCAAAGTTACGAAATAATTCATAATTCATGGTGCATATTGCTCAATAATTTGCCACAAACCGAGCAAAAAAAGTATGATGCACCACAAATGGCAACAGCCATGTGGCGATACCACGATGTCTAAGCAGCGGTGCACCCTCCTGCGGCAAAGCGTGACGGAGCAGAAAAAAACGAGGATATCCTCGCAGGGCGTTGACGATATCCTCGCAAGGCGTTGACGATATCCTCGCAGGGCGTTGACGATATCCTCGCAAGGCGTTGACGATATCCTCACTTTCTGCCAATAGTATAAGCATATCAGAAAATAAACCTAAAAGGAGTTGGCCGTTTGCCTTTTGTTTCGTAACTTTGTAGCCAGAAAACGCAGGTTCGCCCCCTGCGACACTACACAAGACGCATATACCATCGACCAATGATTCACGAATACGACATACGGATTCTGCCTCGTCAGGCAGCCAGCGAGTCGGGCATAAAATCCTATCTGAAACAAGAGAAAGGCATAGAAGCCGACAGCCTGAGAATACTGCGTCGGAGCATCGACGCACGCCAACACACCATATATATAAACATGCGCGTACGCGCGTATGTAGGCGAATCTCCGACCGACGAACCATTCACCACCATACACTACCCCGACGTGTCTGACCGATGCGCAGCCATAGTGGTGGGTGCCGGGCCCGGCGGACTGTTTGCAGCACTGAGACTGATAGAGCTGGGCATAAGACCAATTGTGCTGGAACGAGGCAAAGACGTACACGAAAGACGAAAAGACATAGCACTCATATCGCGCCAGCACAAGGTGGACCCCGAGTCGAACTACTCATTCGGCGAGGGCGGAGCCGGTGCCTACTCAGACGGCAAACTCTACACCCGCAGCAAGAAACGTGGCAACACCGAGCGCATACTGAACATATTCTGCCAACACGGAGCATCGACCAACATACTGGTGGATGCCCACCCACACATAGGTACCGACCGCCTGCCACGAGTCATCGAGAACATGCGCAAAACCATAATCGGCTGCGGCGGCGAGGTGAGATTCCAGACCAAAGTGACAGGACTGCTGGTGCATGCCGACCAAGTGTGCGGAGTGAAGGCAGTGAGCCAAACAGAAGGCACACCACCCCATGAAGAAGAACTGCACGGGCCAGTAATACTCGCCACCGGCCATTCTGCCCGCGATGTATACCGATGGCTGTACGCCGACGGCATCGAAATCGAAGCCAAAGATCTGGCCATAGGTGTAAGACTCGAACATCCGGCACACCTCATCGACCAAATACAATACCACAGCCGCGAAGGAAAAGGCCAGTACCTGCCCACTGCAGAGTATGCCTACGTGACCCAAGTGGGCCAACGCGGCGTCTACTCGTTCTGCATGTGCCCAGGAGGCACGGTGGTGCCCGCAGCCAGCGGCCCAAGACAAGTAGTGGTGAACGGCATGTCGGCAAGCCTGCGCAACAGTCCATGGAGCAACAGCGGCATGGTGGTAGAACTGCACCACGAAGACATCTGCCACCCCACACTCATGCCACACATCAAGCCCGACAACCCTCTGTCAATGCTCTGCCTGCAAGAAGAACTGGAGCAACTATGCTGGAAGCAAGGCGGATGCACACAAGTGGCACCCGCACAACGCATGGAAGACTTCGTGAGAGGACGATTATCCACCACACTACCATCCACATCCTACACCCCCGGCATCACCTCCTCACCCCTCCACGAATGGCTGCCACCATTCATCCAGACACGTCTGGCCCAAGGCTTCAGACAGATGGGCAGCAACAACCGCGGATTCCTCACCAACGAGGCACTGATGATAGCCATAGAGACACGAACATCGGCACCGGTACGAATACTGCGAAACCACGAAACACTGCAACACATACGCCTGCAAGGCCTATACCCATGCGGCGAAGGGGCAGGCTATGCAGGCGGCATAGTTTCGGCAGCCATAGACGGCGAACGATGCGCCGAGTGCCTGGCTGCACAAATGAAATAAGACAGAACAGAGGCTGAGCCGGAAAATGTTGAGACTGAGCCGGAAAATGTTGAGGCTGAGCCGGAAAATGTTGAGGCTGAGCCGGAAACCGCTACCTCAAAACGAAAGGCTCAACTTCAACATCACATTACGCCCCATGGCATAAACACCACGACGAAGGCTGACACAATCCAAGTCGGCATACTTCAAGCGACTCAAGTGGTTCTGATAAGCACAATCCAAGAGGTTGCTCACCTTCAAGTCAACAAACAGCAGACTGCCAGTCCCAAGACGACACGACCATCCGGCCCCGACACCCAGTAACGAATAGGCAGCAGTGGGAGTCTCGGTGTCGTATGCTGCATAGTAGTGCGACTGACGGAAGTGATGCTCAAACCCGGCCGTGAACGTGGTGTGCCACGAAGGGAGGGTGTAGCGCAGGTCGCAGTTCCAACGCGGTTCGGGTGTGAGGGGCAGGTAGCGCTCGTCGCGGCTTACATGCAACTGGCGCGCATCGACCCATCCGAAGCTGTTGCTCAGGTGCATGTTGTCAAACGGATGCACGTCGACCATCAATTCGGCACCCACGAGGCATGCATCGCCCTGAGTGTAACGATAAGTGTCGAGCCCTTCGCTCACTACTCCTTCTACCTTTTGGGTGAACACATAGTTGTCGATGCGGTTGACAAACAGTGCCACCTGTATAGACAGCAGATGGTTGGTGTAGTTCATACCGAGGTCGGCCTGCATGCTATACTCTGGTTTCAAGCCAGTCGAACCTATTTCGTACCTGAAACTACCCTCATGAACACCGTTTGATGCCAATTCGCTGATGCTCGGAGCACGATATCCACGTGCTATATTGGCACGCAGGTCGAGACGTCGGGTAGCATTCCACACCACTCCCATGCTGCCGGTCAGTGCGCTGAAGTTGCGGGTGAAACGGGTGAAGCGTTCTTCACCTTCGTCGAACAGGCTGCAAGAATGAAGGTGACGACTGTCGGCTCTCAGCCCGCCCGAGAGATTCCACCGCCCCATAGTGCGCAACACCGAGGCATATACACCTGCATCAAGAAGGTGATAATCGGGTATGAGATATTCGTCGCCCTTGTTCTTCGACTGCTGCCACATGCCGCCCACACCTGCGGCCAACTGCCAACCAGTGATGGCCGACGAGGTGAACGACACATCGTAGTTGATGGTATTGAGGCGCATGAAAAGTCCGCATACATCTTGTTCCTCATATTCCTTGCGGTCGTTGTGCTGATAGCCCACGACATACTTCAACGTGCCCGTAGTGAAGTCTAAACGGTTGTCGGACACGGCCTTGATGTGAGTCACATGCTGATATGGGGCAGTCAGACGGTAGGAATGGCGGCTCGACACTTCGGGCCATACGAGCAATCCCGTGTCGGCATCGCGCTCGCCCTCAACTATCGACGGATTGAACCACACACCCGACAGTCGCACGAGGTTTTCGCCACGGTCGTAACCCAACCCGAATGTAGTGCCAAACGAGGTCTGATTGAACTGCGAATTGGGTACACGGCCATCATAGCGGTTGGTGTAAGGCTGAGCCTGCTTGTGCGACAGACGCAAGTCGTATAGGAAACTGAGTGATGCTTCGTCATTCGAATTTAGTTCTTCGTCATTCGTCCTTCTTTCTGCGTCATTCGAATTTAGTTCTTCGTCATTAGTCCTTCGTATTTCTTCTTTCGTCTTATTTCTTCCACCAATCCCCACGTTGCCCGAGATGTTGGCCGTATAGCTTTGCATCGCGTTGTTGGTGTTGTATTCAGCTTCGAAGCTACCGAAACGCTCGCCCACCGAGGGCATAGGAGCCGGATGGAGCACCATGACTCCTGCTATTGCA
>JAFUSD010000101.1 GCA_017480685.1 Bacteroidaceae bacterium
GTCGTAAGCAGCCAAGCGAACTCATCGCTACAGGTATTGCAGGTATCGACCTCAACAACACCCTCGTGTCGGGACAGAAGATTCCGTTCTTTGCCGACCCCGACCAGCCGTTCAACGAAGTGATGGCAATGGTGGCACTGCGTGCAAAGGCCGACAAGATTATCCTGGGCGGTATGGGTATGACCAACGACGACTACTATTTCTTCCGCAACACATTCTCCAATGCAGGTGCGCTCGACCGTATCATCTGCTTCATGAACACAACCGAAGACCCAGCCGTGGAACGTCTGCTTGTGCCCGACATGACACTGGCCGCTGCCGAGTATTTCGCTGTAGAAAAGCATGAAAAGGTACTTGTGCTGCTTACCGATATGACCTCATACGCCGACTCACTATCAATCGTGTCGAACCGTATGGATCAGATTCCTTCGAAAGACTCAATGCCTGGTTCGCTCTATTCCGACCTCGCAAAGATCTACGAGAAGGCAGTGCAATTCCCCGACGAGGCCGGAGGTGGTTCAATCACCATCATCGCCGTTACAACACTGTCGGGTGGCGACATCACACATGCAGTGCCCGATAACACGGGTTATATCACCGAGGGTCAGCTCTATCTGCGTCGCGACTCTGATATCGGAAAAGTCATCGTCGACCCATTCCGTTCGCTCTCACGTCTGAAGCAACTCGTGGCAGGAAAGAAGACACGTAAGGACCACAGTCAGGTGATGAATGCCGCCATTCGTCTGTATTCCGATGCAGCCAATGCAAAGACCAAACTCGAGAACGGATTCGACCTCACCGACTATGACAACCGCTGTCTCGACTTTGCAAAGGATTATGCCGACAAGTTGCTCGCCATCGATGTCGACCTCGATACCACCGAGATGCTCGACGTCACATGGACACTCTTCCAAAAGTATTTCAAACTCGAGGAAGTCAACATCAAGAAGGAATTCACCGACATTTATTGGAAAAACTAAATGGCGATTAAGTTTCAATATAATAAGACATCGCTTCAGCAAATAGAGAAGCAGCTGAAGATGCGACAGCGCACCTTGCCAATCATCAAGAGCAAGGAGACGGCGTTGCGTCTTGAGGTGAAGAAATGCAAAGAGGAAGCTGCTGCACTCGACAAGGAACTGGAACGTCAGATTCAGGGCTATGAATCCATGTATGCCTTATGGGGCGAGTTCGACACCTCGCTCGTGGCACTCAAGGATGTTGAGATGGATGTGAAGAAGATAGCAGGCGTACGTGTGCCTATCCTCACCAACATCCGCCTCGAAGTGCAGCCGTTCGGCCTGTTCAGTGCTCCTAAATGGTATTTCGATGGTATCAACCTGCTGCAAGGCCTTGCAAAGACCGCGGTCGAACATGAGTTCGTCATGGCAAAACTCGGACTGCTCGACCATGCACGTCGCAAGACCACACAGAAGGTGAACCTCTTTGAGAAAGTACAGATACCTGGATTCCAAGAAGCAGTGCGCAAGATAAAACGCTTCATGGAAGACGAGGAGAACTTGTCGAAGTCGTCGCAGAAGATTCTGAAATCGCTGCAGGAGAAACGCCGTAAGGCCGAGGCTCCGATTGCTGACGACGATGATGAAGAAGGAAAGGAGGATGAGGTATGATTCAGAATATGAAGAAACTCACGTTCCTTGTCACAGCAAAGGAATACGAATCGTTTTTGACTGCTATACGCAACATCGGTGTAGTACATATCGAGGAATTGCAGAAAGGCGTTACGAGTGACGAACTGCAAGCTGCGCTCGACCTTGGTACACGTTTCAAGAACGTAATGAAAGAGCTCGATTATGCTCGTGAGGCATACGAACCGACCGATGAAAAGGTTGCTCTTGATATTTCCGACAAGACACCTCAAGGTATTATGCGATATGTCGAAGACCTCAGTGCCGAGGAACTCTCGCTCAGGCATCAGCTGGATGCTGTAGAGAAGGATATCGAGGCACTCGAACCTTGGGGCGACATCGACTGGGATAAGCTCTCGCTCATCGAAGCTCAAGGCTATAGAGTCAATTTCTATGTATGTGCATCCAAACTTTTCAAGCCAGAGTGGCGCGACAAGTATTTTGCCACACCTGTGAACGCAGGTGCAAAGGACACTTATTTCGTCACCTTCTCTGCCGACACCCCCGACATCACAGCCGAGCAACTATCGTTGCCGGTGAAGAAACTGTCGGCTTACCAGGCAGAGAAAGAAGAGTTGGAAGCCAAGATTGCCGATGCCCACAACCGCATGGTGGCAGTTGATGCTCAGTATCGTGATACTTTGTTGAAGGGACAGACAGCCAATGAGAACGACATATCCCTCTCGCGTGTACACCTCAGCCACGAGTCGTTGGCAGGCGATGCCGTGCGACTTCTTGTGGGATGGGTGCCAGAAGGCAAAGATGCTGCTGTGGTCGATTATCTCGACAACAATCATGTATATTAAGAACTGACTGCACCAGACTTCGACGATAATGTGCCAATACAGATCCACAACAACAAGTTCAGCTCCCTGTTTGAGCCGATACTGCGCATGTATTCGTTGCCAAACTATCACGACATCGACCCTCTGCCGATGTTTGCACCGTTCTTCATGCTGTTCTTTGGCCTCTGTATGGGCGATGCAGGTTATGGTGCCATCATCTTGGCAATTAGCATTGCCGTTTGTGTAATGAAACCGGCATTGAAGAACTACGGCCTGCTCGGTGTCTGTCTTGGTGGTATGACCATTATCTGTGGTCTTATCACAGGCACATTCTTCGGTATCGACCTCGCTACCGTAGATTGGGATTGGATACGCCCACTGCAACCTTACTTCCTCAACGACAGCAAGAAAGACTCCTTCTTCGGGTATTCGCCTATGATGGTCATTTCGGTCA
>JAFUSD010000102.1 GCA_017480685.1 Bacteroidaceae bacterium
CCAGGATGACGAGCCTGCGTGCTATGAACTCGAGTTGCTCGCCTCCTTCTATCATGCGTGCCAGGTAGTAGATGGCTGCATCGGGGTTGCTGCCGCGCACACTCTTGATGAATGCCGATATGAGGTCGTAGTGCATCTCGCCGTCCTTGTCGTATGCCAGCGGGTTTTGTTGCAGGCATTGTGTCACGAGCTCGTCGGTTATGATGTCGGCCTCGTTGGTCACAAGTTCGAGTATGTTGAGCAGTTTTCGGGCATCGCCGCCACTATATCGCATCATGGCACTCGTCTCGCGCAGTTCTATCGGGCGGTCCCTCAGACTTATGTCGGTGTGTATCACCCGCTGTGCCAGTTCCATGAGGTCGGTTTCGTCGAGCGGATTGAGCACATACACCTGGCAGCGGCTGAGGAGCGGCCGTATGACTTCGAACGAGGGGTTCTCGGTCGTGGCTCCGATGAGTGTCACCACGCCTTGTTCCACAGCACCGAGCAGCGAGTCTTGCTGCGACTTCGAGAAGCGGTGTATTTCGTCGATAAAGAGTATGGGGTTGCCTCCTTGACCGAAGAACCGGCTGCTTTTTGCCTTCTCTATCACCTCGCGCACTTCCTTAACACCGCTCGTCACGGCGCTGAGCGTATAGAACGGCACTTCGAGTGTGCGCGCAATGATGCCGGCCAGCGTGGTCTTCCCCACCCCGGGCGGTCCCCACAGTATGAACGATGCGATGCGTCGCGCTTCTATCATGCGACGTATCACGGCTCCCTCGCCCACGAGGTGTCGTTGTCCTATGTAGTCGTCGAGCGTCTGCGGACGCATTCGTTCAGCCAGTGGTTGCATATAATATATCAGTTATCGCTAAGGAAACGCAATCAATGAGTAACTTTGAACGTGCAAAGTTACGAAAAAATGCTGAATCGCAGGTAATAATTGACTAAGATTTTGAATGGCAAACGTTCGCCACACATCATTAGCGACAAAATCGAGCCCCGCAACTACACTTCACACATCAGATGCCTTGTCGGGTCCGGTACAGTTGGTTCGATGGTGCAAAGATGGGCATAATTCTGACATCTGCCAAACATAACGCTCGAAATTTCCATGCGTCGCTCTTCATTCACCGTGAAAAGTTTTACTGCAAGAACGCACTAATTTGCCTGCAAGTGCTGGGAAGTTTTGTTGCGCGCACGTAGGAATTCTTTAATTTACGTCGAGAATTATTAAATTTTCGGTGGAAAATCAGTAAATTTACGTCGAGAATTATTAAATTTACGTCGAAAATTAAAGAATTCTTATATGCGCGAAGCAAAAGTTCTCTATGCGCGAAGCAAGAGTTCTGTATATGTGCAGCAAAAGTTCTCTATACGCGCAGCCATTACTGTTCCCTCGCGCACGCGCACGTATATAATATATAAGGTGTATGCGCGGCAGGCGATATGGGCTGAGTGGCGATGCGGCAGACTTGTGTAGTGCAAAAAAACGTGTGAAAACTTGTGGATGTAAAAAAATGTTCGTAACTTTGTGGAGCAAAGAAAGAGGCGAAATCAAGATGACGTTATCTGTACTAATACCGACATACAACGACGACTGCACCCGATTGGTCGGCGACCTGGCAAGTCAGTGCGCCCAGGTGATGAGCCGCGGCACTATAGACGACTACGAAATCGTCGTGGCCGACGACGGGTCGACATGCCTGGCCACCGTCGCTGCCCTGCAGCGGATAGAGGAACAGCCGCACTGCCGCCTCATCAGCCTGAACACCAACCGCGGACGCAGCGCTGTGCGCAACCTGCTGGCACGCGAGGCAAAGGGCGGCCGACTGCTATACATCGACAGCCACATGAGCATCATATCGGCCGACTACATAAGCCGATGGGCAGAGATAGAAGCGCCTGTGGCTCAGGGCGGATACAAAGTGACGGCCGATGCAGCGCAATGGAAGGGCAACCTGCGTTTCATCTATGAACAACGCGCCGAAGCACGGAAGGTAGCAAGCGAGAATCCGAACCGTGACTTCCATACGTCGAACTTCATCATCGACCGCACACTCATGCTGGCACACCCCCTCGACGAACGCATGCGTCGCTATGGATATGAGGACGTCAGCTTCGGCAAACAACTCATGGAGGCAGGCATCAGGGTGGTGCATGTCGACAATCCTGTAGGCTTCGCGACATTCGAATCGAACGAGCGTTTCATGCAAAAGACCGACGAAAGCCTGCTGACCGCAGCCGAGTTCTGCGACGAACTGCGTGGCTACTCACGATTGCTCGACACGGTGGAAAGGCTCGACAAGCACCGCCTCACCCCCCTACTCCACCTCGCCTACCGCTTGTTGCAGCGCCCACTGAGGGCCAATCTCTGCTCTGCAACCCCCTCCATCCTGCTTTTCGATATCTACAAATTGCTCGCCATGAGCCACCAGTACCAAGAGAGAAAGAAGCCAAAGAAATAGAAGCTATAGATGCTATAGAACCATAGAAGCTATAGAAGCTACAACCACATCATGAACAACAGAAAGCTGACAAACTCATCGACTTCGAGCCTCATCGTAGGTCGTGCCTCGGCAGGAAGCGGCAAGACGTTCAACCTGACGCTGGAATACATACGCCTGCTGGTTGAGAACCCAATGAACTACCGGCACATTCTGGCAGTGACCTTCACCAACAAGGCCACAGCAGAGCTGAAGGCACGCATCATCGACACGCTTTATGGCATTGCATCGGGAGCATCCGACACCGATGCATACCTGAGCCACCTCATAACAGCAACCGTCAGTGCCGACACAGTGCGCCAAAATGCAGCACAAGCTCTGTCGGCCATCTTGCACGACTACAGCTACTTTCGCATCGAAACCATCGACTCGTTCTTCCAAAGCATCATACGCGACCTGGCGCGCGAGCTGAACCTCACCGCCAACCTGCGCATAGACATAGAGAGCGATGACGCACTGGCCGACGCTGTCGGTATGATGATTGAAAACATGCGACAAGGCGACCCCACATACACGGCTGTAATCAACTACATCAGCGAGAAGATGAACAGCGAGCATCCATCGAACTGGAAGATCGACCGCGAACTCACCGACTTCTGCCGAAACATCTTCAACGAGCACTACCTCAAAGCCGAAAAAGAAATACGACGCCTGACATCCAACCCGAAGTTCTATCCCGAATACAAACAACGGCTGAACCAAGAGAAGCGCACAGCCGAAACAGAACGCACAAAACTGGCACAATCGTTCATGAAACGCATTAGCGACTATGGGCTCGACCCCTCACAGTTTGTCGGAGGCAAGACAGGCATCTATGCCTACTTCCCTAAAGTGGCCGAAGGGAAGACCCCGAAAGAACTGCCCAAAGCATTCAGAGACAACCCCATGTGTCAGTGGATGAAAAACAATGCACTCGATGCCACACACGCACCATTCATGCGACAACTCATGATGCGTGAGCAACAACTTCTGGCCACCATAGCCACCACATCGGCCATACTGCGCCATGCCGGACGCATGGAACTGCTAAGCAAGGTGGACGACACCCTGCGACAAGCAAACGAAGAGCACAACCGATTCATACTGGCCGACACCGCACACAGACTCAACGAAATAATAAGCGATGCCGACGTGCCGTTCATCATGGAAAAAGCAGCAACACAATTCCGCTACATCATGATAGACGAGTTTCAAGACACCAGCACACTGCAGTGGCAAAACTTCATGCCACTCATCAAAGAGTGTATAGCCTCGGGCAACCGTTGCTTCGTGGTGGGCGATGTGAAGCAAAGCATATACCGCTGGCGCGGTAGCGACTGGAACATCCTTAACCACATAGGCACCGAAGCCCCACATATAGGACAGATAGACGAATCAACGATGACCAACACGCTCGATACCAACCGCAGAAGCGACCAAACCATCGTAGAGTTCAACAACAGCTTCTTCCATCAGGCAGCAGCCGATGTGAGCATGCGCATCGATGCCGAGACATCACAGCCGCGAGGCACTACGACCGACATACTGACGGCATACGCCGACGTAGAGCAGAAATTCCTGGCAAAGAAACAAAAGCACGGATTTGTGAGCATTGTAGACCTCAGTCCCGAGTATGAAACAATGAAGAACAATGCAGGCAAGCAGGCCGACCCGATGATGCAGACACAGGCCGACCCGATGATGCAGACACAGGCTGACCCGATGATGCAGACACAGGCCGACCCGATGATGGAAGCTGTAACGAGCAACATTATGCGGTTGCATCAAGAGCAAGGTGTGGCATACAACGAGATGGCAATACTATGCCGTCACAACAAAGAGCTGCAACACATAACTGCACACCTCAAAGCCTGCATTCCCGACATCGAAATAGTGAGTAGCGAGACTTTCAGGCTCGATGCATCGCCCGCAGTGGCTATCATCATCACAGCCCTACGTGCACTGTCTGCCACCAACAAGCCCATGACACGCTACCACCTCGGCACACTGGCATATAAATACCATACCGACGTATTGGGTGAAGTGCCGCAACACATCAATTCATTCTTCACATCGCCACCCGAAGAGTTAGCACAACTACTGCCGGCAGAATTCATGGAGAGAACCGACACACTACAGTCCATGCCCCTCTACGAGTTGTGTGAACGTCTGCACGACATATTCCAACTTTCAAGAATCGACGGACAATCAAGCTACCTCTTCTGTTTCTTCGACCAACTGCGCAAGTTCATCCACGACAAAGCCCCAGACACCGACCGCTTCCTCAACTTCTGGGACGAGAAGTTGGGTTCTAAAACCATACCCGCCGACGGAGCGAGCGGCATACAAATGCTCACCATACACAAGTCGAAGGGATTGGAATTCCATACTGTCATAATTCCCTATTGCAACTGGAACATGGACGGACTTGCATCCGTCATCTGGTGTCCGCCCACCGATGCCACACTCCAACTACCTGTCATCCCGCTTACATTCAGCAAAGAGTTGGCTTCAACTGCCTTCAAGCCCTGCTACAACGAGGAGAAACTGAAGAACTACGTAGACAATCTGAACCTGCTGTACGTAGGTTTCACCCGTGCATCCCACAATCTGGTGGTGCTGACCACACGTCCCGAAAAGGGCTACACCACCTACAGCGTGATTCACGATGCCCTGCTCCATCTCTATCCCGACACGTTTGCCAACCCCGACGACATAAGCATCGACATAGGTAGTGCCGAGCAAGGACAGCCAACGAGCCAAGAGCCTCAGGGTTGCATAGGTGTGGAGTTCAGCACCGGCGGCATCAAAGCCGAATTTAAGCAGTCTAATGCATCGCGCGACTTTACCATCGACCCCGACAGTCCGGCAGCCGAACGCAACAGCTACATACGTCGTGGCCTAATCGTACACAAGGTATTCGAACTTATACACACGGCAGCCGACATTCACCCTGTGCTCAACAACTTGGAGCAGCAGGGTGTGATAGGGTCGGCACAGATGCGCGCAGAAATCGAGACCGACATCAGACGTGCCATGAACAATGCACAGGTGGCACGATGGTTTGCGCCTGAATGGGAAGTGATGAACGAATGTAGCATAGTGGTGAACGATGTCAACGGCAGCATAACGACCCGCCGTCCCGACCGCGTCATCACCAACGGCACTGAGACCATCGTGGTGGACTATAAGACCGGACACCCCCAATCTGGGCACATAAAGCAGGTGATGCAATATGTCGACTTGCTGCGGCAGATGCGCATGCCCGACGTAAGCGGATACATCTGGTATATAGCCACTGGCGAGGTGGTCGACGTGGTCAACAGCGTAAAAACAAAACCTGTGAATGATGCTTCTGCATACTGACCATTCACGCCTCTTTATCAATTACTACAATCTCTGACGATGGAATTTCTCAATATAGTAGCTGCCGACATCATACGCCGCCTGGGCAAGCAACCCGGGACTCAGCTGAAAGACCTGACGATTGTCTTTCCAAACAAGCGTGCCAGCCTTTTCATGAACCAATACTTGGCTCAGCATGTAGCTCCGCCTTTCTGGGCGCCACACTACATGACTATAAGCGAGGTGTTTGAGTCGATGAGCAGTCTCACACTGGCCGACCCTGTCCTGCTCACATTCTTTCTCTATAAAGCTTATATAGCCGAGACTCATTCGGCAGAGAGTTTCGACCATTTCTATTCGTGGGGCGAGGTATTGCTCAACGACTTCGACGACCTCGACTCTGCCATGGTCGATGCCGACAAGCTGTTTGCCAACATTACCGACCTTGAGCAGCTGAAGCGCTTCGACTACATCGACGAAGAACAAGAGGCTGCAATCCGCAGGTTATTCAGCAGCTTCAACGTGCAGAGTGTCACCCAGTTGCAGGAGCGTTATTTGCAGATGTGGCGTCTGATGCCTCGCATCTACAAGCGTTTCCGCCAGATGTTGCACGATGGTGGGTATGCTTACACAGGAATGTTGCAACGCGAAGTTGTGGAGTCTTTTAAATCTCAGTCAGGCCCGTTGATGGGCGGCAAGAGGTTTGCCTTGGTGGGGTTCAACGTGCTGAACGAGACGGAGCGGCGTTTGTTCCTCAAGTTGAAGGAAGAGGCCGAGACCCTTTTCTACTGGGACTACGACAGCGGTTACACTGATGGTCGTGATGCCGAGGCCGGCATGTTTATATCTGACAACATAAAGCTCTTCGGCAACAGCCTTTCCGAGAAGCCCGAGCTCTTTAACAACCTGCGCGGCTCCAAGCAGATACATTTTGTAGCGGCATCTACTGACAGCGCACAGGCTGCCTATGCAGGAGCGTGGCTTAAGCAGAGGCTCGACGGCTCCATGCCCCTCAACCGCACTGCCGTGGTGTTGTGCGACGAGAGCATGCTGGCATCTGTCATGGAATGTATACCACCTACCTACGGTGACGGTATGCCGACTCAGGTGAATATCACCATGGGCTATCCGTTGCAGGAAACGCCCGTCGTGTCGTTCATCATCTCGATACTCGAACTCATGTATCGCGGTTGGTCGCCCTCTGCACGTGGCGGCGAGGGCCGCTGGCGTTTCAGCTATGCCCAGCATGTGTTGCGCCATCCCTACACATGGCTGCTCAATAAAGACGACGCGGTAGGCATCCTGAGTCGCTGCAATGCCTCCAACCAGAGTTATCCGCCATGTTCGTGGTTTGCCGGAAAGCCGTTCATTGCCGACATCTTCAGTCCGTCTGACGGCAATATCTGTGCCGACCTCATGCGCCTGAACCAGGTGGTGCAAGCTGTGGCCATACGTTCCAGCCAGACGCTGTATACCGAAAGTCTGTATACGGCATCGACTGTCATATCGCGATTCATACGCCTGATGGAGGAAGAACACCTGGAGTTCGACTCGCCCGACACGCTGCTGCGCCTCATGCGCCAGGCCCTCGCCAGCCGCAGTGTGGCATTCCACGGTGAGCCGGCAGTGGGCATACAGATTATGGGAATACTCGAAACACGCAACCTCGACTTCGAAAACCTGATTATACTCTCATGCAATGAGGGAATGCTACCACGCCAGGCACACGTCACATCGTTCATACTCAACTTCTTGCGCGAGGCATACGGCATGACCACCACACGCCGCAGAGTGGCTCTCTATGCCTACTACTTCTACCGGCTCATATCGCGGGGCAGACACATAAGCATCGTGTATAACAACGACACCGACTCGTCATGCCGCGGCGAGATGAGCCGGTTCATGATGCAGCTGAAGTATGACCCTACCATCACCATATCTTCTGAAACGACACTGCGCCCGCTCCCCTCGGCCATAGTGCCGGCTGCTGCATCTCCGGGACTCAATGCCTCGAAGGGTTTTGAGATGCCTGCCTCACTCTCGCCTTCGGCCCTTAACACATACATAGACTGCCCGTTGCGGTTCTACCTACAGTATATATGCAGCTTCAGCGACGACGACGAAGTGTGTGAAGACGTAGCCGACAACCTCTTCGGCAGCATATTCCACAATGCGCTGGAACGATTCTATGCCCCACGCAGAGGGCGCCGGCTCACACTGTCCGACTATCCCACAGGCAAAGACGAGGCTTACCTGATTCACCGATTAGTCGACGAAGCATTTGCAAAAGAGATGCTCGGCTGTACCGACGAAGCAATTGCAGCCAACAACTACACGCTGCACCTCACCGGTACACAGATGCTGAACCACGACGTGATATGCCGCTACGTGAAGAAGCAACTCGAGTCCGACCGACAGGTACTGCCGCTTACCATCATAGCCACCGAGCAGAAACTATATCAAGACTTCCGCTTCACCGACCAGGGCGGAAACGAGTGCTGTGTGAAGATTGGCGGAATCATCGACCGCGAAGATATCGCCACCATCAAAGGGCATGAGGTACACAGAATTGTGGACTACAAGACATCGGTCCGTGCCAAGACCACCAAAAGCATAGCCGACCTGTTCGACCCCGCATGCACATCGCGTAGCAGCCATATATTCCAGACACTCTACTACTGCGAGGTGATGCATCTCAGCCACCCCGACGGCCCGCCGATATCGCCCACACTGCTCTACGTGAAGCAACCCACACAGCCCGAAAAATCGACGGTGTGTATAGGCTCCGAGCCCGTCACAGACTATGTGGCACAGTGTCACGAAGAATTTCAGACACACCTGCAGGCATTGCTGCGCAACATAGCCGACCCCTCGACGCCATTCACTCCCACTGCCGTCGAAAGCCACTGCACCTACTGCCCCTTCGTCACACTATGCAAGAAATAAAGCGACGCTGACATGCATTACTGAAAACAAGGATATCCTCAACGACCCGCAAGGATATCCTCAACGGCCCGCGAGGATATCCTCAACTGCCTGCGAGGATATCCTCGTTTTCCAACCGCTACACACATATACAGAAACCGGACCATGCAGGAACGATTTCCCGCACAGCCCGGCATATGCATTTCAATCCGGAAAACAAGCGTCTACTCCTCCGGATTGCGCACTATAGTATCTTGAAACTCATCTTCGGTCATGCGAAGAAGCCTGACGAAGTCGATGAGAGTCGGTATCCAACTAACCATACACACAAAGAAGAGGAGGAAATAGAGCCATCCCTTCTTCTTGTCGCCTATGTAGAACTTGTGGGCTCCCCATACACCGAAGAACCAGCACAGAAGCGTAGCAGTCAGTTTACTTTTCATAACCTACAGGTTTAAGCATTGAGTAATCTCATGAGTATTAATTCAAGTTGTAATAACTGAAATCGACTACAAAGATAAAGCTTATTCATCATAAAAACAAATTTTTCGAAGCAAAAGTTTCTCTCTCTCGTCATTTATCATTACTTTTGTAGCCGAAATCCACATTTTGCACACTCAAAAGAAGCCCACAACAACACCATGCCCGAACCCGACCCACAGACACGCCCCGCCAACACCAAGCCACGGGCCAAGCACATCAAGACCGCCATAGAGCGGTTTCTCGTCAGCTTCTTCTTCATCGAGGTGGGCGGGCAGACGGCAGTCTACCTTCCAATAAAACTGCTGAAGACAGCAAACATCGCAGCACCCTACGACTTCGTGCACAGCATACCATACCATCACCACATAGTTTTCACCCTGCTGCTGTTGGCGGCAATAGGCGGAAACATTGCACACATTTTGCACCGCAAACCTATGCAGGCACAAGATTTTGATAAAAAAACAGACGCCGGAAGCAAATAATCGCCACTTGTCAATTGCCAATTATCAATTATTTCATATCTTTGCCATGCACAAACTAAATACATCACTATGGCAGACGAAAAACATAAATACCATTGTGGAGAATGCGGCGGAGAAATCAAGCGGCATCAGATATTCTGCCCCACATGCGGCAAGAAACTCGACCACTACGACTTTGAAGATTAAGTGTACGACAATGAACAAACTGAAAACACTGATATCCACAATGTCAATCGTGGCCTCACTTGCCGTGAATGCACAAGCCGTCGATGCATGGCAGTCACTCTACCCCCAGATAGAGCAATCCATACGCGCGCCCGAATTATATAATAAGGTGTACGACATCACCCGCTACGGAGCATCCACCACAGCCGATGCAGCCACAAACCAACGCGCCATAAACCGAGCCATCGAGCGATGCTCAAAAGCCGGAGGCGGACGCGTGGTGATACCCGCGGGCACATGGCACACCGGTGCGCTGCGACTGCAAAGCAAGGTGAACCTCGTGGTGAGCGAGGGCGCACACCTATGCTTCTCGGCCGACACACACCTCTACCCTCTCGTCACAACACGCTGGGAAGGCCTCGACCTCATCAACTACTCGCCACTCATCTACGCCCGGCAAGCCACCGACATAGCCATCACCGGCAGCGGCACACTCGACGGATGTGCCAGCAACACCGCATGGTGGCCCATGTGTGGCAACCCACGATACGGATGGACCCCCGACACTCCCGAAGCACAATCGCTCGGAAGCCGCAACCAACTGCTACAGATGAGCGACCAGCAAATACCCATCGAGCAACGCATATTCGGACAAGGAAAAGGCCTGCGCCCACAGATGATACAATGCTACCAGTGCGACCGCGTCCTCATCGAAGGAGTAAGCGTGCTCAACTCGCCATTCTGGTCGATACACCCCCTGCGTAGCAGCAACATAACGGTGCGCGGAGTAACCATCGAAAACTCTGGACCCAACGGCGACGGATGCAACCCTGAATCCTGCAACGGAGTCCTAATCGAAGCATGCCGATTCAACACCGGCGACGACTGCATAGCCATCAAGAGCGGACGAAACGCCGACGGCCGACGATGGAACGAGCCCAGCCAAAACATCATCATACGCAACTGCACCATGGCCAACGGACACGGCGGAGTGGTGATAGGCAGCGAAGTAAGCGGCGGAGCACGCAACATATTCGTCGAAAACTGCACCATGGACAGTCCCAACCTCGAACGCGTCATACGCCTCAAGACCAACACCTGCCGAGGCGGAGTGACCGAAAACCTATACGTCAGAAACATCACTGTGGGCCAGTGCAAAGAAGCCGTAGTGAAGATAAACCTCGTCTACGAACCACGCGAACAAAGCGAACGAGGCCACTACCCCATCGTGCGCAACATATACATTGACAACATCACCTGCCAACGCAGCCGCTACGGAGCGTATATCGACGCACTTACCGACTCAACCAACGTGCAGAACATCAACATCAGCAACTGCACCTGGAACGGCATCACCGACCCCCAGGGCAACCGCCTCCAAGGCCTCATGCGCGACGTACGCTTCACCAACACCACCCTCACCATCAACCCATAACCCCCCGCACCCGTCAGTGCTTCGGGGTTCCGCCCCGAAGAAAACCGCAACCGTCAGTGCTTCGGGGTTCCGCCCCGAAGAAAAAAATACACCCGCAACTATGGACAATAAAACAATAGGTATACTCACATCAGGCGGCGATGCCCCAGGCATGAATGCCGCCATCCGCGCCGTCACCCGTTCAGCCATCTTCAACGGCTTCAAAGTGGCAGGCATCTACCGAGGTTTCGAAGGCCTCATCAGTGGCGAAATCAAACCATTCACCACCGAAAGCGTAAGCAACATCATAAGTCGTGGCGGCACCATACTCAAGACCGCACGCTCGGCCGACTTCACCACCCCCGAAGGCCGTCGACGCGCCTATGAGCAGATGCAGACACACCACATCGACATACTCTGCGTCATCGGCGGCAACGGTTCGCTCACCGGAGCCAAAATCTTCGCCGAAGAATACGGAGTGCCATGCATCGGCCTGCCCGGAACCATCGACAACGACCTCGACGGCACCGACTTCACCATAGGCTACGACACCACACTCAACACCATCATGCAGTGCGTCGACAAGATACGCGACACAGCCACCAGCCACGAGCGCATATTCTTCGTCGAGGTGATGGGACGCGACGCCGGCTTCCTGGCACAAAACAGCGCCATAGCAGCCGGAGCCGAAGCAGCCATCATACCCGAAGAACAAACCAACTTCGACCAACTCGAACACTACGTAGGCCGAGGCATACGCAAGAGCAAAAACTCCAGCATAGTCATCGTGAGCGAAAGCCCCAAGTGCGGAGCCATGCACTACGCCAAGCGCATGCAGAAGGAATACGACGGCTACGACGTGCGAGTGTCGATACTCGGCCACCTGCAACGCGGAGGCTCACCCTCGGCACGCGACCGCATCCTGGCCAGCCGCCTCGGCGTCGGTGCAATACAAGCCATCAAGGAAGGGCAACGCAACGTGATGATAGGGATAAAGAACAACGAGATAGTCTATGTGCCATTCTCCAGGGCCATTCAAGGCAAGAAGCGCATGGACCCCGACCTCATGACAGTGCTCGACGAGCTATCGATATAAGAAATGGCCACCACACACCTACACACCGCACTTCTGATACTGATGCTTGCAGCAACCATCGGCACACAGCCAATGCAAGCACAACACAAAGCAACAAGCACTCCACCAAAAATCGGACTCGTGCTCGGTGGCGGCGGTGCAAAAGGAGCAGCCGAGATTGGAGTGCTGAAGGTGCTGGAAGAAGAAGGAATAAAGATTGACTACATAGCAGGCACAAGCATCGGCTCAATCATTGGCGGGCTATACAGCATTGGCTATCGAGCCGACGATCTGGACTCACTCTTCAACCAGCAGTCGTGGCTCGACCTCCTGTCTGACCGCAAGAATGAACTGGCGGGCAAACCCTACGAAGAAATCGATGGCGTATCATACGTCTTCGGATTCCCCATACTGCGCAAACGACAGCACACCGAGACCGGAGAACCAGCAAGAACAGCCGAATCGTCCGATGCGCCACAAAAGCACACACGAACCGTAGGACTCATACATGGCGACAACATAATCAGCCTGCTCGACAGCATGACAGGCCACCGAGGCGACATAAACTTCGACCAGCTACCCATACCGTTCAGCTGTGTAGCCGTCGACATACGCAAAATGGAAGAAGTAGTGATAAGCAACGGCAACCTGCCATTGGCAATGCGCGCCAGCATGGCAATACCAGGAGCATTCAAGCCCGTAGAAGTGGATAGCATGCTACTCGTAGACGGCGGACTGCTCAACAATCTGCCAGTAGATGTCGTAAGGCAGATGGGAGCCGACATAGTCATCGCAATCGACCTCACCCAAAACCACAGAGAACCACGCGAAGACTACGACCGCACGGGGCACAACACCATTACCCGCATGATAGGCTGGCTCATAAACCGACCCGACTTGCAAAAATACAGCACCAACTGCAAGGATGCCGACATCTACATAAACCCCGACCTGCACGGATTCGATGCAGCAAGCTTCACAACACGCAAGATATCAGAGATGATAAGACGTGGAAAAGAAGCCGCCGA
>JAFUSD010000103.1 GCA_017480685.1 Bacteroidaceae bacterium
CCTGTTCTCCCTGTCTGCTGTATATGCACAAGAAGAGAGGATTGACACGGCTTTCCTTTCAGAAATGGACTCCATCATTGCCGAATACGAGGAGATGGAGCGCACGAGGAAGGTGGAGCACCGCTCTTCCATGGCTCCTCACTGACGGGGTCAACCTACTACCTCGACAGCGGCGACAGCCTCGTGTGCTGGAATCGCGACTTCTACGTCGGCAGCCGTGTGTTTCAGGCATTCGGCATACAGTCGCTCACACCGTCAGTGCCACAAGAGCACCTCACCGACAGCGCCGCCTACAACGCCGACATCATCATCACCCGCACGGCTGCAATGAAGATGTTTGGCACCACCGATGTGAGCGGACGCAGGGTGATGAGTCACAGGGGAGGGAGAATGGAAAACGGCGAATTCGTGCTTGACGACACTTACTACAACATACGTGCCGTAGTTGAAGACTTCCGTCACACGCCGTTGGGCGATTATCCATGTGTGGTATATCGTTGCCAGGGCATGGCGCGCGACAACTCGTCGTTCATCCTGCGCCTCAGGCAGGGAGTGTCGGCCACTGCATTTGTCGAGAAATACCGACGGTGGTTTGAGCAGGACTTGCGGGCTGGGAATGTGTATGTACGCTCGGTGATGACCGGCGACGAAAGTATGTCGAACACCCTTGAGCGCTATGGCATCGTGACACAAAACCGTCGCAACCTGCTCATAGCGCTGTTCTTCGGCGTCAACGTGGCATTCGGTGTGGTGGGTACACTGCTCATGCACACACGTAGGCGCAGCGAAGAAGCCGGAGTGATGCGCGCCTTCGGTGCCATGCGACTGCGTGTGTTCGGCATGTTCATCAGCGAAGCATTCGTGATGACAACCGTCAGCGTGGCCGTGGGTTGCATCATATACCTGCAGATAGCACTGTCGAAGGGTTTCTATTCCAACGACCACGAAGCCGAGTTGTGGTTCAACGACTTCTGGACACACTTCGCCGTTCTCTCCACCATCATATACCTTATTATATTATTATTGGTAATGGCCGGCACCGCCATCCCTGCATGGAACATCTGCCGGCAAGACATAACAAAGACATTGAAAGATGAATAAGACTACGTTTTCATTGAAGGTATTCTACCTCCTCGGCACCGCCGTGGCAGTATCTACGGCTTTGCTTGTGGCCTTCGTCATACACGTGATGGTGGGCAAGATATATCCCGAGTTGCATCGCGACCGTACCGTTTATGTCACGGGGCGCTTCTATAGTGGCGACTTCAATGCCGAGGCATTCGGCGGCGGATACTCGAAGCGTGCCATAGAGGATGTGTTCTCCCGCCTCGATTGTGTGGAGGTGGCTACGGGTGTGAGCATGATGCATGTCGTCGGTAGCCTCAACCCTGCATCGGCAGCCGTAGGGAAGCGCACGGTCGATGTGCGCCCTATATGTACCGACACGGCTTTCTTCCGCATGTACGAACTGGAGTGGATAGATGGACGCGCGTTCACTCGACAGCAGTTTGAGGATGGCGAGGATTGTGTGGTCATCACCGACCAGCTGGCACGTCAGCTGTTCGACGGCGAGACACGGGTGGCAGGTCGCACCGTGCTGTTGGGCTACAAGCCATTCCGCATCACGGGAGTGGTGCGCGCCGGTAGCAACATGTTGCCGCAGTCGTCGGCCGACATATACGTGCCCTACACCAACAAAGATGCGTTCAGCATGGGTTCGCTGCACGGTTTCCCCTATGCAGGATATATGGAGGTGAGGTGTCTTCTGAAGGAGGGCAGCACCCGTCAGACTCTGCTCGACCAGTTGGCACCCTATCGCGCTGCATACATCAGCGAACAAACTCCTGCCTCGTCGGGCAAAGTGGATTGGGTGATACGTGCACGGTCGCACTATTTCTTTGCTCTCAGTTTCTTCGATGCTGACAACGAGAGCACGGCCGACTATCTCAACCAACTGTGGATACCGGCTCTCATCATGCTACTGCTGCTCCTGCTGCCTGCCATCAACATGAGTGCGCTGGTGTCGGGCATGATGGAAGGGCGCCTGGCCGAACTGGGAGTAAGGAAGGCATTCGGGGCGACGAACCGCACATTGCTGTGCCAGGTGCTGACACAGAACTTGTGGTTCACCTGCCTGGGCGGCATTCTCGGGCTCTTACTCTGCTATGGCTTGCTGAAGTTGCTCAGCACATCGACGCTATTCATTACCATATTCACACAGTCGGCCACCTCAAGTTCACTTAACATCACCCCCGACATGCTGTGGAACTGGC
>JAFUSD010000104.1 GCA_017480685.1 Bacteroidaceae bacterium
ATTATTCATTATTCATTATTTTCCCCGGTTACTCGAGAGTTGGGTTACAAGAAAACTTAAAAAAGAAAGTAAACAAACAAATCAAAGAAACAAACTATGTCAAGAACAAACTTTGAACAACTACTGGAAGCAGGTTGCCACTTCGGCCACCTCAAGAGAAAATGGAATCCTGCAATGGCTCCCTATATCTTCATGGAGCGTAACGGTATCCACATCATCGACCTCAACAAGACCGTAGACAGCATTGACGTTGCAGCCGACGCACTGAAGCAGATTGCCAAGTCGGGCAAGCGTATCCTCTTTGTCGCTACAAAGAAGCAGGCTAAGGACATCGTGGCCGAGAAGGCACAGGCTGCCGGCATGCCATACGTCATCGAGCGCTGGCCAGGCGGTATGCTTACCAACTTCCCTACAATCCGTAAGGCTGTGAAGAAGATGGCAAACATCGACAAACTCCTTGCCGACGGAACATACGACAAACTCTCGAAGCGTGAGAACCTCCAGATTCGTCGTAAGCGCGAGAAACTCGAGAAGAACCTCGGTTCAATTGCCGACCTCACACGTCTGCCATCAGCCCTCTTCGTTGTCGACGTGATGAAAGAGCACATCGCCGTTCACGAGGCCAACCGCCTCGGAATCCCC
This sequence comes from Bacteroidaceae bacterium, assembly GCA_017480685.1. Classification (GTDB taxonomy): domain Bacteria; phylum Bacteroidota; class Bacteroidia; order Bacteroidales; family Bacteroidaceae; genus Colivivens. Next base: position 643 of record JAFUSD010000104.1, read on the forward strand.
GTATTTGCAATCGTAGATACCAACTCAAACCCCGAAAACATCGACTTCGTTATCCCAGCAAACGACGATGCTTCAAAGTCAATCGAAGTAATCGTAGGCGCATGCTGCGATGCAATTGCCGAAGGACTCGAAGAACGCAAGGTTGAGAAGATCGACATGGAAGCCGCTGGCGAACAAGCTGAGGCTGCTGAAGCAAAGGAAGAGAAGCCACGTCGTGCCCGCAAGGCAAAGAAGGCTGAGGATGCACCTGCTGAAGATGCACCGGTAGCAGAAGAAGCTCCTGCAACAGAAGCTGCAGAAGAAACTCCTGCCGAGAGCGCTGAATAAGCAGTCATGCCACGCTCTCCTAAATTACACATTAATATTTTATATTAAATACAAACATCGCAAACAGAATATATTATGGCTATTTCATTAGCAGATATCAATGCCCTCCGCCAGAAGACACAGGCCGGACTTATGGACTGCAAGAAAGCACTCACAGAAGCTAACGGCGACATGGAGGCAGCAATGGAAATCCTTCGCAAGAAGGGACAGCTCGTAGCAGCAAAGCGCTCAGACCGCGAAGCTGCCGAGGGTTGTGTGCTTGCAAAGGTTGACGGCAACTTCGCCGCAATGATTGCACTCAAGTGCGAAACCGACTTCGTAGCCAAGAATGCCGACTTCGTGGCACTGGCTCAAAAGATACTCGACCTCGCTGTGGCTAACCGCTGCAAGACTCTTGACGAGGTAAAAGCTCTCAGCATCGACGGAACACCAGTTCCCGACGCAGTGGTTGAGCGTTCAGGCGTTACAGGCGAGAAGATGGAACTCGACGGTTACAACGTAGTTGAAGGCGAATATGTATGCGCTTACAACCACATGAACCAGAACTTCCTCTGCACACTCGTAGCCCTCAACCGCCCATGCGACGAGGCTATCGCAAAGAACATCGCTATGCAGGTAGCAGCTATGGCTCCTGTGGCTCTCGACGAGAAGTCAGTACCTCAGTCTGTAAAGGACGCAGAGCTGGCTGCCGACATCGAGAAGGCAAAGCAGAACCAAATCAACAAGGCTGTTGAGGCTGCTATCAAGAAGGCCGGCATCAACCCCGCACACGTCGACAGCGACGACCACATCGAGTCGAACATGGCTAAGGGATGGATCACTCCCGAGCAGGCACAGATGGCACGCGAAATCAAGGTTAAAGTTGCAGAAGAAAAGGCTGCAAACCTGCCAGAGCAGATGATTCAGAACATCGCTCAGGGTATGCTCGCCAAGTTCTACAAAGAGTCTTGTCTGCTCGACCAGGCTTACATCGACGACAGCAAGGTGAGCGTTGCTCAGTATCTGCAGAGCGTTGACAAGGAACTGACCGTAACCGACTTCAAGCGCTTCACACTCCGTGCTGAATAATAAATACAGAATAGACCTGTTGGCAAGCACCATCGACGGTTGGAGCACCAGTTACGACATCGATGACGATTTCTTCCACTCAATCGACGGACTCGTCGAGCATGGGCAGATACACACCACGGTGCACACGAGCGGTAGTGCACACACTCGCAGGTATGTAATCCACATACACTCGGTAGGAACTGTAGCAGTTCCGTGCGACCGCTGCCTCGCCGATGTGACAATACCCATCGACGCCGACGACGAACTGGCAGTGATGCTGGGCGATGAATACTCCGACGAAGGCGATACAGTCATCATACCCGAAACCGACGGATATATCGACATATCACAATTCATCTACGAGTTCATCGTGCTAAGCCTGCCAATAAAGCGGGTTCACGAACCAGGACAGTGCGATGAGCAGATGCTCAAAGTGCTCAGTTCACATCTTGCAGCCGACGAGCAGGAGGAAGATGACACAGCTGCCGACGAATAAACAAACAAATAAAGAAAAGACATAATTATGGCACATCCTAAAAGAAGACAATCGAAGACCAGAAGTCGCAAACGTCGTACCCATGACGGAGCCGTTGCTCCTACATTGGCAGTATGTCCAAACTGCGGCGAGTTCTATGTTTACCACACTGTATGCCCCGCATGTGGATACTACAGAGGCAAGATTGCAATCGTGAAGGAAGAAGCAATCTAAACACACAAAACCAAGACAAGACGCATCGTAGCACCCATGCTACGGTGCGTCTTTCTTTTGTTGCTCGAATCGGTTATGAGAAACCACTATCCTAACCGATTTGGCGTTTTTGTTCCGAATACAATAAGTGACAAAATTCCAACTCATGCCCGATATTTGATGCTTTTCTGGTATGTGTAATGCGGAAATAGACCTCGATTTTAGTCTTCATGCAAATTATCAGCTATTTACGAAAAACAGAAATAGACCTCAAACTCTTGCAGGAACGGAAAATAATCCCGAACTTTGCAGCCGAAAACATAATTCCTCGGCATGCAAAGTTCGGTCCATTACGTTTCTTGGGCAGCTGAAAACATAATTCCTCGGCATGCAAAGTTCGGTCCATTACGTTTCTTGGGCAGCTGAAAACCTATTATAACAGCAAAGTAAAGTATATGCATAAATCAGATTACAATTGGAGACTACATTTGGAGAACTGCAAACACATAGGTACATTGATAGTAATTGTTTTTCTCGCCGTCCTTCCCTCCTGCACAGCGGTGCAGGAGGAGACGGCCTTTGAGCGTGTAGTCGATTACTACCGCAGCGAGGGCGACACCCTGAAGATGCGTGCCGCAGAGTTCCTGCGCGACAATGCTATGTGGCATTACGGTGAATGCCGGCAACTGAATAAGCCTTTCACAGTCTCATATACCGACATTCTTGACAGTCCGGAAACTAAGAAAGACTCTGTATTCGAAGCGTATCTTGACAGTATGGGTTACTCTATTACCAAAGGAGCCGTGGTATGGGATTCGGACACCGTCTCCGAGGACTTCCTGCGCGAGAATATAGATCTGGCCTTCGACTCATGGAGTAAGCCCTGGGCAAGGGATGTCTCCTTCGACGACTTTTGTAAATACATACTGCCTTACAGAAACGGTGACGAGGAGCTGAGCGGTTGGCGCCGTATGCTGAAGGAACGCTACGAGCCTTCGATAATGGACTCTGTGTCCGACCCGACCTCCCACCGACAGGTAGTCGACTACCTCATGCGTCAGATACGCCGCGATGTTGAGTATGGCGGAAGTATGGGTCCCTTTGCCCACGACCTCCTTGCCCCAAGTCTTATTCTTCAGCTCCACTGGCTGGAATGTGCCAATTGTGCGCACTATACCACCCTCGCCATGCGTGCATGTGGCATACCATGTGCCATGATGGAAATCCACTGGCGGTTTACCGAAGTGACACATTCCACGGTGCTTTTCCCTGCTATTGGAACGAATAAACGTGATTACCGCCTCAGTGTCGGCGATACGTTAATCTATATGGGTGAGCCAAAGGATACGATGGCGGCATGGAGGGTATGGGAATACGACTATGAGGTTGACAGCAACAGGCTTGACCTGTATGACATATACGGCGACAAAGCCGCACTCAGACAGCAGGCATGGCCTGTGACTCTTTCAGATGTCACATCCAAGATGTGCCGTACCTTCGACTTCTCCGTGCCTGTGCCCGACAGCCTCAGGCTACACCGATACCTGTTCCTTTGCCGTTTCCACAATTGGAAGTGGCTGCCCGTGAGGGAAGGTCTGGTTGACGGCGACAGCGTGCGTTTCCATGATGCTACAATACGCCAGTGGTACCGCCTGGGATACGTCAATGGCGACAGCATAAGTACATTCGGACCGGCATTCACACTTGTAGGCGATGATGGCATTGCCGACATCAAAGACCGTATCCGGCCCTACGACCTTTCGGGCGATACCATCCTGTTCAGGCTGGCATACCGTGACCAGCTGAAGGCACCGGCGTTGCGCCGAACCATTACCACCAACTACTGGGGCTCCGACCATAGATGGCATGCCCTGACAGGTGAAGCCATATTGTGGGGTTTCAATCCCACGACAGGTGAATACCGGGAATATGACGAAGGACTCGGGAATAAAGGTTTCCGTCCCGACTTCCACCTGCTCGATGTGCGTCTGCCCCGCTGGACGGTATTCTTCGACGAAGGACTCGGCAATCCGTTCGGCTTCCTGAAACCCGACGAGGAAACCGGCGAGGGCTGCCTCATGCAGTTTTAGATTATAGATATATACAATAAACTTAAATTAAAGATCAATTAAAACAAAAAGACTATGAAACAGAAAACAAACAAAACGCTGCTCTTGCTGCCCTGTGCAGTGATTGCAGCAATGATTGGAATTACGACTTATTTTGCCTGCTCGGCCGATGACGACTGGGAGGGCTCACCAGAGTACTTGCACACTCATGCACCCATGCTGACTCGGGCAGGGGTGGATGTGAGCGGTGGCGAAGATGGGGACACAACATATGCCCTTATCTTTAAATCAGATTTCTCAGTATGCAGTGCCACCGCCAGTGTGTTTGGCAACGATGGAACCGCTACATTTACTTTAAGCAGCACCAATGGCCGACTGGTTAACAACTCTATATTCTCTGTTAATGTAGTTTTGCCTTCTTCATGTCTGGGACCTGGATATACCACATATACTTTGATTAACTCTTCTTATCAAGACCATACAACTCCAACAGTATCTGGTACACTACCAAGTTCGGCAAATGCAACCTTAAACGTAACGGTATCTGCCAATTACCGACGTGAAAGATTTATTAACAACAGTCTCCATGTTGACACAATTAATAATAGTATTTCTTTTACCACCGACGTGACAGAATACACTGAAATATTAAAATACTATAAATGATATGAAGTCAAACGTTATAATTATTCTATTGTTGCTGACTATATGCACAGCAGGCAAAGCTCATAGAACAGAAAAAATAGATTGTCTGTTTAATCTCGGAAAGGTTAATATAGAGAGTGTGGTATATACACCTCAAGCTACAATCATTTCATTTACAACTACGGAGCAGACAGACTCCATTTTTGCTGTCAATCATGGAATATATCTTATAGATGATAAAGGCGAGCGGCATCATGCCATACGTGCCGAAGGTATATCATTTGATTCAACATATCAGATAGAGAGGGAACGTCCGCGGTCGTTTTCTGTAGCGTTCACGCCTGTGGATGAACACAACAGCGCATTAGACGTAATCAATCCGGGTCATTTCAGTATCTACGGCATTCACGATTCTGGCACCGTGCTCAACATCCCAAGTGCAAAAGACTGCTACAGTCAGTCCTACCACCCTGATGACAAGGTTTTTCAGCCTCAGGAGACAGTGATAGAAGGTGTGATACATGGCGGTGGCAGTAACGGCTCCACCCTCCTTTTCCTGATGCGTACGACTACCGGTGAGAAACAGCCGGTGTGCACCGTCGATGAGTCGGGACACTTTTCGATGCGTTTCACTCTTTCCTGCCCGAAACTGGCTCTATTGGACGATGCAGGCACCCGCAGGAGTCTGGCATATCTGTTTGTCCGTCCTGGCGACCATCTGTATGTAGATATTTATGGCGGAAATGACGGCACCGAGACCAAAGTTGAAAACCGCAACGGAGAATATGCCTGTCCAAAGCTGGCAAACATACATGTAGGCACTTGGAAGATGAGTTTCAACTATATTTCAAACTTGCAGCCCCAGAGCGGACAACAAAATCAGGCATTCAGCAAATACAGCCCTGAAGAACACTGGAAGATACTGATGGACGACTATGCCTCTAACATGCATTTTGCCGACTATATGTGCTGGCACAACTGTCTCTCTCCCTTCGAAAGCCGGCTGTATCTGGAGAGTACTGAAATGTATTACGGATGGATGCTCTGCGAACTGGGAGCAAGGCTCTGCAATATGGTATATGCCAAGGAAACGTCGCCACAGCTGGCAGACATAGCTGCAAGGGTTGACGATATACTTGTCGACAGGTTCTATACCCTCACCCGTGACATTCTGCCCGACAGCCCTACACTGATATATGGAGAGTATTGCAGCTCATTGTCACATCTGTTTGACTCTTATCCTGCCAAGAAACGATGCGACAGCATACTGGAAACCGAGGCGGACTATTGCGAACGCATGCTCAAGACGCAGATGGACGTTATCCACAGACTTACAGGATGGGATAATGAGTCGCTGCTTATGCAGTACAATGTAATCCTTTCCATGAATGTCATGTTCACCAGTTGTAAAAACATAAAAAAATACAGAGTTGCACATGCAGAAGAGCTAAAACAATTGTATGAAGCTGCAAGAAAGAAAATAACTAACCCATACCTATTGAAACAAATAGACACTTTTTATGAAGGGAATATGATAGATAAATGAAACATAACCCAAATGAGGATACAGGCGAGGGAAGCATCATCCAGCGCACATATTCAGGAACATTAAGAATCACAAAAAATAAGTTTTTATGAAAAGATACTATTTCATCAGCCATATTATCCTGCGATATATAATGGCAGTTGTCTGCGGATTTGCTTCCATTCACACCTTTGGGAGCAGTGTAAGTCATGTAATTCCTTTATATGTCTATCCCAGCAACAGCCCCGTATCTGTGACCAAGATAGATTATGAGGATAAGGCCACGACCGTTTACTTCAAGACACACAAGAATACAGGTGCTACATTCCGGTTCGGTCATGGAATTTATATCGTAGGTGATGACGGGGAGCGCCGCCATACCATAGCTGTATCTGGAATCAAACTTGATTCCTTATATGTGCTATGTAGTGGTCAGCACATGACTTTTTCCATAAGTTTCCAGCCTGTCGGTCAGGGGAACACCTGTCTGGATATATGCTCTCCAAGTCAGTTTGCCCTCTATGGGCTTCATGACAAGAACGTCACGGTAAACATACCGCAGGCAGAGGTAGCAGACATCAATCCAGAAGACATTGCAGACAACTATAAAGACGGATTTGCTGAAATAGAAGGAGTGCTCCATGTTGGTAATCCTTCCGGACAGATTGTATATGCAGACTATACCCCCTACAGGTCTGCCGGCTATGATTTTTCTCCACAGTATGCACAATGTGATGCAGACGGATGTTTCAAGATGAAGTTCGAATTGAATTCTCCTCGGTTGATACAATTCCTCAGTCGCCGTTCCGGAGAATTAATCTGTGGGAGTGTCATGGTACGTCCAGGCGACAAGCTGAATGTTCATCTGTACAGACAAGAAGACGGAGTGGCTTTGGCCTACACTAACCAAAGCGGCCGCGATGAATATATCCGCTTGTGTAATGCCCCGCGAACCATATATTCTTCGCTTCCTTTCAGAAACAACATTAAGTCACACTTCACTGAAATGACATATCCGCAGCACATGCAGTGCCTGATGGATGAATATCACCGTATGATGGAATTCTCTAACTATGTATGCTGGCACTACCGTCTTTCACCTGCAGAGTCACTGTATTATATTCAGCACGTACGAAATATGTTACTCTGGACGTTCCTGACTTCTGATCAGGCCTTGCAGACACAAATGCGTGAGGCACAAGACATAGGAGAACGAAATAAATATAAAGCATGGTTTAATTCAAGGACTTTCGACTACCTTCGTCTGATAAGCCCCGACAATACGTCTTTTCTGATAATGCCCCTATCTGACGAGCCAGAGGTAATGGTTGGACTAAAACCATTAAGCGACGTTTTCGATTCTGTATCTCTTGAGACACCCAACCGTTGGCTGGAAATTATAGAGGCACAACAGAATCTGTTGCACGATATTACCGGTTGGCCAAAGGAATCATTCATCATGGAAAGAATCATCGTGTCCGGGGTCACAGGCTACTGGCAAAGCAATGGCTATAAATTGGATTCTGAACAAATCACAAGGGTCAGGGAGATGATTCACCATCCATACAACAGAAAGTGTTTTGACACAGTGTGTGGCGAATATACTAATAAATCTGTTTCCCGATAAGGCACATAAACCCAAAATGCCTCATGCAGTTTAGTTTTGGTTACTTACAATAAACTAACTTTAACAAACGTTTAAGGCAAAGACTATGAAGCAGAAAAAGAAGACACCGATGCTCTTGCTGCCCTGTGCAGTGATAGTGGCAATGATTGGAATTACGGCTTATTTTGCCTGTTCGGCCGATGATGACTGGGAGGGCTCACCAGAGTACTTGCACACTCATGCACCCATGCTGACTCGGGCAGGGGTGGATGTCGTGGGAGATGGAATAGGTGCTACTTTATTTATATCAAATGATTCTCAGATGTCTGATTCACAATACATTGATGGTACCACAGGACCTTTATTGGCAATGAACTTCACCTGGACTGAAGGCATAGCTGGAGCCATATATGTGTCTGCTCAAGGAGTGTTTATGGATTATGATGGAAATATTTATCGTAATCTTACGACTACGGTTACATCTGCATATTGTCCTGCTGCAGGCCAATATCCCGACTCTACACTAGTTTTGCATGCATTTGTAAATGTGACGGGTAGTAAATATATCAACTACGTAAATGGTCATTATGACAGAATTGAACCAATAAGCATTATAGGCATGGAATTTTGTACAAACATTACTAAATATACTCACTGGCAGTTACCATCGATCATTGATAACATCGATGAAAATGAGACTCAATGGGCTACGCAAGACGATATTAATAACAATCAAAACGACAATGAAGATGAATAGCATGCAATTCAGACAACTGATAATGGCCATAATGGTGTGCTGTACCTTGTCCGCATGGGGCACCACCATCACCGAGCCTATATGGCTACGCACCACAGGCTGTCAGATAGATGTGACGAGCATAGACTACGGTAAGAAGTCAACGACAGTGTATTTCTCCACAAGCAGGCATCTTGAACAGCCGCTGACTATCCGTCCAAACATATTCATTGTAGGTGACGACGGCCTGTGTAGGCATGCAAAGAATGTGCATGGCATTGAATTTGGCAAGGAGTATATCTTAGGTAATGGACGTTCCATGTCATTTAGCATTGAGTTTGAATCTGTGGGTATATCAAACAAAGTACTTGATGTGCGTGCTCCAGGCATCTTCTCCATTTTCGGCCTTCACGCCCAAGATTTTAAACTCACAGTCCCAAGGGCAGAGGGTAACATCCCTCCTGTTGAGTCGGACTATTCATTTTTCGAAATGCGTGATGTAGAGATTGAGGGCACGTTTCATGACCCTGGCAAAGAGCTGGGCGATGTGGTGCAGATAAATTATATTGCTCCACGCAACCTGCCAAACCAGAGAAACTCACAGTCGGCAAAGGTCGATGCAGACGGGCATTTCCGAATTACATTCCCTATGTATGCCCCTCAGGTTTTATGGTTCCTCCAGCCTTACAAGCATGGTTTTTATGGACCGATATATGCCCGCCCTGGCGATAAGTTGTCAGTCGAACTCTTCGATTCCTACGTCAGAAGTGACATTGTGCTTAACAACATGTCTGGTCACGATACATACGGTAAGTTAGGTTACGCGCCCTCCTACGGATTTGACACGAATAAATACCTGTCCAACATTCAGTCGTCGTCGCGGTTCACACGAAGCAGTTACCGTGAGCAATACGATAATCTTATGGCCGAATATCGAATGGCATTGGATTTCGCAGACTACGTATGCTGGCACTACCAACTTTCATCATACGAGACAGCCCTCGTTCTTGGAGAAGTTCATTCCCAATATATCCAATGGCTACTTATGACCGACAATGCGGCATGGGATGAGACCCGCTCGGCACAGTTGTCGTTCAAAAGGCAACAATACACAGAAATTGTTGACAGGATGGATTATTCCTATCTCAAGAACATAGATCCGAACAGCACCATACTTGCTACTGTCCAGGGAATGATTATGATTCCGTCGCTGCTATACCAGACTGCACTGATACAGCAATGTATCAGTCAGGTAAAGTCTGATGATGCTGACCGTTTGCAAAAAGTAATAGATATGCAGAAGGAAGCCCTTGAGCGAGTGGCAGGATGGAAAGGCCAAACCCTAATGCTAGAACTGCTCATCGTTCAGGATTTTTTCCGAATGGAAGGTGTTGATTTAGACGACAAGGCAAATATATCGTCTGTGCGAGAACTGTTGCATCATCCATACAGCAGGCAGTGCTTCGATGTATATTATGCTGATTATACATCTAAACAAGCTAAATAATCCTAATGATGGAGTCGGTAAGTACCGAAGCATGTTAATACTTCCTGAAACCCGACGAGGATACAGGAGCAGGATGCCTCATGCAGTTTTAGATTATAGATATATACAATAAACTTAAATTAAAGATCAATTAAAACAAAAAGACTATGAAACAGAAAAAGAAGACACCGATGCTACTGCTGCCCTGTGCAGTGATAGTGGCAATGATTGGAATTACGACTTATTTTGCCTGCTCGGCTGACGATGACTGGGAGGGCTCACCAGAGTACTTGCACACTCATGCACCCATGCTGACTCGGGCAGGGGTGGATGTGAGCGGTGGCGGTGGAAGCGGCGCAGATGAATATGGTTATACATTGTGGATTCATGAATGTAATAACAGTGGAGTGTCATCTACTGAAACGGTGGATGGTATCACTGGCTTTACGGCAAAAGTGACGTTTAAATGGGATGATGGTTTATTTAGTACACTTTTTGTCCATCAGGATATATATGATGAGAATCATAATTTAACAATAGAGATGCCGACAGACATAGACACAATACGATATGAGTTGCTCGGTACCCCAACATTTGCAAATTCTGCAAGCACGACCCCGACAGGGGATCATTTATATTGGACAGCAACAATCACAACACAGCTGAATCTGCGCTATACGAAATACACTTATAACTCTAACGGCGAAACAATATCAACATTTACTTCAAACAACATTCCCATCGTGTTTTCTGTTGATGTTAAGAATTATACATATTGGACTTATATAGAAGATTAAATATTTATATTGATATGAAGACGACTACAAGTTATTATATGCTTTTGAATCTTTTGTTTTTCTTTTTTATAGATTCACAGGCAACACCCATCAAGAACCCTGATTACCTGTTTGACTATCGATCACAGGTAGATGTCTTGTGCATCGATTATGCCCCTCAGTCAACAACGGTACACTTTAAAGTCCGCAAGGATGCCGGGCCACAGTTCCGTATAGGCCATGGAATATATATTGTAGGAGACGACGGTTCCAGAAGACATCCTATAGGCAGCACGGGGATAGAGTTAGATTCGATTTACATACTATACTCAGGCCAGCGCATGAATTTTTCCGTTTCATTTGAAACGGTAGGTGAAGATAACCGGTATCTTGATGTCTGTATGCCAGGATTATTTTCGCTATATGGGCTACACGACAAAGATATTCCGGCGGATATTCCAGATGTAGAACCATTAAATGGTGATATTAATCCATCGCTATTTATAAATAAAGAAGTCATAATTGAAGGCCGTGTACATACTTCTCCAAACCGCATGGGAACTACGATATACGCCAACTATATAACCAGTATTCCCGGTCCGTTTGAAAGTGCAGACCAGTATGCCGAGGTCGGGGCCGATGGGAGGTTCTACATGTTATTTGAAATGCAGGCTCCACAAATTTTTGACTTCAGACAGTCCAGGTTCTATGGACAGTCATATAAGCAGCCACTGCTCGCATGTCCAGGAGACCATATATTCGCAGAAATATACAGCAAAGATTCAGGGATTGAAGTATTGTACACCAAACAATCAGCAGGAGTATCAGCAGAAAGGCTCGCCAATGTCCCTGGGCTTCTTTCAAGCTATTCTGAATATGTGGACAATGCCGTAGAAGGATTCAAGACACTAGGATATGAATGTCAGATGGCAGACTTGTCGGCTGGATATGAAAAGGAACTGTCATTTGCCAAATATGTATGCTGGCACTACAGGCTGTCTCCTCTGGAATCGACCTTATACATGGACAGGGTTCATCTTTACATGATACTTCAAATGCTGACCACAGACAGGTTGGCACGACAGGTATATGTGGAATATCCAGACAAGGGAAAACAATATGACAACATAGCGGACAAAAGATATTATTATCTTAAAAACCTTCCGACAGACCCCTATGCATTTGTTTGGTATCCTTTCTTTGCTGCAGTATGTTCTGAGTTGTGTGCATTGCCAGAAATAAGCCAAAGTATCAACAAGTCCAATGATAACATGTCGGGTAAAATGACAGATGCATTTTATAAACAGAAGCAAGTTCTTGCGTCTCTTACGGGTACTGATGACTGGAGCCTTTATTTGGATCAGATACTCATTGATGACATAAAAAGATTATCAGTACAAAACACCAACATGGCAAATGAGGAAATAACTCAATTGAGCAGTTTGTTATACCATCCATACAGTAAGCAGCGTTTCCATAATCTTAACCGATAAGGCACATAAACCCAAAATGCCTCATGCAGTTTTAGTTTTGGTTACTTACAATAAACTAACTTTAATAAACGTTTAAGGCAAAGACTATGAAGCAGAAAAAGAAGACACCGATGCTCCTGCTGCTCTCCTGCTGCTTCATCCCCGTGCAGGGATTGTATGACGATAGGATAGCGCCCAAATGGTACCTGTCTGTATTGGTTGCTGCATGTATCGTATGTATCGATGCAGTCAGGATGGCGAGGGGCAAGACAGCTGTTACTGCCGGCAAAAACACTCTGGCAGTAGCAGCCGCTGTAGTTATTGCATACAACATAGTCTGTGTTGCCGTCTATGATTTCATCCTGCCTGCGGAGGTGGCCCTGCATCTGCCAGTCCGCGGCACGTTCGACAATCCTACGGGTTACGCACTCAGCGTATGCATACTGATACCACTGGCCATGCTGTATGCAGCGGAGCTTGGAAGCAAGACAAAGGTGGCGGTGATGGCCGTATGCATTATAGCCAGCATTACAGTTGTGCTATCTTACAACCGATGCGGGATGCTGTTTCTCGTCGTCTACTGGACGACATTCTTCTTACGGAGGCTCCGGTGTGCTGCATGGATTCGATACTTGACATTATCAGGTATTATCATCATCAGTATCTGCTTCGTGTTGTCAATAAAGCAAGGCTCTACATTTGGGCGCCGTTTCATCCTGGAACGCACGTGGGAACTGATACAGCAAAAGCCGCTTACGGGATATGGATGGAACGGATTCGAGCTTGAATATATGCCACGGCAGGCGGACTTCTTCATGGCTCACCCTGATGACGGCGCAGCATGGCTGGCCGACGACATTGTCCATCCATTCAATGAGTTCCTGTATGTATGGATGAACTTCGGACTGACAGGTATGCTTGCACTTGTTGCAGTCTTTGCCATCCCTGTAATGATATACCTGAAAACGAAGAACTGCATACTTGGCATGTACCTTACTCCCATGGCTGCCGTATCGCTTTTTGCACTGATATCATATCCGCACCTGTATCCCATGGCATGGTTAGCAGTCATGCTGCCATACGGCTGTATAACACAAAAGCTCCTTAAAAAGAAACATGTTGCTTCAAGCGCCATTGTAATATGTCTGTTAATTATGGCTCTTGCCATAAGGGAAATGGCATACGAAAACCGCTGGCATCGAGCCAACGAGGGTGTTCGGTTTGGATATGCCAGTCAGGCACTCGAACAATATGAACTGCTATATCCCCACTACCGCCACGACACGCGGTTCCTCTATTCCATGATGTTCTGCCAGTATCAGGCACGGCAGTTCGGGGAGGCAGCCGCTACCTACGAACGTATGACCTGCCTGTGCCGCACCTACGACATGGAACTGCTCATGGGCGACATACTGCGGAACGACGAGCAGCCACGGCAGGCATTACATCACTACAATCAGGCTCACCACATGGTGCCCGTCCGCTTCGCACCCCTCGCAGGCATGATGGAAGCATACGGCATGATGGGTGATACGCTCCGTGCCGACTCTATGGCGCGTGTAATAATCAGCAAGAAAGTGAAAGTGCCATCGGTGGAGGTAGAGGAGATGAGAAACGAAGCGAGGAGATGGTTTGAGAATGAAGAATTGAAAGAATGAAGAATAGTAAGACTAAAATTATTATTATCTTTGCAACGTAAAATGAGAATATTAATTATATATATGATGTCACTTTTGCTTGCCGGCTGTGTGCAACAGGGTGGTGGATCGCCATCGGATGACAGACCCGTTCTTGCCGACAGCGTGAACTCAGTGCTTTATGCACCGGTGAAGCGTTTGAACCTGGGCACTGTGACTACAGATGGCTCAGCTACACGTCGGTTCGGTTTCATGTTGTATAACAGGAGTGACAAAGCTGTGAGCATTAACCGTGCAGATGTGAGTTGTGGCTGTGTCGTGGTTGAGCAATACCCCGATATCATCTTTGCAGGTGATAGCGCTGAGCTGAGTGGCACCATCGACCTGACGAACCAGCATGGACATGTATCGAAAGCCATATATGTTTGGTGTAACCGGTCGGACGTGCTGTTGCTGCGTGTGATGTGTGATATAAAAGATTAATTCAAATAATAATAATAACCGTTATGAAACTAATGAATGTTTGTGCCGTTGTGGCACTGTTGTTGATGTCGTGCTCATCCGACGAGCTGACATACAGTTGTGACAAAGAGATTGACAGATGGGTCAAGAGTAATCTGAACGAAATTCAGCAGATGACGCGTGCAGAGTGGCTGGGTCTGAACCGTGGGTACGCCATCGCTACATATCGTGCATTCACGCCTCAGCAGAAAGTGATTTTCTGGCAAGAGAAGTTGGCTGAGGTGAAGCAACTGCCATGGAGTGAGGATGAACTGCGGCACATAGAACAAGTGGAGCAATTCATCAATGTGCATCATGGATTCTTTTATAAAGAAACGCTGACGGAAGATGAAAACGATGAAATAGAAATTTTCTTCTACAAATGGATGCAACAAGGTATTGAGAATTATGGTTGGGACAAGTTGGTTGCTTTGTCAATTGCCGCCACAGGTTATAAAGTGAAGAACACCTTGGGGGAGCTTGAACTGCCTCTGAATACATATGCTGCAAGCAATATTTCAAACTCGATAGAACCCACCTGTGATTGTAAAACGGGCCTATTACAGAATGCATGTTTTTTTTCTGACGAAACGTGTGTAGAAAATGATTGTAGCTATTTGGAAGATGGTTGTGGCTGGCTGTTATTGCAATCATGTGATGGACAGTGTGAACCAAACTAATAGCAGTAACTTGCAAATATTTGATGATTATGGAACTTAAAAACAATAATCTTACGTTTTGGATTATTTTCTTATCATCATTGGCCTGCTATGTAGGTTCGGCATGGTGTAGGGTTTTTGATATATACTTCTCCTCGTGTTCTTATTCTGCAATCTTTTTTGGTGTGACATGGCTGTGGCTGCGCCGGTTGAAGGGAAGTGGCATGAATGAGTGGATGATTGCTGGGAGCATTTTTCTTGGTACAATTGTGTTGGAGTTGCCGCTGTTTGTGTTTGAATTTTCAAGTACTTATATGTCATTCATGTGTACTGTATGTCGCACCGCTGCCATCGCATTTGCCGTTATCTGTTTCCGTGAGCAGAATATCAAGGTGAACATACTGGTGCTGATCATCATGTTGCTGATGAACTCGGTTCTTCTGTATTTGTGGCATAAGACATCGTTATATGTACATCGTTAAAGTGGAAATGGTATGATTGCGATAAGTGTCAGGTTTGCAATTAAGCATGTGATAGGATGGGTGGTTGTTTTGGCAATTATGTCGCTTACTTCGTGCGACATTTATTTGGACAATAAGTATAGCGATATCCCTGTAACAGCTCGAGAGCGTGAGTTGGCATATCAGATGGCTCAAGACTGGGCTTGGAGAGATATAGGTAGAGTGGGATTGATTGCAGCTATATTGGTTGGCGTTGTTGTGGTTGTGGCATGGGTTGTTGTGACATTGAATGGTTTCAAGACGAAAAGGGCTTTTATGGATTTGGAGGAACGTCATACCATTGAAGTAGATGATATCAGATCTACGATGGAAGCCGAGCAGCAGAAACGTGAGGCGATGACTCGTGATTATAAGCAGAGCATAGACGAAATGGAACATAAGCTGGCGGTGAAGGATAAGTCGATGACTGCGATGCAAAGTTACATCTACGACCATCTGTCGATAGCCTCGAAGCTGCTTGCCATTAATGACGAAACGATGAACATGCCGATGACTAATGCTGAGTGGACAGAGCTGGAGGTATATCTCAACACTACGAGCGATGACTTTGTAAAGCGTCTTCGCAATGTTCATCCCAATATTGACGAAATGGTGTTACGTTTCTGTATGTTGCTTCGTCTTAAGCTCACCAACCGACAGATGGCTGTGGTGTATGGCATTGCTGAGAAGTCGGTGAAGCAGAAAGCATACACCTATAAGAATAAGTTGAAAGGAGTGCCGGACGGTGTGTCGCTGCGCGATTATATCGAAAAACTGTAGGGAGAGGATTGAATGACTGACGATTGAAACCAAATGAACGCAAAGATAGGAGTAAATCATTTTGAGAGTGTCACAACACTGCAAAGTGACGCAGAGGCATGCGGATGCTTCTCTGTGCACTCCTGGCTTCTGTTTAATTATCTCTAAGGAGTAGAAAGAGAAAAGGAGAAACGAGACACACCCATGCGGAAGCACTCCCTAACTCACATGACTCCTTAGAAATAAATTCTCTAATTCTTGATAATAAATACTTATAGCGACATGATGCGCTGAGCATCATCTCCTATTTTTCTCTAAGGAGTAGAAAGAGAAAAGGAGAAACGAGAAAAAACTCCTATACTCACAAGACTCCTTAGAGAAAAAGAGTGCGACGTGGAGGAACTCCATCCGGATTGCAAGGAGGGTTCGAACTTAAAAACTCAAAAACTCAAGCAAATGAACGCAAAGATCGAAAGGAGTGTACTCTTGTGTGAGAGTGTCATAACACTGCACAGTGTCGCAGAGGCATGCGGATGCCTCTCTGTGCACTCCTGCAAATGCACGGCATTTCTCAAGATGTAAAACTCGGATTTCTTCATAACTTAGCGTTCAATTATCTCTAAGGAGTAGAAAGAGAAAAGGAGAACGAGCCACACCCATGCGGAAGCACTCCCTAACTCACATGACTCCTTAGAGAAAAAGAGTGCGACGTGGAGG
>JAFUSD010000105.1 GCA_017480685.1 Bacteroidaceae bacterium
GTATGTCATAGTTCGGGTCCTTTCTTTATTTGTTTACACATGATGCTTATCTCGACTGCCAACATGAGGGTGAAGAGCACGAGGAAGATGAAGAACGTGGTCATGACCGACGAGGCAGGCAGTGCACTGACGCTCACCCATGTAGGCAGCATGTCTAGAATGGTCCACGGCTTGCGTCGGATCTCGGCTACGAGCCATCCACATTCGCTCACTATATATGCTACAGGTATGCACCTCAGGGCTGCCGTCCACAACCATTTCGCACGTTTTGTGAGCCAACCGAGGCGTACGAACTTGAACCGCGATGTGATCTTGTCGCTATAAAGATAAGCGATGAGCAGGATGAAGAGCAGGATGAACAGGCATCCACCGCCCACCATGATGCGGAATGCATAGAAGCAGATGGGGATGTAGGGCACCACTTGCTCGGCATCCTTGATGTATCCATATCCAAACCACGGCATGTTGTCCTTCACAACAGCCAGTGCATGCTCCATAGTTGCTGTATCGCCACGTTGCACAGCCTGACGATAGTCTTGCAGGGCAGTGATGGCCATTCCTCCGCGCATCATCTTGTCGTGGAGCGAAGGCACGTAGGTGCCATCGGGCAGTTCGTAGCCGTCGATGAGGTCGCGGATGCCGGGCACATATCCGTGTATGTCGCGTGTAGCAAGGAACGATAGTGCATAAGGCATGGCTATGCGCATGGGTGCTTCGTCCTGACTTTGCCAGTCGGGTTGGCTGAAGGGGTTGATGGCCGAGATGATGGTGAGCGACTGGTCGGTGCCTCCCTTGTAGAGACCTTCCATAGCAGCCAACTTCATGGGTTGTGTCTGCCCTACGGTATATGCCGAGTGGTCGCCCGATATGGCAACGAGCAGCGACGAGACGAGCCCGAACACGGCTCCTACCTTCAGGCTCTGACGTGCAAACTCGGTGTTGCGACGCTTGATGAGGTACCACGAGCTGACACCCACCACAAATACTGCTCCCAATACCCATGCCGAGAGTACCGTATGGCAGAATTTATCGACAGCCACGGGCGAGAGAGCCACGTCGAAGAAGCTGGTCATCTCGTTGCGCATGGTGTCGGGGTTGAACTCTTGACCCACTGGATGCTGCATCCACGAGTTGGCCACGAGTATCCACCATGCCGATATGGTAGCTCCGAGGCCTGTGAGCCAGGTGGAAGCCAGGTGGAAGCCGCGGCTCACCTTCTTCCATCCGAAGAACATGACGGCCACGAATGTGGATTCCATGAAGAATGCCACGATGCCTTCGATGGCAAGCGGCGCACCAAACACGTCGCCCACGATGTAGGAATAGTTGCTCCAGTTGGTGCCGAATTCAAATTCGAGGATGATGCCAGTAGCCACTCCCATGGCGAAGTTGATGCCGAAGAGTCGCTGCCAAAACTGTGTGGTACGTTTCCAAAACTCACTACCTGTGCGGTAGTATATCGTCTCCATCACGCCCATCACCACTGCAAGCCCCAACGTGAGTGGAACGAAGAGCCAGTGATAGATGGCGGTGAGTGCAAATTGGGCGCGTGCCCAGTCGACCATTTCGAAATCCATAGTGATTAATGATTAATGAATAATGAATAGCGGATGCGCTTTTTAATGA
>JAFUSD010000106.1 GCA_017480685.1 Bacteroidaceae bacterium
CACTTTTCACTTTATTTGCTTACCTTTGCATCATGATTCTGAAACAAATCTCGATACTCAACTATAAGAACCTGCGTCAGGCCCAGCTCGACTTCTCGCCAGGCATCAACTGCTTCATCGGCAGCAACGGCGAGGGCAAGACCAACCTGCTCGATGCAATATACTGCCTCTCGTTCACCCGCAGCGCAAGCAACGCCATAGACTCGCTCAACATACGCCACGGCGAAGAATACTTCATGCTGCAAGGCCACTACGACCTCGAGGGGGTCGACGAAGAGATTACATGCAGCCTGAAGCTACACCAGAAGAAAGTGATGCGCCGCAACAAGAAAGCCTACCGGCGCATGTCTGAACACATAGGCCTGCTGCCACTCATACTCGTATCGCCGGCCGACCAGGAACTCGTGCTCGGCGGAAGCGAAGAACGACGCCGGTTCATGGACATCGTCATCTCACAATACAAGCCGCAATACATAAGCCTGCTGGCCAAACACAACGCAGCCCTGCAGCAACGCAACGCCATGCTCAGAGCCGACGAAGAGCCCGACCCCCAAATCATAGAAGCCTACGAAGAAATCATGGCATACACCGGAGAAGAAATCTACGCCATGAGGCAAGAATTCATCACACGGCTCATACCAGTCTTCCAGCAATACTACACACGCATATCGGCCGGACACGAGACCGTAGGCCTCGAATACACAAGCCACTGCCAGCGCGGACCACTCATCGACACCATACGCCGCGACCGACACCGCGACCGAGCCATAGGATACTCACTCCACGGCATACACCGCGACGACCTCGACCTCACACTCGACCACCACCCACTCAAGCGCGAAGGCTCGCAAGGCCAGAACAAGACATTCCTCATAAGCCTCAAGCTGGCACAGTTCGACTTCCTGCGACAGACGGGAAGCAAAACCACACCACTGCTGCTGCTCGACGACATATTCGACAAACTCGACGCACAACGCGTGGAACAAATCGTAGGACTGGCAGCCGACGGACAATTCGGACAGATATTCATAACCGACACCAACCGCGAAAACCTCGACCGAATACTCAACCGCTCAAAGGGAGACTATCGCATATTCAACGTGAAAGGAGGCGAAGTGACAACATGAAACGAAGTCAGGCAACCGAGATAACAACACTGCTGGGCGAATTTCTGCGCGCCGAAGGGCTCGAAACCCCACTCAACCAACACCGGCTCGTAGAATCATGGCCCAAGGTGGTAGGACCCACCATAGCACGCTACACCGAACAACCATTCATAAAAAACCAGACACTATACGTCAAAGTGAAAGCAGCACCACTGCGCAACGATCTCATGATGGGACGCACCAACCTCGTCAGCCAGCTCAACCAGCACGTAGGAGCACAAGTCATCACAGACATCATCTTCTACTGACCACACCCCACCCACCGAGACCACAACATAACACACCACCAACCAGTCAACAGTACAACCACAACCATTCAACAACAAGACATCATGACCTCACCCATATACCACAAAGACGTCATGGAACTACTCACCGTAGCAGTAGAATACTGCGCATACCTTGAGCAAGCCGACCAACACGACCGATACGAACTGCTCGACACCATGAGCAAACTGCTGCCACTGCTCTACCTCAAAGGCACCATGCTGCCCGAATACGAGTCGCTGTCAGACGACATGCCGGCCGACTACGTGACCGAAGAAAACTACAACATCATACGCACCAACATAGCCTACGTCATGGGCGAGCAAGACGACTACCTCGACGTCTTCGTAGAAGACATGCGCTACAGCGACACCCCAATACTCATGACCATCAGCGAAAACCTGGCCGACATCTACCAAGACCTCAAAAACTTCGCCTATATATATAAGATAGGTGTAGAAGACCAAATGATGGCCGCCATAGAACAATGCAAACAAAACTTCAAGACCGACTGGGGACAAAACTCGCCAACGTACTAAGAGCCATTCACGAAGTGAAATACTCGCTACCAACCACCGACATCGATGAATAAGA
>JAFUSD010000107.1 GCA_017480685.1 Bacteroidaceae bacterium
AAATACACAGTGAGCGGCGGAATAGCAGAACTCTACAACGTGCGCACAGTGACACGCTTCTACCAAGTGCTGAAAGACATGCCGGCCGGCAAATACACACTGAAGGTACAAGGATTTTATCGCGCATGCGAGATGAAACAAGCCATAACAAACTACGAACGCGGAAACGACAACATAAAAGCAGTGCTCTTCTTCGGAACTGAATACACCCAGCCACTGCTGAGCATATTCGAAGATGGATGCTACATGCTTAAAGGCCAGACAGACAAATCGGCCGATGTCTATTCAATCATCAGCGGACGCGGATTCCCCCACAGCCACTACATAGGCAGCAACCGCGACAACCCACTGAAAACACCACTGCTGGCAAGCCGGACATTCGAACACGGACACTACTGGAACGTGATGAATGCCGAACTGGCAGAAGACGGCAACGTGTCGATAGGCATCAACCTGCTTGCAGCAGCCGCAGCCGACAACTGGGTGGCCATCGACAACTTCAGGCTCTACTACGGCGAGCCATCCGACATCGTGATAGAAGAAAGCAAACCACTACCTGTGACCGACAAGACCTACGCAGGAGTCGTACTGAAAAAACAACTGAAAGCAGACGAGCTGACACCAATGGCCGTTCCATGCGACATACCGGCATCGCTCTTCAAGGCTGTATACGAAATAGGAACGCTCAACGAAGAGACAAAAACCGCAATACTATATCCTGTAGAAAAAGTACGTGCAAACGTGCCATGCTATGTAATAGCCAAAGAAGACATGGAGCAAATACACATAGACAGCACCATGATTGACGGCTCGAAACCCGACCAAATCCCAGTGTTGTGGGACGGCGGACTCATCTACCGTGTAGACGACACATTCACATGGAAGACTGCCACCATATCCGAAAAGGAATATGATGCCACATACTTCACCAACTTCGAATACACCGACCCGATGCACATGAACTTCACAGCCAACATAGAGAACTTCAGAGTGCGCCAGTACCTCGACAACACAAGCTATCCGGACCCCGAGACTCCATCGGTGATAGGCAACTACTTCAACCCCGCACCTGCACGCCTCGACGTGCCACACTCTGTCGGGATACCTCTACCTGCAAGCAAAGTGAAAGATGCAATAGTGAAGTTCGGAACACGGCAAGACCTGAGCGATGCACAAGAACGAATCATACTCGACGGCTCTGACATCTGCTACATACCCAACCTCATACCAGGTACCAAATACTACTACAAGGTGGAAGCAAGCAACGAAACACTGAGTGCAGGAGAATTCAACGTAGAAGGTCCGGTGCGCATGATATATGCACCAAGCATAAGCAACATTCGCGACATTGGAGGCTGGACCGTGCAAGACGGGCTGAAGGTACGCTATGGGCTCATCTTCCGTGGAGGAGAAGTGAACGGCCTGCACCCATCGAACGCAGCCGACCGCGAAGTGCTCAAAGCCCTCGGCGTAGGTGCCGAAGTAGACCTCCGCAAAGACAACAACTACGACAGCGGCAAGGGCGAAGTAGGCACATGTGCATTCGGATTCCCTGCAGCCGACTACTTCTTCCGTGAAGGCGGATATGACTGCAAACTCGAACACCTCACCAACGCAGCATCGAAGCAACGCTACAAAGAGTGGTTTGCATTCTTCCTCAACCACATACGCAAAGGCAAAGCAGTGTACTACCACTGCGTGTGGGGAGCCGACCGCACCGGACTGGTCAGTGTCCTGCTCGAAGGACTACTCGGATTCTCACAAGAGCAGATGAACAAAGAGTATGAACTCACATCACTCTCGTTCGCCGGACTCCGTCCGAAGAGCGGATATGCCGATGGCGACCACCAGAAACTAATTGAGAAAATCAAGACATACGACGGAGAAACCCTGCGCGACAAGTTCGACACCTACTGGACCAAGGAAGTGGGAATAACGATGGAGCAGATAGAAGAATTCCGCAGCCTTATGCTCTTCGACCCAAATGCCAGAGTCAGCACCGACGTGAACAACGACGGAACTGTGGACACACAGGACGTAATCAGCATATACTCATTCATGCAGAAAGCAGGAACACCCACTGCCGACACGCCAGAAGATGTGAACAACGACGGATTTGTTGACACACAGGATGTACTCGAAGTGTATAAATACATGCAAGAGCACTGAAAACCGATATATACCGAATAAAAAACGCAGAGTCGTACGAAACGTGCTCTGCGTTTTCTTTTATGCATCTACTTAGTTACATCTCTTCCCATTCGCCATCATTGCGGTCTTTGGAATACTGGGAAGAATCGTCTGAATAGCCTCCCTTAAATTGTGGAGGGGATACCACCATCATGTTGTTAGTCACATTTATGTGTTCAACCGTGGTTTGTGGATGAATATACAGCTTCATAAGAGTTCTTTTTTTAATAATGAATAATTAATAATGAATAGCTGATTTGGTAGGCAACCATCCCGCGGCCTCCCCCCATAGAGGGGGAGGTATGGGGAAAGGGTCCTTATTTAACCAGCACCTTTTTGCCGTTCACGATGTTGATGCCACGCTTCACGGTGTTCATACGCTGACCGTTGATGTTGTATATGACATTGTTGCCAGTGGTAGCAGGTTGCTGGGTGGCAATCATCTCAATGCCGGTTGACTCATTGGAGGTAAAGTTGAAATATGGAGTTGCTGCACCCGACGGGAGCGATACGTATGCACGATATTGAGCAGCAGTGCGTGGTGCTGCGGTCTTGTAGAACCCGAAACCAGCCGACTGGTCTTGCAATATATATGAGCCTACAGGAATTGTTGCATCGTCGGCCGTAGTTCCAACAAGCAGACCTTGGGTAAATGTGCCCGCAGGAGTCAATGGTCCGTGGAATGTATATGTGTCGGGGGTTCCGTTAAGAATGTAAGGAGTATTCATCTCAAGGAAATCCACTTCGTTATAGTTGAGCACAGTGCCACTATATGATGACACCTTGTATGCCTTGAGTCCTGTTGGAACATATGCTTCGAACGGCAGACAGATGGTACCCCACTCCTTATCGGTCATGACGTAGTTGATGTCGGTTGCCGGCACCACGTTCACTTTGACATTGAACGGTTTCAGCAGTGTTTTACTATTCTTATTATCTTGAACCAGGATGGTATATTCTGTTCCTTCGGTCAGGTTGTCGTTGTTGACCTTGAGGAGTTTAAGTTCCGTAACCTGTCCTGCAGGGAACAAGGTGCCAGGTGCCCAAAGCAGGTCGACTGATGAATAACTTCCACCTCCTTTGTCGACATAGAACCACACTGCGATGTTGGTTGTAATGTCGGCTGCGGTGTTGTTCTTGATTCTGAGCGTGCAGGGTTGTGCTTCGAGGGTCACATAGTTACCGTTGCCGAACGTAGGCTCACTCACCAGATAAAGGTTGTCGGTTGTCGTGGTAATTTCCACCTCCGGCACTGTCACATCCTTTCCAAGCACCATGTCTTGCCATTCGCCATCCTGGTTCTTGAACACAGGACGCATTTCATAGCTGCCAGCTTCTATGTAGTTTGTAGGTATTTTAAGTGTCTTGGAGTCTGAAGTGCCGTCAAAATCGAAGTATGCCAGCATTGACTGCATCGAGAAAGTCTGACTCGTATACTGCTTCACCACTTCTTTGCCTGTCAAGGTGTTTGTGAAACGGATGCCTATAGGGATGTTGATATCTATACATGAGTAGTTGTGGAACTCAATCATAATGGGCATATCATTGCCCGATGCCACAGAAGAAGCAAGCGGTGCAAACTTATAAACTACCACATTCTCAAACACAGGGTTGCCTGCATCGGGCTGGATGCCGGCCACCACAAACTGATGATCGGTATACTCTGCCTTGATTCCTGCACCACCTGCACCACTATCGCCTGGCTTCAGGGCTCCGGTTCCCGTCAGGAGGAAGTAGCCGTCGCACATGCCGCCCCATCCCCAATTGATGTGGAACATGTTGGTAGAGCTGCGGTAGCCGTCGCACACAAATGCGTGACCACCCTCATCACCCTCTACGAGCGATGTGCCCGAGTAGATAACCGGACGGTTGTTTGACAATTCATCATACACAAACTGCTCCCAGTCATCGTCGGTAACATAGTCGCGCATCATCACGTGAATGCCACGGTCATAGCCAAAATAGTTCATCATGGCCGCTGCAGCCAGACGTGTATCGGTCGAGGAACCGCCGGTGGTGAATTGTCCGTAATTCATGTTTACCGACACGCCGCAGTGATACATGAGTGTAGCCACAGCCGATATGTATGAGGATGCCTCACTGCCAGTATAGCTTTCGAGCATGTGTGCCCAGTCGTAGGTAGTGGAGCCGAAGTCGGCAGCAAACGTAAGGCCGTTGATGCCAGTATACGATTTGCTTCCGATGCCATTAGTTGGATACTGATAGTAGTTCATGACCTGAGACATGGCTGTTGCTACACAGCCTGTTGCAAGTGCATGCTCACCAGTGTATCCGGCACCGAGACTTGGCAACTGACTGTTATAAGGGGTAACCTGATCCCATGTGGTCGAGATGAGGGGTGCAACGTCTGTCACCGTTCCTGCAATCAGGCGGCGTGGTTGTGACAGCGAGACACCTGCTGCAATAGCATTGTGGATCTGCTCCTTATACTGTGAGAGCCACCACTTCATGTTGTCTGGAATACGGTCATAGTCGAATGCGCCATCATTGCTGAAACCTAAAACCTGAGGCACACATTCGTCGCCACCCACGATGACGAAACCTCCGCCTGTGCCATTGTTGAACACGTAGAATTGCACCTCATCGCCACTCTGCTCGGTGTACGACAACTGCGGTTTCACCTTCGATGCCACCATGCGGCGGCCGCCTGTGCCCTGTGTCCAAAACGAGCGAGCTACATCTGCCGCTTGCTCCGGGCTTACCTGTTGTGCTTCTGCCGTCAACACCATCAGAAGCAACGCAAGTGCTGTAAATAATTTTTTCTGTACCATAGTTACAAACATATTTATTGTTTAAGGATATTTGTTCGATCAATGAAAACGTATTTATGCAATTAATATAATTCGGTGCAAATATACGTTTTTTGTGTGAAAGCACAAGTATTTATGGAAGAAAACTTAATGTATATATCCGTAAATTAGTGCATACAAATACTATTTTTCATTTTTAGCGGTTCCTTATTCTCACCTGATAGAAGTTATGGATGACAGTTGAGGTTGTACGAACTGACGTCTGTGCGGGGCTGTGAGGATATCGTTGCGAGGCTGCGAGGATATCGTTGCGAGGCTGCGAGGATATCGTTGCGAGGCTGCGAGGATATCGTTGCGGGGCATCACCCCCGACGAGGTGGCAATCGAATGTATTTCCGACTAATAAGGCAATGGCTGCATCAGCTTCATTGTTGTCAGCTGCAATTAGCAAACAATCAGGATCAAGCATACGCTGGGGGTGCATTCGACGCGTTTAATTCATACTTACTAAACTATATTTTGTTCAATTCAAAAAACTTTTCGTATCTTTGTAGACAAAAACATGGGCACACGTTTCACAGCAGTGCTTCTTCACTTTTACATATAATCATATAAATACGTAATCACAAAGATGAAAGGAATGACTAAGATGATGAGAGACAGAGACACGTCTAACCACGGATTCTCAATCAGATTACTGGCCACTATATGCCTGTACCTACTGCTGGCAGCAGGTGTAAGCGGGCAGCAGATACGTGTGGCATGTATCGGCAACAGCATAACATGGGGTCACGGCATTTCCGACCGCAGTCATGACACCTATCCCGCCCAACTGCAAGCTCTGCTCGGCAACGGGTTCGACGTCCGCAACTTTGGCAACAACGGCAAATGTGCGCAAAAGTCGGCCGACGACCCATATGTCGAAACCCGCGAATGGACTGACGCACAGGCTTTCCTGCCGCATATCGTAGTCATAAAACTTGGGACCAACGACTCCAAACCCCAAAACTGGAAGTCAGAAAAGCTGTATGGCAAAGACCTGGAATACATTGCAACTACGATGGCCGCCCTGCCGTCGCATCCACGTATTATCATGGCACTCCCTGCCAAGGCTTTTAACCATGCATGGGGCATAAATGACAGCATTATCACAGCAGGAGTGATACCAGCCATCAGCAAGATTGCCAAGCGACATAAATGGCAACTCGTAGACCTCCATGCACTGACCACCGACATGGCAGCCGATTTCCCCGATGGGATACATCCCAACGCAAAGGGAGCAGGTATGATAGCACGAGCCATACGCGATGCCATCAGTGCCGACCCCACTCGCAGGCAAGTGCTGTTGAAGACCGACTGCGGCGACATACGTATCGAGCTCTTCAACGAAACCCCACTACATCGCGACAACTTCATACGTCAAGTAGAGGCTGGCACATTCAACGGAGTGTTGTGGCACCGTGTAATCAACAAATTCCTCATACAGACGGGAGATCGTCTGAGCAAACACGCACAACCGGGCGAAATGCTTGGCGAGGGAGACGAAACACCCGCCGACTGGATTCCTGCTGAAGTACGCGCTCCGCTCTACTACCATCAGCGTGGAATGCTCAACGCCACACGCGAGGGCGACGATACCAATCCCGAACGTAAGAGCTCGTCAACACAATTCACCATTATAACTGGCAACACATTCGACGACGCTGCCCTGAATCGCACACAGACACGCATCGACGAGTGGACACACGGCACATTCAAACTGACCCCCGAGATGCGGCAGACATACAAGAGCGAGGGAGGCGCACCACACCTCGATGGCAGCTATACGGTATTTGGCCGTGTTGTAAGCGGTATGGAAGTAGTAGAAGCAATAGAGCAAACACCAACCGACCGTAACGACCGACCGCTGCAAGACATCAGGATAAAAAAAGCAAAAGTAGTGAAATAATAAAAAGATACATGCACCAGATAGAATTTGCTTAATAACTAAATAGTACATAAATCATAAATAGAAACCTTTTGGAGCAGCAAGAGCAGAGCAAAGCTTGCTTTAGCTATGCCAAGTTGTGATGAAACCGAACGAAGTTAAATCGTCGAATCGTAAACAGATTGAATGATTTTGTCTATAAAAAAATTAAAAGTAGGAAGAGTAAAACACAAAGTTTGCGTTGCAAGAGCAATCTTTTCGACACTTCACACCACTTATTTATAAAAAAAACGTAACTTTGCACTCACAATGCCATGGATACTGACAGGCACGAGGCAGGAAACGGGCTGACTCAAGACTGACAACGTAATGGCAAAAGAAATGACATACAACAGGATTAAGGAGATGGGGGGGGTGAGGTAATGCTCGCCATATCCTGCCAACCACACATCGTTTAAAATAATATAAATTATCAGATAATGAAACGCATACTAATCCTCTTTGCAGCAGTGGTAATTCCTCTCTGCATCAGTGAAAAGACAGCAGGCCTATTCGGAGCCTAACAATCATCAAACAAGAAGGCAACCGACTACTCAGCCTACATGGAAGGGTCGGTGCCCGAGGTCGACGGCCAAATTGTATTCAGCAAGACAATCAACGCATCCGGCAAAAGCAAAGCCGACATCTACAAAGCACTGGCAGCATGGGCCTCAGCACGCTATATGGCCGAAGTAGAGAACGGCAAGTGGAACGAAGCAGCATACTTCCGCAACCTGCAATACTCAAAAGTGGTCAAGGCCGACAGCCAGGCAGGACTTATAGAATGTCAAGGCAACGAAGAACAAGTGTTTTCAAACAAAATCCTTTCGAAAGACTACACCGTAATCGACTACGTCCTTACAATAAGCATCGCCGAGGGCAAAGCTACCGCAACCATGCACAACATAGCTTACACCTACGACTTCCAGCTGGACCGCGAACGTCGCCCCGCCGAGCAGGTAATAACCGATACACAAGTGTTTAGCAAAAGCGGAAAATGGATTAAGCAAAACCGCAAATTCCGCATCAAGACAATAGACCTGGCCAACGAACTCTTCCACGAAATAGAGCAGACAATACAATGAAGAGCAACGAGATAGACCAAATCATAGCCGAAGCGCTCGAAGCCGAGAAGCAAGGACACCACCACCGCCGCCGCAAACCCGACACGGTGAGCATAGTGCGCAAGGTGCTCAACGTGATACACATAGTTGGATTCGTGGCCGCGGTGGTCATATACTTTGCATGGCCCGAGCAACGATTGCTCTTCTTCTGTGTAGGCTTCGGCGCAATACTCATCAAACTGGTAGAGTTCTTCATACGTTTCATGCTCTGAACAAGTTCCAAGCCCACTCCGAAATGAAATCAGCCCTCACACTGCTCATATCATTGATCATCTGCGCCACAGCCTCGGCACAACGCATAGTTGGCGAACTCGAGGCTAACACCGACATGCTCATGACGCCCGACGACTCGCTCAACAGCCCCACCGACAACAAAAAGAAAGACAAGAAAGAAGTGCCGGTAGACATCAGGACATGGAACATAGACAACACATACGGCAACCGACAGCCAACCTATGTTGACACCCTCGCACATCAAATCCACAACCACAACCTGGCCGAAGGCATAAACGGCCACTACAACCCGCTGGGCAACCTCGGTGCTCCACGTCTGAACCACATATTCATGGAACGCCGCGACATAGGAGGCGACTTCATTTTTCTGCGCACCTTCGACCAATTCTACGTAGAGCCCGACCAATTCCGCTACTACAACACCAAATCACCCTATCTCAACGTCTGCTACGACTTCTGCGGCTCGAAAAACACAGGAGACGACCACGTGAAGGTGACCTATACCAACAACGTGAACCGCAACATAAACTTCGGCGGACTGTTTGACTACATGTACGGCCAGGGCTACTACGACTCACAATCCACCTCATACATGGGCTCGTCGGCATGGGTCTCATACATAGGAGACACCTACGACATGCACCTGCAATACACACACAACCACATGAAACTGGCCGAAAACGGAGGAATAACCGATGAAAACTACATAACCCACCCCGAGAACATGGAGCGCAGCTATGCATCGAGCGATATACCAACATGGCTCGGCAACACATGGTCCAAGCAAGAACACGACGTCATCCACCTCAACCACCGCTATCACATCGGATTCTATCGCACCGTAGGCGACTCTGCAAGCCAAAGCATCGAATTCGTACCCGTGACAAGCATCTTCCACACCCTCGACCTGCAATATCTGCGCCGTGCATATATCGCATACGACACCCCCGAATACTATCACACCCACGACAACTATGCAGGTCTTGACACCACCGACGACCGCACAAAAGACCTCCTGGTTCGTAACGTTGTGGGACTCTCGCTGCGCGAAGGCTTCAACCGCTATGCACAAGCAGGGCTCAACGCCTACGTGGCATTCGAACATCAAAGCTTTGAGATGCCCGACTCCATTCAGACACCACTGAGCGATGTGGCACGATTCAAACGCAAGCAGAAACAAAGCGAAAACACAGTAAGCATAGGCGGACAGATAATACGCACACAAGGACACACACTGCACTACAATATCAATGCCGAGCTCGGGCTGACAGGAGCACACTCGGGCGACATGAAGCTGGAAGCCGATGGACACCTCAACATACCACTGCTTGGCGACACAGCCAGTCTCCAGCTAAGAGCATACATACACAGGCAGACACCGGCATACTACATACGCCACTACCACTCGCGCCACGCATGGTGGGACTTCGACACCGACAAAGAGACACGCACACACATGAGCGCACAACTCTCGTGGGAAAAGACACGAACCACACTCAACTTCGCCATCGAGAACCTCAAAAACTACACATACTTCAGCAACACAGGCACCCAAAACCCTGAAGGAGCGCCACTATCCTACAGCAACAACATCACCCCCATGCAAGCATCCCAGAACATAGAAGTGATGAGCCTGACACTGTTGCAAGACCTCAAATTCGGAATACTGCATCTCGACAACGACATCACATTCCAAACCACTACCAACCGCGACGTCATACCACTCCCCACCCTCTCACTATACCACAACATATACCTCAAGTTCAAATACGCCCGAGTGCTCGGCATAGAATTTGGAGCCGACCTCAAATACTATACCAGCTACTACATGCCCGACTATTCGCCCATAGTCAGTCAGTTCATGACACAAAACCAGGCAAACCGAGTAAAGATAGGCAACTACCCCCTCATAAGCGTCTATGCCAACTTCGACCTGAAACGCACACGCTTCTACGTGCAGTACTACCACGCCAACCAGTCAGACGGACGATACCTCTGGGCGCCAGGCTATCCCATTAACCCCAAAGGCCTACACATGGGCATCAACTGGAACTTCTATGATTAGCACCCTCAGGGGAAAACAGATGAAGAGAATATTGAATATTGAAGTTTGTCGTCCGGAAGGAAATAACCAAATAATTAAATAGTACATAAATAGTAAATCGTAAATCATTAAAACGTAAATAAAATTATGTCAAAGATTATCACAATGGGCGAGATTATGCTCCGCCTCAGCCCCGAGGGCAACAGCCGCTTCGTTCAAGCCGACAAATTCTGCATCATCCCCGGAGGTGGTGAAGCCAACGTAGCCGTGAGCCTTGCCAACTATGGCCACGAAGCCTACTTCGTAAGCAAACTGCCAAGTCATGAGATCGGTCAGATAGCCATCAACGGCCTGCGCCGCTATGGAGTGAACACCGACTTCGTAGCTCGTGGAGGCAATCGAGTAGGACTATACTATGCCGAGACAGGAGCCTCGATGCGCCCCTCAAAAGTCATCTACGACCGCGCCAACTCATCAATAGCCGAGGCTGAGCCAACCGATTTCGACTTCGATCGCATATTCGAAGGAGCCGACTGGTTCCATTGGAGCGGAATCACCCCCGCCATAAGCGACAAAAGCGCCGAATGCCTTCGTCTGGCATGCATAGCCGCCAAGCGCCACGGAGTGATGGTGAGTTGCGACCTCAACTATCGGAAGAAGCTGTGGACCAGCGAGAAAGCAATCAGCATAATGCGACCACTCATGCAATATGTCGACGTGTGCATAGGCAATGAAGAAGACGCCGAACTCTGCCTCGGATTCAAACCCGATGCCGACGTGGAAGGCGGCAAGACCGATGCAGCAGGATACGAAGGCATATTCCGACAGATGAAAGCAGAATTCGGATTCAAATACGTGGTCAGCACCCTGCGCGAAAGCTACAGCGCCACCCACAACGGATGGAAAGCACTCATCTACGACGGCAACGAATTCTACCAGTCGCGCCGATACGACATCGACCCCATCATCGACCGCGTAGGCGGAGGCGACTCCTTCTCAGCCGGACTCATCCACGGCCTGCTCACCAAGCCCACACAAGGCCAGGCACTCGAATTCGCAGTTGCAGCCAGTGCGCTGAAACACACCATACCAGGCGACTTCAACCAAGTAAGCATACAGGAAGTAGAAGCACTGGCAGGAGGCAGCGCAAACGGGAGAGTGCAGAGATAAGCAAAAATCAATTATCCCAAACGGAAACAATATGGCACGATTTGACAAACAGGCCGTAATGGCCAAGATAGGCACCACTGGCATGGTGCCCGTGTTCTACCACAAAGATGCTGAAATAGCAAAAAAAGTAATAAAAGCCTGCTACGACGGAGGCGTACGCGCCTTCGAGTTCACCAACCGCGGCGACTTTGCCCACGAAGTATTTGCTGAGTGTGTGAAATGGGCGGCAAAGGAATGTCCCGAACTGGCGATGGGCGTGGGTAGCGTAGTCGATGCACCTACAGCAGCACTTTACATACAACAGGGAGCATGCTTCATTGTAGGTCCACTCTTCAACCCCGACATAGCACCGGTGTGCAACCGCCGCCTCATACCCTACTGCCCTGGATGCGGAACGGTGAGCGAAGTGGGCAAAGCACAAGAACTGGGATGCGACTTGTGCAAGGTATTCCCTGGCGATGTATACGGACCAGCCTTCGTAAAAGGCATGCGAGCCCCTATGCCATGGTCGAAAATCATGGTGACAGGCGGCGTATCGCCTACCGAAGAAAACCTCACCGCATGGTTCAAGGCAGGAGTATACTGCGTAGGCATGGGCAGCAAGCTCTTCCCCAAAGACCGCGTCGAGGCACAAGACTGGCAGTACATCACAGACAAATGCCGCGAATGTCTCGACATAATATCCAAAGTAAAGGCCTAAACAAGGTAGTCACTCTCCAATCCCACCATTTTTCTATAAATAAGCATTAAAGAGGGAGTGCAAAAAAATGAGAAGAACAACTGCTTCCACATTTTTGGCACACCCTCTTTTATTTGTTATTCTGTGCTTGTAATCGGCCAAGCATAATGAATAATCAGCAGATGTAAGACCCCTTCTTGTATTAACTGATACGCAATACCGTCTTTTCATAAAGTGCATTCAAGCCAAAAGACTCGTATAGAAACCATGATGAACATTGTTCACACATATTTCTCCCTGTCATTTCTCTTATTGATGTAGCAATTATGGTCATTTACCACTTTCCTCCACATATTTTCCAAATATTAAATAAGTTTTGAATAAATTCTGAGCAAATTCTATTTTATTTTCGTACCTTTGCATTCAGTTCGGGGAGAAATCCGAACAAATAGAAAGCATTTGCTATTATTTCGCGTTGAGCCAAGAGCCTCGGAAACTCTATTTGGTATAACAAGCACGAATAATATGTGAAGGTGACCGACGTAAGTTGGTGTCCTCTATGTCCAACCATATATGCAATGCATATGCCTTATGGCGTGATGCATTCTTAGGTTGGACAACTCCGGGGTACCATTCCGAGGCCGCCCCGTGCTTAACGCGATAAGAATTGTGTCACGCTTTTCTTATGCACGTTAGCGATTGATAGTTTATGCATGAACTTAAGACTATCAATCGTTATGGCAAACACGAACTTAGCAAATGCGAAGACGGCGAAGAACGATGAGTTCTATACGCAATATTCCGATATTCAGAAGGAGAT
>JAFUSD010000108.1 GCA_017480685.1 Bacteroidaceae bacterium
GATAGCTGTGGTAGTATTAGCGTGCTGGTTTTAGGAACTCCTCGTTCCACATCTCGGTATGGAACATATTGGCTCCCGGCAGGGTGGAGAGGAGCATACCGAATGCTATAGG
The DNA here is from genome assembly GCA_017480685.1 of Bacteroidaceae bacterium. Lineage (GTDB taxonomy): Bacteria > Bacteroidota > Bacteroidia > Bacteroidales > Bacteroidaceae > Colivivens. The sequence continues at coordinate 113 of JAFUSD010000108.1, forward strand.
CAGGAGGAGCATGGGCTCGTACTGCTTCTTGATGGCGAGATAGAGAAGGAAGCAAGCCACGACGAGCATGACGAGATACTTCCATCCGCCTTCGGTAGAGAATATCTGGTTAAAGCCCATTGTGTCGAGGAACTTTGTCATTGTCTCGGAGAAATCGAAATGACCATCGGCGGCAAAGCATCCTACTGACATGAGCATCAATATGCCAAAGAGGCTGAATACTTTCTTAATCTGTTTCATAAGTGTATCAACCTACTTCTACGAGTGCATCGCCTACGTTGACCGACGCACCTTGTTGTACGAGAATGTTCTTAACGGTTCCGTCGCTCTCGGCCATGATGTCGTTTGCCATCTTCATAGCTTCCATCACAACGAGCACGTCGCCCTTCTTCACAGTCTGACCTACCTTCACCTTTACTTCAGTGATGGTTCCAGGCAGCGGAGCGTTGACGGTCTTAGCTCCGGCAGCAGGTGCTGCAGGCTTTGGAGCTGGTGCAGCAGCTGGTGCGGCTTTTGGTGCAGGAGCGGCCTTGGGTGCAGGAGCGGCCTTGGGTGCAGGTGCAGCGGCAGGAGCGGCTGCCTGTACGCCTTCGAGTTCGAGGAGCACATCGCCCTGATTTACCGACTGACCCAGCTGAGCCACTACGGCCTTTACGGTGCCATCGGCCTCGGCAGTGATATTGTTTTCCATCTTCATGGCTTCCATGATCATCACCACGTCGCCTTTCTTTACTTTCTGTCCGGCCGACACGAGTATCTTTGTGATATTTCCTGGCAGCGGAGCTGTGATTTTGGCAGCCGATGCAGGAACTGCGGCAGGAGCAGCAGAGGCTGAGGCCACATGTGCTACAGGACGTGCTGCTGCATGGTGTGCTTCGTGTTCTACCTCCACGTCGTATGCTTTTCCGTTGACGGTTACCTTTACCTTGCCTTCCTCAAGCTCTTCGACCTGAGCAACATAGTCCTTACCGTCTATTTTGAACTTTAAATCTTTCATCGTTTGTTCTTAATGAATAATGATTAATAATAGTGAAAATTGAATAGTGAAAAGTGAAAAACCTAAGTTTGTCAATTCATTCTTCAACTTTCAATTCGCTTTATGCATGTAATATATGCTGATTTAACTCGTGATGCCATGCAGAGTGTTCATTGTGATGAATGGTGATGACATGGCTTTCCTCGTCGTGTACGTTGTGGAAGTACAGGTAGAGTGCAGTTGTGATGGCTGCCTTGTCGGCATCGGATGCTGCCTCGACCTTTGCGGCTGGAGCAGCTGGTGCGTCAGCAGCCTTGGCCACAGCCGGTGCTGCTGGCTTCTTAGCTCCGGCTCCTTCGACCTTCTGCACTGTGTATCCCAGCAAAAGCATCACGACCACGAGCAACAGGAGAACGCAGAACACTACGCCGAAACCCATGCCGGCCATTGCCCATACGTCGCCCCAATTAACTGATAATAATGTTATCATAATTTACGATTTAATGATTTACTATTTACTATTGAATCGGGGGTGATTAGAGTGGGATATTACCATGCTTCTTGGCAGGGTTGGTGAGTTTCTTGTCGGCCAACTGTGCCAGTGCGCGAATGATGCGGAAACGTGTGTTGCGTGGCTCGATCACGTCGTCGATATAACCATACTTGGCTGCATTGTAAGGATTGGCAAAGAGTTTTGTGTATTCGTCTTCCTTCTCCTGGATGAATGCAGCGGCATCTTCGCCTGCTTCCTTCTTTGCCTTGGCTTCCTTGGCATAGAGGACAGCAGCAGCACCGGCAGCACCCATCACAGCGATTTCGGCTGATGGCCATGCGTAGTTCATGTCGCCACGAAGTTGCTTACAGCTCATCACGATGTGTGAACCACCATAAGACTTACGCAATGTGACGGTCACCTTTGGCACTGTACATTCTCCGTAAGCATAGAGGAGCTTGGCTCCGTGGAGGATTACGGCGTTGTACTCCTGACCGGTTCCAGGAAGGAATCCAGGTACATCGACGAGTGTCACGATTGGGATGTTGAATGCGTCGCAGAAACGTACGAAGCGGGCACCCTTGCGCGATGCGTTGCAGTCGAGCACACCTGCAAGTGCCTTTGGCTGGTTGGCTACGATGCCGACCGATTCGCCGTTGAAGCGTGCGAAACCAACGATGATGTTGCGTGCATAGTCTTTCTGAACTTCGAAGAACTCGCCGTTATCGACGATGGCTCCGATTACCTCGTACATGTCGTAAGGCTTGTTGGGGTTGTCGGGTATGATTTCGTTCAGATAGTCGTCCATGCGGTCGATTGGGTCGGTACACTCTACACGTGGAGTCTTCTCGAGGTTGTTCTGAGGTATGTAGCTGATGAGTTGCTTGATCATAGCGATGGCCTCTTCCTCGGTAGCAGCAGTGAAGTGTGTCACACCCGACTTGGTTGAGTGTACGCTTGCACCACCCAGTTCTTCCTGTGTCACTACTTCGCCAAGAACGGTCTTTACGACAGCAGGACCGGTGAGGAACATGTATGATGTGTTTTCCATCATGAGGGTGAAGTCGGTGAGTGCCGGTGAATAAACAGCACCACCAGCGCATGGACCAAAGATTCCTGAAATCTGTGGGATAACACCACTTGCGAGAATGTTGCGCTCGAAAATCTCGGAATATCCAGCCAGGGCGTTGATACCTTCCTGAATACGTGCACCACCCGAGTCGTTGAGTCCGATTACCGGAGCGCCCATCTTCATTGCAGCATCCATCACCTTGCATATCTTGAGAGCCATGGTCTCGGAAAGTGAACCGGCATTAACGGTGAAGTCCTGTGCGAAGACATAAACGAGGCGTCCGTTGATAGTACCGTAACCGGTAACGACTCCGTCGCCGTCGAATTGTTTCTTTTCCATTCCGAAGTTGTGGCAGCGGTGTGTCACAAACATGTCCATTTCTTCGAAGCTGCCTTCGTCGAGAAGCAGTGCAATACGCTCGCGTGCCGTATATTTACCTTTCTCGTGTTGTTTCTGGATGGCTTTCTCGCCACCGCCCAAGCGTGCTTTCTCACGCTTTTCAACAAGTTCCTGTATCTTTTGTGATTGAATACTCATCGTTTTTATGATAATGAATAATGATTAATGAATAATGAATAGCAGACGTGTTCCTAACCGATATCATTAGAGCCACAGGCTGTTCTTTACTTCTTTGGTTCGCAAAGTTCGGTGAGGACGCCTGCAGTGCATTTTGGATGCAGGAATGCAATCATCATGTTCTCAGCACCTGGACGTGGAGCCTTGTCGATGAGGCGCAGACCCTGTGCGTCGCACTCTGCCAGTGCGTTGGCCACTCCGTCTTCTACAGCGAATGCTACGTGGTGAACGCCGCGTCCACCGTTTTCCATAAACTTAGCCACAGCACTCTCAGGGCTTGTTGGTTCAAGGAGTTCGAGTTTTACTTCGCCCACTTTCAGGAAAGCGGTCTTTACTTTTTGGTCGGCTACTTCTTCAATTGCGTAGCACTTCAATCCCAGTGTGTTCTCGAAATAAGGGAGAACTTCGTCGATGCTCTTGACAGCGATGCCAAGGTGATCAATACGTGAAAGTTTCATAAAGTTTTCTTTTTATTAAATTAACACTTTGTTTTTATATGCTTCCTATGATTCTGTTTTAGCAATGATGGCAGTTGCATCGCGCATAAAACAAAAAAAAAGTCCGACTTGTTGTGAGTTCCACGTCGGACAAAGCAGATGATGCCCCACCCTATGGCACAAAAGTCGAACAAAGTTACTTATTATTTTTAATATAGGCTCTATGAAAATGCAAAAAAGTTTGAATCACTACAAAATTCCCTTGCTTGAAGGCAGTTGATAATTGAAAATGTCACGTCGGATTGCCATTTTCAGTGCTTTAGCCACTGCCTTGAAGATGCCTTCAATCTTGTGGTGTTCGTTGTCGCCCCATGCCTTGATATTAAGGTTCATGCGGGCGGCATCGCTCATCGACTTGAAGAAATGGAAGAACATCTCGGTGGGCATGTCGCCTATCTTCTCGCGGTGGAACTCTGCATCCCACACGAGCCATGAGCGTCCACCCAGGTCGAGTGCCACCTGACAGAGGCTGTCGTCCATAGGCAGTAGGAAACCATAGCGTTCGATGCCACGCTTGTCGCCAAGGGCCTTGAGTAGACATTCCCCAATCACGATGCCAGTGTCTTCTATCGTGTGATGCTCGTCGACGTTCAGGTCGCCATTGACCTTGATGGTGAGGTCGATACCTCCGTGACGTGCTATCTGGTGGAGCATGTGGTCGAAGAACCCCAAGCCGGTCGAGATGTCGGCACGTCCTGTTCCGTCGAGGTTCATGCTCACGAGTATGTCGGTCTCGCTGGTGGTGCGATGTATGGTGGCAGTGCGAGCTCCGCCGAAGATGAGTTCGGTGGCTTGCTGCCAGTCGGAGACGGGGAGCACAGAGGGCACAGAGGGTACAGAGGGCACAGAGTTCTCAGAATTCTCGGAGCTCTCAGAATTCTCGGTGTTCTCTGTGAAGCGCCCGTTCAGTATTATCGCTTTGCAGCCTAGGTTCCTGGCTAGTTGGGCATCGGTTGGGCGGTCGCCAATCACATAGCTACCGGCCAAGTCGTATTCGCCCGCGAGGTATTTCGTGAGCATTCCGACGCCAGGCTTGCGTGTCGGCAGATGGTCTTCGGGGAAGGAGCGGTCAATCAATATGTCGTCGAACATAATGCCCTCGGTCGAGAGTGTGTGAAGCAAGAGGTTCTGAAATTGGTCGAATACTTCCTGCGGGTATGCAGGTGTGCCGAGGCCGTCCTGGTTGCTTACCATCACAAACTCGAAGTCGGTGTGAGTGCGTAGGAAGCTGA
>JAFUSD010000007.1 GCA_017480685.1 Bacteroidaceae bacterium
TATTGTTGATTCCAACTCCTGTTTTTCTGTGGGGACTAATCGTTTTATTTCGTGAACGGGTGTTGCATATACCTCCTATCACCATCACGGAAGATAGAATCATAGTCAACAGTGTTGGTGGAATTAAGGAATATCACTTTGCAGATATCGACCGTTTCCGACTTCTTGATTTCGGTGGATTAATTATCTCCAGAGTTGTTATCACCATTCACTACATACGCAGTGTGGAAACTAAGAAGATGGACGAGGCGAAAGGCTGGGACCGTATCTACCGCAAGATGAATCTTGCATTGATGAATGCACAAGATAGTATTCAAGTCACCAATCTCACTATGAAACCGAAGCAACTGTACCACTTACTAAATAAAAGGCTGATAAGAATATGAGTGCCTTACACATGACTCCTTTTTTCGACATACCACAAAACAGCACTAATTATGCATTTAATTATGTATTAAACTCATGTAATAGCACATTTTAATTATAATGCTTTGTAAATACATATAAATCAGTTATCCTAGCAACGACAAAGCAATAAACAACTATAAAAGCAAAATTGTTATGAAATAAACACATCATACTACTCTGCACCCTGCTACTTGCAGTGTGTATTAAGTCGTGGATACATGAATATGAATTACCATGAATTAAAAATCTATCAGTATATGATTCAATGCGTTGATTTGTAATTTTGTTTTGACTTGTTGGATTGCTCGTCCGTAGGACAAATAGTTTCACATTTTGATACCATATAAAAGTTGTCCTTTGTGGTTCTTTGTATCTGGTAAGAGCAATAGTTTTGTCGGATAAATAATAATCATTGCAATCGCGCACTTTCATGCAATATAGTTGTGGTCGATGATGATGGCAACCTTGAAGTCTGCGGGCAACAGGGTCTTTATCTCTTCTGTAAGTTGCTGTGACAGTAGGAATTCATTGTGTACAGATATATCAGGAACAACATCAACCGATATGAGTTTTTCATCGTCGTAGTAGCAGAAACCATGCACCTGGATAACTTCCTTGTGTGCCGACAGAGCCTGCATCACCGACTTCTGTATTGGTGCCATAGGGTTGTTGCCGGTAGCAATGGTGTAGATTCCAACTGTTATTATAATGTTGTGACGCGCATACATGGTTTCGGTAATGCGGCGTGTGAGGCGGTGTATGTCGGTAGCACTCATCGTGTCGAGCACATTGATGTGGAGTGAGCCAATCATGAGTTCGTGACCATAGTTGTGAAGTATGATGTCGTATACACCATGGACACCATCGAATTTCATCACTTCCGTCTTGATTTGTTCGACAAGTTCGGGCGACAGACGACTGCCCAGCAACTCGTTGACAGGCGATATCAGCATCTCGAAACCAGCCTTGATAATGACTATCGATATTAGTACACCCAGTATGCCGTCGAGCGAAACATGCCACAGCAACATCACAACAGCCGATACGAGTGTAGCTAGTGTCACGATTGCATCGAAGAAGGCATCAGCACCCGACGCTATGAGTGCATCACTGTCAAGACGCTTTCCCTGTTGCTTCACATAGTTTCCCAACACAAGTTTCACCACGATGCTTGCCACGATAATCACGAGGGTAGTGGTGGTGTAGTCGGGTTCGGTAGGGTTGAACACTTTTTTTGCCGACTCGATGAGCGATGTGACACCAGCCATCAGCACGATGACCGCAATGATGATGGCGCTGAAATACTCCACGCGCCCATATCCAAACGGATGGTTGCGGTCGGCCGGACGTTGTGATAACTTAGTGCCGACAATGGTGATTACACTCGATAGTGCATCGCTCAGGTTGTTTACTGCATCCATTACTATGGCTATCGAGCCGGCAACAATACCTACAATTGCTTTAAATGTAGCCAGCATCACATTGGCAGCAATGCCAATCCAGCTGGTGCGTATGATTTGTGTTGAACGATCCATATTTGTATGTTTTAACTTTCTGATACGCAAAATTACACAATTATTTTCAAACACACATCATGTTTCATTATTATTTCACTTTATTCTGACTATATATATTATATTATTTCAGTCATTACACTTTTGTTTATCTCGCATGTCTAAAAAAAATGAACGCACATTCACATGTACGTCCACCCAAAAAAACAACAATTATAAAAAAGTTTACTACTTATCAATGA
>JAFUSD010000109.1 GCA_017480685.1 Bacteroidaceae bacterium
CTTGTTTGTTTCGTTTGCAGTATGTCAAAGAACTCGTTTTTTACACCGCTCACGGGATTTTTTCCCGAAAGCGAGTGCAAAGGTACGGACTTTTTGCGGACTGACAAAATATTTAAGGCATTTTTTTGCAGCAAGCAAGCATTTTTCACGTTTCAATGACCAAGGTCAATGCAGGACACCTTCTTATTTATTTGCGCGCGCGAAAGAAGGCAGAAACAAGGGCAAAGAACAGGAAAGAAGCAGCGGTGGTGATGCAAGCGGACAAAGGGAGGAGGCAGGGGCGAGGAGGAACGGAGAAAACGGCGAGGCCAAACCTCGCCGCACGGACGCAGGCGGGAGAAAACATGACACACGGACGCAGGCGGGGGAAAACACGCCGCACGGACGCAGGCGGGAAAAACACGACGCACGGACGCAGGCGGGGGAAACATGACACATGGACAGGGAAGGAGGAAATGGATGGGGAGGTAGGTAAAAAAGGAGGGGAAGCGTTAATAATTATTAAATATGGGTGGTTGGGGGACGATTATGGGGGTGTTTATGTTTCTTATTTCAAGAAACTTTACTAACTTTGCAGCGTAAAACAGATAAATGTGACAACTATGAAGAAAATTATCATGACTATCCTGGTGTCGGTTGTGGCACTCGGAAGCCTTCAGGCTCAAAGCCTCTACAAGAAAGTGTATGACAACGCTGTAGCAGTGGTGAACGATGCTGCAGCTAACGACCAGCAGATTCAGGTAAATCAGTTTAAGATAACTGCGCTGAACTACATGTCGAATCAAGTGACAAAGCGAAACCAGACTCGCAATTCTTACTTCTACGACTCACAAGCAGTGAATATGGCTTCGTTTATCACTGACTTCGAGACTTATATCATCAAAGCTCGCACCATCTCGACCGAGAAGCGCCTGGCTGTGATTGGTTGCTATCGCGATGCTTCGCTGCAGAATCCGTTGTTCAACGATCAGGACAAGGAGACTACACTTGTGTATGTGAACGACAAGCAGACTTATACTCCGTTCTCGCTCGACACGGACTGGGAGAAGGCTTACGACCAGGCATCGGCTAAGATAAAGGAGATACTGAAATAAAACTACACTGAAGTAAACATTGATTTTTCAGGGCAGAATCGTTTGAGGTTCTGCCCTTTTTGTTTGATGGCGTGTGATGGGCGTGATTTTATGTGTGGAAATGTTTTGCTGCGAGTGCGGTGTAATTTTGCTGCGAGTGCGGTGTAAAAAGGTTGCGAGTGCGCGGTAATTCTTTAATTTGCGACGTAAATTATTAAATTTGCGACGTAGTTTTATTAATTTTCGGTGGAAAATTATTAAATTTGCGACGCAAATTAAAGAATTTCTATATACTTGCAGGGAAATTTGTGCGTACGCGCAGGGAAACTTGGGCGTACTCGCAGGGAAATATTTATTGTGGAATTATGGTTATGCGGTAGATGAAAGCCCCGCTGCATCGTCGCGACGCAGCGGGGCCGGATGCCTGCAGGGCTTATTATGAACAAAAAATTACCTGATTTGGATGCCTGACTGTCAGGTTTTTGCACGTATCATAGCTTGAATGTGGCTCGCATCATGATGGTGCGGCCGCAGAGGTTGTAGGTGTAGCTGTAGGTGTTGATACCGTCGAAGAGGGTGTAGGCGTACGTGCGTTGGTTCATGAGGTTGTCGAGTTCGAGGCGGAGGACGACGCGACGCAGCTTGTATTGTGCCGAGGCGTTGAAGAGCGACATGTGTTTGTGGGTATCGATGCTGACTTGGCGACGAATGTGATCGTAGTTCATCGAGATGTCGAGCGATTCGATGGGGAAGATATGGATGGCACCGCTGTGGGTGAGCGAGGTGGTTGTGTTGCTCTCGTCGGAGTGGCGGGAGCGTGACCATCCGTAGCGCATGTCGTAGCGCAGTTCCAGCCACGGTATGGGTGTGATGGATGCGTTGCCTTGAATGTTGTAGCTGTTGGAGCGCACCTTGATAATCTTTTCGTTTACCGCTTGCTCGCTGTCGCCAAATGAGTAGGAGCCGCTGATGCCGAACTTGGCATAGAGCGATGGGATATTCTTGGTCGATGAGATGCCGAAATCGGTGGAATGTGAGCGGGTGTCGCGCTGCAAGGCGGTGATGCTCTGGTCTATACCGTCGATGCTTTGCGAGTTGAGCGTGTTGTGCTGGCGCACGATGTGGGCGGCTGCAAGCCTGAGTGTGAAATAGCGCATGGGCAGTTGCCACTTCCAGTCGGCCGATGTGCGCCATGTGTTGCTCTCGCCTATGATGCCCGACGAGGTGCGCACCGTACGGTAATCCACCTGGAGCGGCTGTGTGAGCAACGAGAGCATGTCGCCCACCTGTGTGCTGTATGCTGTGTAGAGCGACAGCTTGCTGTTGGCCGAGAAAGTGTAGCTCATGTCGGCCGAGGGGTTGAGCACCGGTTTGGTGTAGTTCATCTTATTGAAATACAACCCCTTCAGTGCGGCCCCGATGCCGCTGCTGAAGTAGAACCGGCGGTTGCGCGAATAGATTTCGAAGCCAGGATTGAGTGAGGGTGTGAACGACCATCCGTGGAGGGTTTCCCCTACATCAAGGTCGTCGTATATGGCATCGAACGCTACCGGCACACGTAGGCGGAAGGTCTTGCCGATGGGGATTGAGACCGACGAATGGACGTTCATCGTGAGTGTTGACGACTGTGCCGACTGGCCGTAGATGATTCCGTCTTTACCAAAGGTGAGATGGAGCGACGGTGTACGCTTGAAGGAAACGGGCGAACTGACGTAGCGCAGTGTGCCGCGGGGCGTACGGTCGGACCAATAGAAGCTGTTCGCTATCTCGAAAGAAGTCGCCTTGCGCCGCTGTTCTATGTATTTTCCATTTGCATAGATGTCGCCCTCGTTCTGCTCGAACGCTCCTTTCAGTGCAAACTCATCGCTGAGATACACGCGGTCGGCATTCTTCAGGTAGTTCACCGAGAGTTTGGGCATGTGAACCTTGGTGAGAGGCGAGGTAGATTCGCTCACCGTGATGTAACGTCCGTCGGCCGACATGTAGGTTGAGGTCTGACTGGTGTAGTGCGAGGCGCGGTGGTAGCTGTAGTCGGCATTCACCTTGAAAGTAGTTACCGTGTCCAACTTATTGATTGTGTTGATGGTAGCCATACCGTTGCGTTGATAGAGATATTCGCCCTGCGGAGGTGCGCCACCACCGAATCCGCCCAGCAGGCTCGTAGCAGGTGTGCCGACAGAGGAACCTCCGAAGTGGTCTGTCATATCGGCACGAGCGAAATCTTTGTAGTTTCCACCCTTGATTGAGCTGATGGTTTGGAAGCGGTCGGTGAACATCATGCCCGTGATGCCCAAAAGAAGCCTGGCCCCCCTCTTATCCCCCCAGGGGGGGATGATGCCATCCGGACGGAGTTCCTCCCCCCTTGGGGGGATAAGAGGGGGGCTCTGGGGGGATAAGAGGGGGGCTCCCACTCCCACTTCCTGTTGTCCAAACGGCTTGAACTTGGCCTTCTGTGCCAGCTTGATGTTCATCGACACTTCGTTGCTGGGTATGTCTTTCTCAACTCGTCGGCTGTGGTGGTTGCGCACAATCTCCACACTCGTCACGTAGTCGGCTGGTATGTTGCGTGTGGCGAGGTTGTATTTGCCGCCAAGCAAGTCGAGCCCTTCGATGTTGAATTGCGATATGGGGCGGCCCATATAGCTGATGGCTCCGCTCTTTGCCACATCGACTCCAGGCAACCGCTTCAATCCGTCTTCGAGGGTCACATCGCCCTTACCAAGAAACGATGCGAGGTTGTGGGAGAGAGTATCACCATATTGACGCAGCGGGTCGGGCTTGACCATCACCTCTTTCAGGTTTACGGTCTTGGGTATGAGGACAGTGTTTCGCATGTCGATTTTGTCATCATCCCTCATGGCCGGCAGTTGTACCTCGTCCTTTTCGAAGGCAATATGCACAAACTGCAGCTGCACTTGCTTCTGCGGCGTCTCTTTCAGCGACAGGGTGTATTGCCCCTGCGCATTGCTGCTGGTGTATGCCAGGGTCTTGCCGTCGCTCATCAGCTTCACTATCACATCGGCTATCGGCTTGTTCTGCAGGTCGATGATGCGTCCCGTGATCTTCACCTGTGCCCATGCAGGTGCGGTTGATGCAATGAATGATATAATATATAAGAGTCGTTTCATGTTGTCATTATTTCAATTCAAGCGGCTGATACTTATGTCCCTTCTCCGGTACATACAGTCCTCCCACAAACTGATATGTTTCGTTTTCATTTTTTCCGTAAGTATGAAGGATTGTTTTTGGACCTGACATATAAAACATAGGATTGGTCATGTATAAGCGATTGCCAAACACTGTGTTCTTATGTTTCTGCATCTGCTCTCTTGTTGCCTTCTCGAATGGTACCACAGTATTTCTCATTCTTCGCTCTTGTATGACGAACTCCGAAACCACCGAACCTGCAGAATATGTGATTGGTACCGCTTCCTGATAAATGCCGATAAGTTTGAACGTGTGTATGCCCTCATCATCCGCAGCGTATGCAATCAGACCTGGCAATCCCTGCAATTTCCAAGGTCCGGCTGCGGTAGGAATGTCCTCAGTATATAGCACATTCCATGTCTTGCCACGAAATTCTCCATTTGCTTTTTGGCACAGATAGCCGCAAACAGAATCGTGTCCCTCCACCATGTTCCATGCAGGCATTTCTGTATCTTCAGTTACCTCATACTGATGTGGTGGGATCGATTCGAGCGAGATGGTCTTACCCTCTGGATAGCCGACCGTTGTTGTGGCTATATGCATCAGTGCTTCACTACTCTGGAACCAATAGCGGTCATCGCCTATCTCTTCATCTCTTTGCTGTTGAAACAGATAGCGTTCGTAAGTCCATGTCTTCCACACACCATCGCCCACTTGCAAGGCCAGACGGATGGAGTCGGTGACAGGTTGTCCTTCTGCGTCGGAAGTGTTGATTGAATACTGATACACAGCCGTAAACTTTGTCTGACACAAAGTATCAAGCTTTTCGCTGTCACGCGTAAGCATCTGTGCCGACATTGTGTTGGCAACCAATGCAAGGATAATTGTAAGTTTTGATTTCATAGATACTAATAATTTACATTGTTACTAATACTTTCTCATTGTCATTATTCCAATTCCAGGGGCTGATACTTGTTTACTTTCTTGGGGATAATCATGTCGGTGGCTACTACCGTCAGTTTGTCTTCTTCGGGTGGTTCGGGGCCACCAGGCCACATCTCGATGATGTCCAGATGGTCGAATGTGCCTTGCGGAATGTAGTAGCGCGGGTTATGCACGTACTGTTTGTTGCACAACAGTTTGTTGCGGTTGCTTACGAAACGGCCGCGGTCAATCTCTGTGTGGCC
>JAFUSD010000110.1 GCA_017480685.1 Bacteroidaceae bacterium
AGTCTGGTCACCCTGGAGGTGCTATGGGCGGTGCCGATTACATCAACGTGCTCTATTCTGAATATCAGCAATACGACCCCGAGAAACCAGAGTGGGTTGGTCGCGACCGTTTCTTCCTCGATCCTGGTCACATGGCACCAATGCTCTACTCTCAGCTTGCACTCATCGGCAAGTTCACGCTCGACGAACTGGCACAACTCCGTCAGTGGGGCTCACCAACAACTGGTCACCCTGAGTTCGAAGTAGCTCGTGGCATCGAAAACACATCAGGTCCACTCGGACAGGGTCACGTATTCGCCATCGGAGCTGCCATCGCTGCCAAGTTCCTCGCTGCACATACCGGCAACCCTACATTCGACAAGGAAACCATCTACGCATACATCTCTGATGGTGGCATCGAAGAGGAAATCAGCCAAGGCGGTGCACGCATCGCAGGTGTGCTCGGACTCGACAACCTCGTTATGTTCTACGACTCCAACGACATCCAGCTCTCGACCGAGACCAAGGAAGTGATGAACGAAGACACCGCTGCCAAGTATCGCGCACTGGGTTGGGCCGTGAAGGAAATCAACGGAAACGACGCTGCACAGATTCGTGAAGCCATAGAGTGGGCAAAGGCCGTAAAGGGTCAGCCGGCACTCATCATCGGTAAGTGTATCATGGGTAAGGGCGCTCGCAAAGACGACGGTTCGTCTTACGAAGCTAACTGCAAGACCCACGGAGCACCTCTCGGCGGCGATGCATACCGCAACACCATCACCAACCTCGGTGGTAACCCCGACGATCCATTCGTAATCTTCGACGACGTGAAGGAACTCTATGCACACCGTGCCGAAGAGCTGAAGGGCATCTGCGCCGCACGCTATGCAGAAGAAGCCGCATGGGCAGCAGCCAACCCCGACAAGGCAGTACAGCAGGCCGAGTGGTTCAGCGGTGCAGCACCAAAGGTTGACTGGACAGCCGTTCAGCAGAAGGCCAACGATGCCACCCGTTCAGCCAGCGCAGCAGTGCTTGGCGTACTTGCACAGCAAGTGCCAAACATGATTTGTGCATCGGCCGACCTCAGCAACTCCGACAAGACCGACGGATTCCTCAAGAAGACTCATGCCTTCACTAAGGGCGACTTCTCGGGCGCATTCTTCCAGGCAGGTGTAGCCGAGCTCACCATGGCATGCTGCTGCATCGGTATGGCCCTCCACGGAGGTGTCATCCCTGCATGTGGTACCTTCTTCGTATTCTCCGACTACATGAAGCCGGCAGTACGTATGGCAGCCCTCATGGAACTCCCAGTGAAGTTCATCTGGACCCACGACGCTTTCCGTGTAGGCGAAGACGGACCTACTCACGAACCTGTTGAGCAGGAAGCACAAATCCGTCTCATGGAGAAACTGCAGAACCATCACGGCAAGAACTCTATGCTCGTGCTCCGTCCGGCAGATGCCAAGGAGACCACCGCTGCATGGCGTCTGGCAATGGAGAACACCACTACCCCATCGGCACTCATCCTCTCGCGTCAGAACATCAACGACCTGCCAGAGGGCAACGACTACAGCCAGGCAGCATGTGGTGCTTACATCGTTGCAGGCAGCGATGCCAACCCAGATGTAGTGCTCGTAGCATCAGGTTCAGAAGTATCTACACTCGTAGCCGGAGCCGAACTCCTGCGCAAAGACGGAGTGAAATGCTCAATCGTGAGCGTACCATCCGAAGGCCTCTTCCGCAGTCAGCCAGCCGACTATCAGGAGAAGATACTGCCAGCAGGCGTTAAGAAGTTCGGTCTCACCGCCGGTCTTCCAGTAAACCTCGAAGGACTCGTGCCACGCCACGAAGGCAAGGTATGGGGTCTCTGCAGCTTCGGCTTCTCAGCACCTTACAAGGTACTCGACGAGAAACTCGGTTTCACTGCCGACAACGTTTACAAGCAGGTGAAGAGCATCCTGTAATGCGATTCGCGCTCAACAAACACTATTTAAGGCTTGCATCGGTCGATGCAAGCCTTTTTCAATTGTCAACTTGTGCTTAGCGGAAAACATTCGTTTTACATCAGACATATCTCCGTCATGACAATGGTGCAAACATGTAGCACCAAAGTAGAGGATATCCTTAAAGCCCCGCGAGGATATCCTTACAACCCCGCGAGGATATCCTTACAACCTTGCGAGGATATCCTCACAAAATGGAGCCTCCACACGCATGCCACACAACGAGCATGAAAGTCTGCCATTGCAACGCTTTCGCTCCACCCCTTGCTGCAAACCCAACATGACGTTATAGGCTTCTTCGACACACATGCAGGAAGAAAATGAGGGTGATGTATCATGTTTTCAACAGTCAGTAGGCTTCTTTTCAAATAATTTTTCTAACTTTGCACGGTATTATTAACCCTGCAAGTCCACAAATCAGGGTGACGAAGCAGGGAGGCTGACCGTGCGGCCTACATGGCAAGACCAAACTTCTGACCATGCCCCGACCTCAGTCATATATATTATATAAATTATTCATTATATAAAATAACACACGATGGAAAAAAGCGCATTACAAATTGCACGTGCTGCCTATCAGCCCAAACTGCCTAAAGCACTCCTGGGTCCGGTGGTAGCCAAGGAAGGCAAGCCAACCCAGTCGGTAGGCAATCAGGAAGAAATCAAACAACTGTTCCCCAACACCTACGGCATGCCAGTCATAGAGTTCGTTGCTGGTGAGCAAAAGACCTACGAGCCGTTCAACGTGGGCATCATCCTCTCGGGTGGTCAGGCCCCGGGCGGACACAACGTCATCAGCGGATTGTTCGACGGCGTGAAGTCGCTCAACCCACAAAACAAACTCTACGGATTCATCCTCGGCCCAGGTGGATTGGTCGACCACAACTACATGGAAATCACTCCAGAGCTGATGGACGAATACCGCAACACCGGTGGTTTCGACATCATCGGTTCAGGACGTACCAAGCTCGAAGAGGAAGACCAGTTTGAGAAAGGAATCCAGATACTGCGTCAACTCGGCATCAAGGCTCTCGTCATCATCGGTGGCGACGACTCCAACACCAACGCATGCGTGCTGGCCGAGTATTATGCAGCCAAGAAATACGGCGTACAAGTCATCGGTTGTCCTAAGACCATCGACGGCGACCTGAAGAACGAGCAGATCGAGACATCGTTCGGATTCGATACCGCATGCAAGACCTACTCAGAACTCATCGGTAACATACAGCGCGACTGCAACTCAGCACGCAAATACTGGCACTTCATCAAACTCATGGGACGCAGCGCCAGCCACATCGCACTGGAGTGCGCACTGCAGTGCCAGCCAAACATCTGCCTCATATCCGAAGAAGTAGAAGCAAAAGCCATGTCGCTCGACGACGTAGTGACCTACATCGCACAGGCAGTGGCCAACCGCGCTAAAGACGGCAACAACTTCGGCACAGTGCTCATACCCGAAGGCCTCATCGAGTTCATACCAGCCATCAAGAAACTCATCGCAGAACTCAACGACATACTCGCAACACCCGAAGCACAAAACCTCGGCCGCAGCGAGCAAATCGACTTCGTGAAGGCACACCTGGCAAAAGACAACCTCGAAGTGTTCAACTCACTGCCCACAAGCGTAGCACGCCAGCTGGCACTCGACCGCGACCCACACGGCAACGTGCAAGTAAGCCTTATCGAGACAGAAAAACTACTCTCGCAGATGGTAGCAGCCAAGCTCGACCAGTGGAAGAAAGAAGGCAAATACGTAGGCAAGTTCGGCACACAACACCACTTCTTCGGTTACGAAGGCCGCTGTGCAGCACCATCAAACTACGATGCCGACTACTGCTATTCACTCGGTTACAACGCATCGCGCCTCATCGCAAACGGCAAGACCGGCTACATGTCAGTCATCCGCAACACCACAGCACCAGCTGCTGAATGGATAGCAGGTGGAGTGCCAATCACCATGATGATGAACATGGAGAAACGCAACGGCAAGATGAAGCCCGTGATTCGCAAGGCCCTCGTAGAACTCGACGGCGCACCATTCCGCTTCTTCGCATCGAAACGCGACGAATGGGCACGTCAGACAGCATACGTCTACCCAGGACCTATCCAGTATTGGGGACCATCCGAGGTCTGCGACCAAACCACCAAGACCCTCCAACTCGAACATCAATAACCATCCCTCATAAACCGCAGCGGCGGGGCACACCCCAACAAGGCAGCCCCGCCCTCTCTTTATCCCCCCAAGTCCCCAAGGCCCCAAGCCCCTCGAGGCGTCCGTGC
>JAFUSD010000111.1 GCA_017480685.1 Bacteroidaceae bacterium
ACCGGGATTAAAAACAACTGCCAGCACTGCCAAGGCGAAGGCATTGTGATGGGTGAAGACATCGTGGAAGTGAAATTCCCTGCAGGACTTGCTAACGACATGGTGCTGAACGTGCCAGGTAAAGGTGGTGCAGGAAAGCACAATGGAGTGAACGGAGATCTTCAGATTATCATAAAAGAGAAAGCCGACGACCAGTTGATGCGCGATGGCAACAACCTCATCTACAATCTCGTGCTCCCAATTCCTACTGCTATACTTGGAGGAAATGTGGAAGTACCGACAGTGGAAGGCAAGGCAAAAATTGCTATTTCGCCAGGCACACAGCCAGGAACTACGCTCAGACTTCGTGGCAAGGGCATACCCGAGGTGCAGGGATACAACAAAGGAGTGCGTGGTGACGAAATAATCAATGTCAACATATATGTGCCTGAAACCCTCAACAAAGAGGAGAAAGAGATGGTGCAGAAGATGGCAGCAAGCGACAACTTCGTACCGACCGACAGCATTAAAGAGAAGATATGCAGGAAGTTCAAATCATTCTTTGAATGATTGCTTCCTGCTTCTTATATATAAACGCAATCCTGTTTAGATACCATCGCTATCCAAGTATTATACTTTCAATATCCATAACCCACAATGAGCCGAGACTACAAGCAATATACCGACTATCTGTTCAAGCAGGTTCCGATGTTTCAGAACGTCGGCGCGTCAGCATATAAGGAGGGATTGGAGAACACGATGCTACTCGACGAACACTTCGGTCACCCACATAAATCTTTCCATACTATTCATATTGCAGGAACAAATGGTAAGGGGTCGTGCTCACATGCCATAGCATCGGTATTGCAGGAATCGGGCTATCGTGTCGGTCTTTATACTTCGCCACACTTGGTTGACTTCAGAGAGCGTATCAGAGTGAACGGCGAGATGATACCCGAAGACTACGTGATGGATTTTGTCGACAACGAGCGCGAATTCTTCGAGCCGCTCTGCCCTACTTTCTTTGAGTTGACCACAGCCATGGCTTTCAAGTATTTTGCTGAGCAGAATGTAGATGTAGCCGTGGTCGAAGTAGGTCTTGGCGGCCGACTCGACTGCACCAACATCATCACCCCCGACCTCACAATCATAACCAACATAAGTTTCGACCACATGCAATTACTGGGCAACACCCTTGCGCAGATTGCAAAAGAGAAAGCAGGCATTATCAAGCCTGGAGTACCTGTGGTTATAGGCGAGACGACCGACGAGACGCGTCCTGTGTTTTTGGCTACAGCCGAGACACAAGGCGCGCCAATCTTTTTTGCAGAGCAATATCGTCAGAGTCGCCATTACGACTTTGAATTGAAGGGAAGCTATCAGACAAAGAACCTGCAAACCATACTCTGCGCCATACACCACCTAAAGAATATATATAAAATAGGTGACGATGCAGTGCAGGATGGCCTGCTCCACGTGACAGAGAATACAGGGCTCAGAGGCAGGTGGCAGACACTTCAGACACACCCAACCGTGATATGCGATACCGGCCACAACGTGGGTGGCATCAGCTACGTAGCCACCCAACTGAAAGAACAGCAATGTGACACGCTGCACATTGTCTTCGGTATGGTGGGCGACAAAGATGTGAGCAGTGTGCTCCAACTCATGCCACGCCATGCAACCTACTATTTCTGTCAGGCATCGGTGCGCCGCTCGATGCCAAGCAACGATTTGACCAAGTTGGCACAGCAACACGAACTTCACGGCACGACCTACGATTCGGTTGCCGCGGCCTACATTTCGGCTCTCAAATCGGCGAAACCCGATGACCTCGTTTTTGTAGGCGGAAGTAGTTACGTAGTTGCCGATTTGCTATGTTTCTTAGAAAAAAAACATCAAATATCAACAATCGTTGCGAAATAATTTGCACGTTCAAAAAAAAATCCTTTTATTTGCACATAAATCTATTATTAACAACAAACCTATACGCATTATGAGCGAAATCATAGAGAAAAATCTATCAGGCTTGAAGCGCGAAGACTATCAAGCTACAGTTCAAGGCAAGCATACCGACTTGTTCACTCTACGCAACAAGCAAGGTTACGAAGTTTCTATCACAAATTACGGTGGTGCCATGGTTGCCATCATGGTTCCCGACCGTGATGGCAAGGTGGGCAACGTGATTATGGGTCACGACAACATCAAGGATGTCATCAACAAGCCCGAACCATTCCTCAGCACACTCATCGGCCGCTACGGCAACCGCATCTGCAAGGGCCGCTTCACACTCGACGGCAAGGAATACACCTTAGCTATCAACAACGGCGAGAACCACCTGCACGGAGGTCCCACAGGCTATCACGCACGTGTTTGGGATGCAGAGCAGGTTGACTGCCAGACACTGAAGTTGCACCTCGTTTCAGAAGATATGGAGGAAGGTTTCCCCGGACGTCTCGATATCACTGTAACATTCACTTTCGACGACGAGAACGCACTCATCATCGACTATGAAGCAACTACCAACAAGAAAACAGTCATCAACCTTACCAATCATGGATATTTTGCTTTGGCAGGTATTGCAAACCCAACCCCTGTTATCGACGACCTCATCTGCCAAATCAATGCCGACCACTATATTCCAATCGACCCTGGGG
Organism: Bacteroidaceae bacterium; assembly: GCA_017480685.1. Taxonomy (GTDB): domain Bacteria; phylum Bacteroidota; class Bacteroidia; order Bacteroidales; family Bacteroidaceae; genus Colivivens. The sequence goes on from JAFUSD010000111.1 coordinate 2,637, forward strand.
CTATTCCACTCGGAACAATAGACTCTGTCGAGGGTACTCCGTTCGACTTCCGCACTCCGAAACCCGTAGGTCGCGACATCGATGCCGACCATGTTCAGATAAAGAACGGTGCCGGTTACGACCACTGCTATGTGCTCAACAAGAAGGAAGTGGGCGAACTCAGTTTTGCCGCCAAGATAGTAGAGCCACACACAGGTCGCACCATGGAGGTATGGACCACCGAACCTGGTGTGCAGTGCTATACCGACAACTGGGGCACTGGCCAGCCAGGCACTCACGGAGCTACATATCCACGCCGCAGCGCCATCTGCTTTGAGGCACAACACTTCCCCGACAGCCCCAACCGCCCATACTTCCCATCGGTGGTGCTCTGTCCTGGAGAGAAATATACACAAAAGACTATATATAAGTTTGGAGTTGAGAAATAAACCGACCGACAATAGACAGCAAACCGTAAATATTAACAACTAAATAACAAAAAAATTATGAAACTAACTATCGACGACGTACGCAGCCGTTTCATCAAGCACTTCGACGGCACCACAGGAACAATTTATGCAGCACCTGGACGTATCAACCTTATCGGTGAGCACACCGACTACAACGGAGGATTCGTATTTCCAGGTGCAGTACAGCAAGGTATGATTGCTGAAATCAAGCCCAACGGAACACGCAACATCCGCGCTTACTCCATCGACTTGAAAGACTATTATGAATTCTCCCTCGACGATGAGAAGGGTCCACGCGCCACTCACTTCCGCTACATCTTCGGTGTGGCAAAGGAAATGATGAAGCTGGGTGTGCCTGTTGAAGGTTTCGACACAGCCTTTGCAGGTGATGTACCTCTCGGTTCAGGCATGTCGTCAAGCGCAGCCCTCGAAAGCTGCTATGCCTTTGCACTCAACGACCTGTTCGGCGGTGGCAAAATCGACAAGATGACCCTCGCCAAGGTAGGTCAGGCCACCGAGCACAACTACATCGGAGTGAAGTGTGGCATCATGGATCAGTTCGCATCAGTATTTGGCAAGAAAGGCAACCTCATGCGTCTCGACTGCCGCTCGGGCGAACACGAGTATTTCCCCTGGAATCCAAAGGGTTACAAGCTGGTACTCATCAACTCATGCGTTAAGCACGAACTCGTGGGCAGTCCTTACAACGACCGCCGTCAGAGCTGCGAAAACGTGGTTGCTGCCATCAAGACATTCAAGCCAGAAGCAGAAACACTGCGCGACTGCACATGGGAAGACCTGGAGGCAGTGAAGGACAAGGTAAGCGAGGTTGACTACCGTCGTGCAAAATACGTTCTTGGCGAGGTTGACCGCGTGCTTGCAGTGTGTGATGCCCTCAACAACGGCGACTACGAGACTGTAGGCGAAAAGATGTATGAAACCCACGAAGGACTGTCGAAAGACTACGAAGTGAGCTGCGAAGAACTCGACTTCCTCGTTGATATTGCTCACGACTGCGGTGTAGCCGGTTCGCGCATCATGGGCGGCGGCTTCGGCGGATGCACCATCAACCTGGTAAGCACACAGCTCTACCCCACTTTCATCGAAGAAACCAAGAAGCAGTACAAGGAGCGTTTCGGCAAGGACTGCAAGGTAATCGATGTAGTTATCGGCGACGGAGCACGCAAGCTGAGCGACTGATAAAGTCGTAGTAATCACAGATTTCTAGGCACATTCGCATTCTTTACATTGGCTTCGAGCCATGATATCCTGCGGTGGAGTTACATCCTGGATAGAGAAGATATGCGAATGTGCCTATTGTTTTAGGACATACACGTTCATAATACATAATACTATTCTATTCATCAGAAAGAAAGCCAGTCTTTTCATCATAAAGTAAACTATTCTATTCATTATGCGGAAACAAGCACTCATTCTCCTGACCATTATTTCAACCAGTTTGTATGCCGACAGCACACACTACGAATGGGGTTCGCTGCCGGTTGGCGGCGGTGGTTTCGTGTCGGGCATTATCACGACCGAGACCGACGACACGTTGATTTATGCACGTACCGACGTTGGGGGAGTCTACCGATGGATAGGCAGTACACAGACATGGAAGCCTATAACCGACTGGATAAGTGAGTCGCAATGTGGCTTGATGGGTATAGAGAGTATGGCCATCGACCCTCAGCATCCCAACAAGCTTTATATATATGCAGGCACCAGCTATTTCAGCGGTGGTATGAGTGCCATACTCGTGTCCGACGACTATGGCGACACTTTCAGCATACAGGCCACTGTTACCAGTCAGTTCCCAGCTCATGGCAACGACGGCGGGCGACAGAGCGGCGAGCGTCTTGTTGTGAGTCCCGTGGATGGTGATGTGTTGTTTTGCGGTTCGCGCACCCGCGGTGTGTGGCGAAGCACGAATGGAGGCAAGACCTGGCGACGTGTAGGCACGACGGCATTCCCCGATAATCGTAAGGTGGCATTCGTGCAGTTCCTGCCGACGCAGTCGGGCGATGAGCAGCCATCCATGCTTGTGGGACTGTTATACAAGAACGGAACCAACCTGTACAGGTCGGACGACGGTGGCGACACATGGACAGCAGTTGATGATGCGCGTACCGATTATATGCCTCACCGGTGTACCGTAGGCACTGACGTGGCATACATCACATACACCGATGCAGAAGGCCCGGGCACAAATGGCAAAGGTGGGATTATGAAGTTGGACCTGCAGAGTGGCGAATGGACCGACGTATCGCCCACAGGCGAGTCGTATGGCGAAGTACAGATATCGCCGTCGAATGCCCAATGGTTGGTTGCGTGCTCCATGTCGCTATGGCAATATCAGCCGTGGCGTACAGGTGCCACCACATGGGGCGACCAGATATATGTGTCGAGGAACGGCGGAAAGACCTGGACCAACATAATGACAAAAGCACGGTTTAGCGAACCTACGGTCACATGGCTCAAAGCATCGGCACAGCTACATTGGTGCGGGTCGGTTAAGATAGACCGTTCCACATCGGGCCGCACGTTTTTCGTGTCGGGCAATGGCATCTTCATCACAGAAAACGTGTTTGCCTCTACCCCATCGTTCAAAATGGCGGTCAACGGGCTTGAAGAGACCGTGCCGCAGAGTATCGTGAGTGTGGCCGGTGCGCCGTTGCTCACCACCATAGGCGACTACGACGGCTTCATGTACGACACACCCACAAGCCGTTCCACACGCTATACACCATCGATGGGAACAACGGCTTGCATCACGGTGGCAGGAGAAGATGTCGGGCGTATGGTCCGAGTGGGCAGCAGAATTTATCAGACGAAAAACGGAGGACGTAGCTGGAGCGAAGTGACCGGTCCGCTTGCCGATGTGTCATATTCACATTGCGCACTCAGCGCATCGGGCAACATGCTCATCGTTTCGCCCAACGGGCATTCGCCTTATTTCACCACCGACGACGGCAACATCTGGACTCAAATCACGACCATACCATCGGGCACACGCATTTACCCCGACTACCACACCGACGGTCGCTTCTATGCCCTGCACTCCGGACGTCTGTATGTATATACCTACGACCCCGATACACGGCAGTTTGCTGCACGTTTCACTGCTATGAGCAATGGCGTCAGCCGACTGGCCGTGGTGAGCGACCGCACGGGCGAGGTGTTGGTGGCACGCGGCACATCGGGTATCAGTAGGGTGACAACAGGAGCCGACGGAACACTTAAGTCACAAGTCATACGAGTGTCGAGTGCAACATGTATAGGAGTGGGACATGCGCCGGCCGAGGGGGCCTACCCTGCCATCTTTATCTGGGGACGCCCGTCGGGCACCATGCCTGTAGGGATATACCGCAGCGATGATGAAGGGAAAAGCTGGGTGAGGGTGAACGACGACATGCACCAATTCGGAGGTCCGGGCAACGCACAGACCATCTGCGGCGACATGAACGTATATGGACGAGTGTATATGTCAACCGTAGGACGAGGCACAATATATGGTGAGATGGTGGCCGACGTGGCCGATGCAATCAGCACTCCACAAACCGACCGGAGCAACAATCCCTCACACAACATCTACACCCTCTCAGGCATTAAGACTACCTACAGTCCACAATCACCGACGCCACGAATATATATACGCGATGGAAAGAAAACCATAATAAGATAAAGACATCGGTGAAAAACGAGTGCGCACTCGCAAACGCACATTCCGGCAGTCATAATTTGAACATGATGAATTGACGGTCGGAAACAAATATTTTTGCCATTCACAAAAGCAGGTTGCAAAAGAAAACCGCCAAGGGGAAAACGTTCCAACTAAATAATAATAGAAAAGTTTGGTGGTGTCGTGCTTATTTATTAACTTTGCCACCAAATCAGAAAACAAGGAGTACACTACTTTCAAGGAAGATATCATAATACACATTAAATATAATTATATCATAATATACAGTCAATAAAAATATATCATAATATACAGTCAATAAAAATAAGGATACATGAGAAGAATCATTACTACTGCTCTGGCAGTCATGCTTACCCTGTGTGCCTCTACCCTTCATGCTCAGGTGATGAAGGCCGCTGACCTCGAGAAATATGCCAAGGAACGCTATGGAGACAAATGGCTCGATGCAGCCGCCAACCTGCGTCAGCAACTCACACTCGACAAAAACGAGTCGCTCACCTACCAGCAAGTCATCGAGGCCAAGGGAAAGACCAAAGCGCAGCTTTACGTCACGCTAAACTATTGGGTCACAGCCACATTTAAAGACAACAACGCTATAACGCTCAATGACAAAGAGGCTGGATGCATTATCATCTCTTCGCTTATAAAGAATATTGCCGAGCACACCGGAACCCTCAACAAATACTCTGTCAGCATCACACCGGTGATACGTATCGACATCAAGGACGAGCGCATCCGTGTGACCTACACCGTGCAGAACTACGACGTGATGGCCGACGTGAGCGGCGGATGGCTCAGCCCTGTGGAAAGCGACCGAAGCACCTTCGGCGACTCGAAGCGTAAGGCCGACGATAAGACCAACGCAAACCTCTACGACGAGCAATGGGAAATTGCCCACCACTATCCTTTCGTGGAAAAAGACGCCCAGAAGCGCACCTGCGCCAAAGCTCTGGTCATGACCCATGCCTACTCAAACGCTATCATCGACAAACTCGAGGAGGTGCTCCGCAACGGCCTCGTAGGTAACGACGACGATGATTGGTAAAGGTGACACATAATGATAAGGACTATATAGAGCCGGACAGAACGAAACACTCCGAGAAGGGAGAACACGATACAAGTATCACATAGTGGGTATGCATTCAAGTGCATGCCCACTCGTTTTTTCGCCTATCGAGAATGCAAACACGCATCGTAAAGGGCTTTTCTTGGTAGGTTACACGCATTTTTTCCTTAAAAAGTTTTTAGCATTCAATAATATTTATTAAGTTTGCAGTCTAAAGTGCAAACATGTCATTTATTAACAATAAAAAATTAATTACAATTATGAGAAATCTCAAATCATTACTCATCGGCTCAGCAGCAGTGGCACTGCTCTGCGCTTGTGAAACAAAAGATGAAGCTCTGAAGTCGGGATTGAATCCTGCAGACTTCGATGTGACCTATGCTGGTGCAACCTACGACGAAGAAACCGGCTATGCTCCTGCTCAAGGCGAAGCAAAGAAGGTGGGTCTCTACACTCTGAAGAACGACAACGGTATGGAAGTGAGCATCACCAACTTCGGTGGACGTATCGTGAGCATCATGGTACCTGACAAGGACGGCAACTTCCAGGATGTTGTCCTCGGTTTCGACAAGGCAGAAGACTACTTCCCTTACAACAACACAACCGACTTCGGTGCTGCTATCGGCCGCTATGCCAACCGCATCAACCAGGGTCAGATCACTCCTGAGGAAGGCGAAACTATCCAGCTGCCTCAGAACAACTTCGGACACTGTCTGCACGGAGGTCCGCTGGGATGGCAGTATCAGGTGTATGATGTAGTGGAAGTGACTGAGACAGAGCTCGACCTGAAGCTTCTCAGCCCTGATGGCGACAACAACTTCCCTGGCAACGTAGAAGCTTGCGTGCGTTACACTCTCGACGACAACAACGCGCTGACTATTGACTACTATGCTACTACCGACAAGAAGACTGTCATCAACATGACCAACCACTCTTACTTCAACCTCAACGGCGACCCCAACGAGCCTATCACCAACCACATGCTCACCATTGCAGCGTCTAACTTCACCCCGGTTGACGATACATACATGACAACAGGCGAGATTCTTCCTGTAGCTGGCACTCCGATGGACTTCCTCAAACCAAAGGCAGTGGGCGAAGAAATCACCAACTTCGACTTTGAGCAGCTGAAGAACGGTAACGGTTACGACCACAACTGGGTATTCGACAACCAAAACAACATAGACGCTGTTGCTGTACGCCTCGAAAGCCCGAAGACAGGCATCCGTCTCGACGTCTTCACCGACCAGCCTGGTGTTCAGGTATATACTGGCAACTTCCTCGACGGCACCGTTACCGGCAAGAAGGGCATCGTATATCAGCAGCGCACAGGTATCTGCCTCGAAACCCAGAAGTATCCTGACTCACCAAACAAGCAGTGGGCTGAATCGAACGCATGGGTAGAGCCAGGTGAAGAGAATGCATACGCCCACACTTGTATCTTCAAGTTCTCTGTAGTAGAATAAGATCGTTTTTTTCGGAGTTTTCGGCTTTCGGACCGAGAACTCCGAAATCATATATATATACAAGGAAACAAACTCAATTCATTAATCAATAATCAAATCAATCAAAATTAAAACATGAACGTTTTAGAAGCATTAAAAAACAATGGCTTTGAGACCATTGACTACATCGTGGTCCTCATCTACATTGTTATCCTGGTGAGCCTGGGACTTTTCCTCTCACGCAGCAAGAAGGGCGAAGAGAAATCGTCGAACGATTACTTCCTTGCAGGTAACACCCTGACATGGTGGGCAGTTGGTGCATCGCTCATTGCGGCCAACATCTCAGCCGAGCAATTCATCGGTATGTCGGGTTCTGCTTACGTGTCGGGAATTGCCATGGCAGCCTACGAGCTCGAAGCAGCTCTTGCACTCATCATCGTGGGTAAGTTCCTACTCCCACTCATGATTAAGAAGAGAATCTTCACTATCCCTCAGTTCCTGAGCGACCGCTACAACTGGGGTGTAGGTCTTGCATTCTCAATCTTCTGGCTCTTCCTCTATGTGTTCATCAACCTTACATCGGTTGCATGGCTCGGAGCTATCGCCATTAAGATGATTCTCGGTCTGCCCGACGTGCCAGGCAACATCCTCGGCATGCCTGTCGACATGACACTGCTCACCATCATCCTCATCCTGTTCGTTATCGCAGGTATCTACTCTATCTATGGTGGTTTGGCATCAGTGGCATGGACCGACGTGATGCAGGTTACATTCCTCGTTGGTGGTGGACTCATCACTGCTTACTTTGCTCTCGACTTCATCGCAGGCGAACTCAACATCGATGGCGGTGCACTCGGTGCACTGGGTAAGATATACTCAGAGCTGGGACAGATTGACGGCGACAAACACTTCAACCTGGTTGTGAACAGTACTGGCGGTGCATACGCTGACGGTGTTGTCAACGAGCCTTACTTCGACATACCAGGTATCGTGGTTATCGTAGGTGCCCTCTGGCTTACCAACCTCGGCTACTGGGGCTTCAACCAGTACATCATCCAGAAGGGTCTTGCTGCAAAGAGCCTCGACGAAGCAAAGAAGGGTATGGTATTCGCCGGATTCCTCAAGATATTGATCCCGTTCATCGTATGTATCCCAGGTGTTTGCGCATTCTACATCGTGAACCAGCAGCCAGAGCTCTACGAGAAGTTGATTGGCGGTGTGGTTGAAAACGGTATCACACGTTCAGACCAGGCTTATCCATTCCTCATCCACCACTTCACCCCGACAGTTGTGAAGGGTCTGGCATTCGCAGCACTCGCAGCAGCAGTTATCTCTTCACTTGCTTCAATGTTCAACTCTACTTCTACCATCTTCACGATGGACGTATACAAGAAGTTCATCAACAAGAATGCAAGCGACAAGAAGCTCGTGACCGTAGGTCGTATCACATCACTCTCTGCACTCATCATCGCCCTCATCGCCGTATATCCAATCATGGGTGGTGCCGACCAGGCATTCCAGGTGATTCAGGAATACTCAGGCTTCGTATATCCAGGTATCGTAGTCATCTTCGGACTCGGTCTGCTCTGGAAGCGCAGTTCAGGCACTGCAGCAGTTGTTGCAGCCATCGGTACATTCCTCTTCTCTATCATCTTCAAGTTCGCTCTGCCTGAGGTTCCGTTCCTCATCCGCATGGGTTACGTATTCCTCTGCCTCGTGGCTCTGTTCATCCCTATCTCAATGATGAGCAAGAAGACCAAGCCAGCAGAAATGCTGTCGGCCGATGTAGTAAAGAAGCAGCTCAAGTGGTCGAGCATCATGCTCTGCCTCTCAGTCATCACACTCGTTGCAGGTATCATCATGATGATGGACGAAAACTGCCGCAACTATGGTGCCGAGACTATCTTCTTCCTCACCGTCATGTTCTTCACCCTCTTCTGGTACCTCCGCTCAAATGCTAAGGACCGCGTAGAAGACGTGAAGTCAATAGGTGTCGATATCGAGATATTCAAGACCAACACCACATTCAACGTCGGTGCAATCGGAATCATCGTTATCCTCGCAGTGCTCTATATCTGCCTGTGGTAACACACTGAACAAGCTACACCTATTATTATATATAGTAGGTGTAGCTTTTCTATCAAAAACATAATTAAAACAGCACTGCCGCAAACAACTATAGTCTCTAAAGGCCGAACGCCATGGGACGAAGGGCCGAACGCCATGGGACGAAGGGCCGAACGCCATGGGACGAAGGGCTGAACGCCATGGGACATAATGATGCACACGCAGAAGGATTTCTCGTTTCCGTGGATTGACTACAATCTTTAGAAAGAAGAAATGATGCAACAACGTGCATCGCCTACACACCCTACAGACGGCATGTCTACAAAAAAGCGAAAGAAATTAAAATTGTATTAAACTATATCAAACTATGTTAGAAGAACTGAAACAAAAAGTGTTCAAGGCAAACCTTGACCTCGTGAAACAAGGACTCGTTATCTTCACATGGGGTAACGTGTCGGGTATCGATCGTGAAAAAGGACTCGTAGTAATCAAACCATCGGGCGTGAGCTACGACGAAATGAAAGCAAGCGACATGGTAGTGGTTGACCTCGAGACAGGAAAAGTGGTGGAAGGCGACCTCAACCCATCGTCCGACACACCGACACACCTCGTGCTCTACAAGGCATTCCCCAACATACAAGGAGTGGTACACACCCACTCGACCTATGCAACTGCTTTTGCACAGGCAGGACGCGACATTCCGAACATCGGAACCACACATGCCGACTATTTCTACAAAGACATACCATGCACCCGCGACATGACTGAAGCCGAGGTGAAAGGACAATACGAACTGGAGACGGGCAACGTGATTGTCGACGAAATCCTCAACATACGCCACATCAACCCCGACCACACACCAGCCGTACTCGTCAAGAACCACGGTCCCTTCTCGTGGGGTACCAGCCCCGACAACGCTGTATACAATGCAAAAGTGATGGAACAATGTGCCAAGATGGCATTCGTGGCAATGAGCGTCAACCCAGGCCTTACCATGAACCCGCTCCTCATCGAGAAGCACTACATGCGCAAGCACGGACCGAACGCTTATTATGGACAGAAAGGACAAAAGCACTAAGAGCTGAATCAATCAATAAACAAATAAATAAACAAACAATAAACATTAATAATCCTAAAAAAATTAAACAAGATGAAAGCTTTTGAAAATTTAGAACTTTGGTGGGTGACTGGTGCACAGTTGCTCTATGGAGGTGATGCAGTCGTAGCAGTCGATGCACACTCAAAGGAAATGGTAGCAGGACTCAACGAATCAGGCAACATCCCTGTAAAGGTTGTGTATAAAGGCACAGCCAATTCTTCGAAAGAAGTAGAGGCAGTGATGAAGGCAGCCAACAACGAAGAAAAGTGTGTGGGTGTTATCACATGGATGCACACATTCTCGCCTGCCAAGATGTGGATCAAGGGACTTCAGGACCTTCAGAAGCCACTCCTCCACTTCCACACTCAATACAACGCCGAGATACCTTGGGCAACTATGGACATGGACTTCATGAACCTCAACCAAAGTGCTCACGGCGACATCGAGTTCGGACACATCTGCACTCGCATGCGCGTACCTCGCAAGGTGGTTTGCGGCTACTGGAAAGACGAGCAGGCACAGAAGCAGATTGCAGTATGGGCACGCGTTGCAGCCGGTGTTGCTGACGCAAAGAACGTGCGCTGCCTCATGTTCGGTATGAACATGAACAACGTAGCAGTGACCGACGGCGACCGCGTTGAGTTCGAACAGCGCCTCGGTTACCATGTTGACTACTACCCAGTTTCTTCACTCATGGAATACTTCAAGCAGGTGACCGACGCAGAAGTTGACTGCCTTGTTGAAGAATACAAGAAGGAATACACCATCAAGATCGACGAAAGCGGCGAACAGGTATATTGGGAGAAGGTGAAGAACGCAGCCAAGGCTGAAATCGCTCTGCGTCGCGTACTGAAAGACGAAGGTGCAACAGCCTTCACAACCAACTTCGACGACCTCGGCGATGCTGACATCAACGACCCACACTTCGTCGGATTCGACCAGATTCCAGGTCTTGCATCACAGCGCCTCATGGCCGAAGGTATCGGTTTCGGTGCAGAAGGCGACTGGAAGACAGCATGTCTCTACCGCACACTCTGGGTCATCTCGCAGGGTCTGCCTACAGGATGCTCATTCCTCGAGGACTACACACTCAACTTCGCAGGCGACCGCAGCTCATGCCTGCAGAGCCACATGCTCGAAGTATGTCCACTCATCGCTGTCGATAAGCCAAAGCTCGAGGTACACTTCCTCGGTATCGGTATCCGCAAGCAACAGACAGCACGCCTCGTATTCACATCGAAGGTAGGACGCGGCATCAAGGCCACAGTGGTAGATCTCGGCAACCGCTTCCGCCTCATATCACAGGAAGTGGAGTGCATCGAACCGAAACCAATGCCAAACCTCCCTGTTGCATCTGCACTCTGGGTACCACAGCCCACATTCGAGATTGGCGCCGGAGCATGGATTCTTGCCGGAGGTACACACCACAGCGCATTCTCATACGACATCACAGAAGAGTACTGGGAAGACTTCGCTGAGATGCTCGGCATCGAATATGTCAAGATCAACAAGAAGACAACCATCAGCGAGTTCAAGCACGACCTCCAGATGAACGAGGTATACTACATGCTGAACAAGGCACTTAAGTAAAGAATAGAAAGGAAGTGAAGAGAAGTTAAAAAGAAGTTAAAAGGACGATACTAATGACATTCAGTTTTACTGATATAGTTGCATGGCAAAAGGGTTATCAGTTCGTCTTAATGACTTACAGAATAACCCAAAAGTTTCCAGACTTTGAAAAGTACGGTCTTTCATCACAATTTCAGCGTGCAGCAGTGTCAATCGTTGCAAATATCGCTGAGGGCTACAAAAAACTGAGCAAGGCCGACAAACTCAGATTTATGAACATTGCTCAAGGTAGTATAGAAGAATGTAGATGTTATGTCATGCTTTCAAAAGATTTAGGATACATTACAGAAGAAGAATATCAGGAACTATCCTTCAACATTGAAGGTACGAGCTTTTATCTTAATGCATATTGTAAAGCTATCAAAGATAACAAAGCTATACAGGATCAATAACTATCGTCCATTTAACTTCTCTATAACTTCACTTTAACTTCCCTTTAACTTCAAATCGAAGATTATATGAAGAACCCAAAACAAGTAATTCAAGAAGGTAAGGCTGTGCTCGGCATCGAGTTCGGCTCTACCCGAATCAAGGCAGTCCTCATCGACCAAGACAACAACCCTATCGCACAGGGAAGCCACACTTGGGAGAACCAGCTCGTCGATGGATTGTGGACATATAGCATCGAGGCCATCTGGTTCGGACTCCAAGACTGCTATGCCGACCTTCGCAAGAACGTCCTCGAGCAGTACGACACCGAGATTGAAACCCTTGCTGCAATCGGTATCAGTGCCATGATGCACGGCTACATGGCATTCAACCAGAAGCAAGAAATACTCGTGCCGTTCCGCACATGGCGCAACACCAACACAGGCAAGGCAGCAGCAGAACTCTCCGAGCTCTTCAACTACAACATTCCTCTGCGTTGGAGCATCTCACACCTCTATCAATGCATACTCGACAACGAAGAGCACGTGAAGGATATCGACTTCCTCACCACCCTGGCAGGATACATCCACTGGCAGATCACCGGTCAGAAAGTCCTTGGAGTGGGCGATGCTTCGGGCATGATACCTGTTGACCCAAAGACCAAGACCTACGATGCCACGATGGTAGCACGTTTCGACAAACTCATCGAGCCAAAGGGATATACATGGAAGTTGCTCGACATACTGCCAAAATCGCTCGTAGCAGGCGAGAACGCAGGTTTCCTCACACCTGCCGGTGCACAGAAGCTCGACATCTCGGGTCATCTGAAACCAGGCATACCTGTATGTCCACCAGAGGGCGATGCAGGCACAGGCATGGTAGCCACCAACGCAGTGAAGCAACGCACAGGTAACGTAAGTGCCGGTACATCATCATTCTCTATGATCGTGCTCGAGAAAGAACTCTCGAAGCCATACGAGATGATCGACATGGTAACCACACCTGACGGTAGCCTCGTGGCAATGGTACACTGCAACAACTGCACCAGCGACATCAACGCATGGGTGAAGATATTCAAGGAGTATGCCGAGCTGCTCGGTGTTGAGCAAGACACCAACACACTCTACACACGTCTCTTCAACATCGCACTCAAGGGCGACCCTGATTGTGGCGGACTCATCTCCTACAACTACATCTCGGGCGAACCTGTGACAGGTCTGGCCGACGGACGTCCACTCGTCGTTCGTTCTGCTAACGACAAGTTCAACCTCGCCAACTTCATGCGTGCACACCTCTACGGAGCCATCGGAGTGCTGAAACTCGGCAACGATATCCTGCTCAAGGAAGAACACGTACAGGTTGACCGCATCACCGGCCACGGCGGTTACTTCACCACCAAGGGAGTCGGTCAGCGCATGTTGGCTGCCGCCCTCAACTCGCCAATCTCTGTCATGGAGACTGCTGGCGAAGGTGGTGCATGGGGTATCGCCCTGCTCGCATCCTATGTGGTCAACAACCCCGACCACCTCAACCTCGCCGACTATCTCGACAAGGTAGTCTTCGCAGGCAATGCAGGTGTTGAGGTATCGCCTACCCCAGAAGATGTTGAAGGCTTCAACCGCTATCTCGAGAACTATAAGGCTGACCTCGCAATCGAGCAGGCAGCAGTAGCTCATCACAAGCTATAAGTATTATTCACATATAAAACAACAAAATGGCAAATTCCATTCAAGTATTAAACCACGCAGCCGACAACATACGTATCCTGGCTGCATCAATGGTTGAGAAGGCTAAGTCTGGGCACCCT
>JAFUSD010000008.1 GCA_017480685.1 Bacteroidaceae bacterium
CAAGAATTATTCGGCTTCAACGCTATTCCATTCAATGTTACCCTCACGCCCGATGGCCGGATTGTCCGAGACGGGCTCCTTCTACGTGCCGCCGAAGCAGGGTTCGATAGATTCATTCTTATGCTGGAGGAAATGAAAGCGAAACTCGAAGAATGAACATGAAAACAATCATCACATCTCCCACACGTTGTTTCTATGATGTGTCCTTCCCGTTCGCCCGGTCGCGACAGGTCTTATTGAATCCAGTGGAAATACACATAGAAAGCTATCTCTATTGCAATCGTTATGATTGATAGAAGGGATAGTGAGCCGACAATGTAGAACAGTTTCGTGGAAATCCATACACCTTCGTTATTCTTCACAATGTCCATTAGTCTTTGGCTCTGTTTTAGCCATAGTACTTCCTGCTGTTTGCTTGTGATTTTGCGAGTGCGGACTCTCGGCCTTGTTCTTCGGACTCATTTTGCAAGTCTGTGCAGGTGTGTGTAATTCCTTTTCAGAAAATAATGGGGCGAGAGGTAAAAAAATCGCAAAAAAGTTTGGCTGGTTGCAGATTTTGTCGTAACTTTGCAGCCGCAATGGGATGAGGGATGGTATCCGTCGCCCCATGGCATACATAATAGATTGGGATATGGTGTAATTGGCAACACAACAGATTCTGGTCCTGTTATTTTGGGTTCGAGTCCCGATATCCCAACACCATCGACACGAAGAAAGGAATTAAGAATCGCTTCTTAATTCTCTTTTTTTTACATCAATACACTTAGTTTTATATACGGGTTCACTCATTTAATCGCAGATAAACTATATGGCACGACCACTCATACTCATATCAAACGATGACGGATTCGACATACCAGGTATTCGTTTCCTGGCATCGGTGTGCAGGCAGTGGGGCGATGTGATTGTGGTGGCCCCCGACGGTCCTCGCTCGGGCGCTGCCATGTCGGTCACGTTCCAAACTCCCCTTCGCTTGCGACTCATAAGCCAGGAGCCGGGGCTTACGGTGTATGCCTGCAACGGCACACCCGTCGATTGTATCAAACTGGCACTTTCGCAGCTATGTCCGCGCACCCCTGACCTCGTGCTGGGCGGAATAAACCACGGCGACAACTCGGCCGTCAACGTACACTATTCAGGCACGATGGGCATTGTGATGGAAGGGTGTATGAAGGGCATACCGTCGGTGGGCTTCTCACATCAGTCGCACAGCATGGAAACCGACTTCGAGCCCATGCGCGTATTTATAAATAAGGTGTTGGAATACGTCATGAGTCAAGGATTGCCGCATGGCGTGTGTCTCAATGTCAACGCTCCCGATGTGGCTCAATACCGCGGTATGAAGGTGTGTCGCATGGGGTATGGCGAATGGCAGAACGAACTGGAGAGGCGCAGCCACCCGCGCGGAGGCTACTACTACTGGATGGTGGGCGACTTCAACACCGAGCACCACGACCCCGACGATACCGACTACCAAACCATGCGGCAGGGCTATGTGACCGTCACTCCTATCCAAATCGACGTGACGGCATACGACATGCTCGGCAAACTCAACGAACTCAACGAACTCAACGTCTGAACCATGAAGTACTACCTCATAGCCGGTGAAGCATCGGGCGACCTCCACGGGTCGAACCTGATGAAAGCACTCAAGGAAGAAGACCCCGAGGCTTGCTTCCGCTGCCTTGGCGGCGACTTGATGCAACAGGCGGGGGGCACACTTGTGCGCCATTATCGCGATATGGCCTACATGGGGTTCATACCTGTGCTGACACATCTGCACACCATTCTTGGCAACATGCGCCGGTGCAAGGCCGACATCCGCGAGTGGAACCCCGAAGTGGTGATACTCATCGACTATCCGGGCTTCAATCTCGATATAGCTAAATACCTGCACGCCAAGACCGACATCCCTGTATTCTACTATATATCGCCTAAGCTGTGGGCATGGAAGGAATACCGCATCCGCCGCATCCGCCGCGATGTTGACGCTATGTTCTCCATCCTCCCGTTTGAGGTCGATTATTTCCACCGCCTCAACTATCATGCCACCTATGTGGGCAACCCGTGTGTCGATGCAATCGAGGCATTCAGCCACACACCACAAGCCAGTGAGAACATCGAGACATTCGAGGCCGACCACCATCTGCCCCACATGCCCATCATAGCCCTTCTGGCAGGAAGCCGACAACAGGAAATACGCGACAACCTGCCCATCATGCTGCAAGCCACGAAGCAATTCACCACACATCAGGTGGTGATAGCAGGTGCTCCAGGCATTGAGCCCGACTACTACCGCCGCTTCATGCCGCAGGACAGCCGAGCGACCGTGGTGACGGGCGAGACCTACCGCCTACTTCAGCATGCTGATGCCGCACTCGTCACCAGCGGTACCGCTACACTCGAGACCGCATTGCTGCGCACTGCGCAAGTGGTGTGCTACTACACAGCTTTCGGACGCCTCATCTCGCTGTTGCGCCGCATGTTGCTCAAAGTGAAGTATATATCGCTCGTCAACCTCATTGCCCAGCGCGAAGTGGTGACCGAACTGGTGGCCGACCAGATGACGGCAGAAGCCGTTGCATCCAACCTGCGCGACATCATGCCAGGCGGTGCCCGACGCCAGCAGCAGTTGCTCGACTATGATGAACTTGCCCACACACTGGGACAGAGCGGAGCATCAAGCCGCGCCGCGCGGGCCATGATAAAGAAACTGGGGGAGATGAAGAACGAAAAACGAAACAAATAAACCAAAATACAGCAACTACTATGGAATTCAAAGCACAATATACGCGTGAGGAAGTAGAGGCACTGATAGCCTGGGCACGCAGTGTGACCTACGAAGGAAGGCTCGACATCGGTCATGGACAGGTGTTGACAAATGCCAAAGTGTCGATACAAAACATGGCCAACCAGATAGAGCCGCAAATAGGCAACGTGAACTATTCGGGCATGATTCACAAACTGTTTGTAGTGAAGGAAACGCTTGAAAAAATAATATATAATATATAATCGAAAATATATAATAGGCCATTCGGCTGGGAATAATATATAATAAATAATCGAGAATATATAATAAAGGCCCTTCGGCATGTTGCTCGTTGCACGTCCATCCAGATGGCCTATTATATATTCTCGATTATATATTATATATTTTTTCTCACCATGTTGGTCAAATCGATGAACTCCTCGACCGACAGTTGTTCGGGTCGGCGGTTGAAGATAGGGTCGGCAAGCAGTGGCGAATCCTTGTCCACAATCTGTTTCATGCCATTGCGCATCATCTTTCGGCGCATGGTAAACACCGTTTTCACAATGCGACGGAACAGCTGAGGGTCGCATCCCAACTCGTTGCGGCTGTTGCGCTTGAGGCACACCACGGCACTCTTTACCTTTGGAGGCGGGTTGAATACGTGCTCATCGACCGTGAACAGGTATTCCACATCATACCACGCCTGTATCAACACACTCAACACACCATACGTTTTCCCGCCCGGAGTTGCCGCCAGACGTTCGGCCACTTCCTTCTGTATCATGCCCGTGCAGCAGGGAATGAGGTCTTTGTTGTCGAGCATCTTGAAGAATATCTGGCTCGATATGTTGTAGGGATAGTTGCCCGTCAGCACGAACTGTCGACCGCCGAACACCTCGTCGAGGTTCATGCGCAGGAAGTCACCCTCGACGACATTGCTGCCCAACTCGGGAAAATGTGTGTGCAGATATGGCACCGACTCGCGGTCGATTTCCACCACCTTCAGCTCACGTCCTTTTTTCAGCAGATACTGAGTCAGCACTCCGGTGCCCGGCCCTACTTCGAGCACAGGAATCAGCGGGCAGGCATCGACCGTGTCGGCAATGCGACATGCGATGCTCATATCGGTCAAGAAGTGCTGTCCGAGGAACTTTTTTGGCCTTACTTTCGAAAAAAATACTTCCATATTATCTGCATTTCACTTTATTTCCTTAAATTTGCATCTACAAAGTTACAAAATAATTGATAATTGATTGTTGACAATTGACAATTATTTGTGTTTGCATGGTAGATAAGACATTGTATGGTGTCGAATTGTGTTGAAAAAAAACAGTGATGACATGAAGAATGTAGTGGCAAAAATACTAAAGGTGTTGCTTCCGATTGCTCTCGGTAGCGGCATTTTGTATTGGATGTATCGCGATTTCGACTTCGGTCGTGTGGCCTCTACTCTTCGTGATGGCACCAACTGGTGGCTCATGGCTTTTTCGCTTGTTTTTGGTATTACGGCTCAGGTGTTTCGTGGCCTCAGATGGCGCCAGACTCTGGAGCCGCTGGGCGAGCAACCACGTGTCATGAACTGCATACACGCCATATTCATATCCTACACCACCAGCCTCATCATTCCACGGTCGGGCGAAGTGACCCGATGTGGAATCCTCAATCGTTACGACGGCACTTCTTTCTCAAAGGCATTGGGCACTGTTGTCACCGAACGTATTATCGACTCGCTGATTATTGTGTTGATGGCGCTCGTGGTTTTTCTGCTGCAGATGCCTACGTTCATAAGTTTTTTCGACGAAACCGGAACTAACTTTGCCGATTGGATTGCTACGTTTTCAACCACCGGATACCTTGTCACCATCTTGTGTATTACGGTTACAGTCTTGTTTCTGTGGTATGCCATGCACCATTGTCGGTTGTTCGACCGCTTTCGCAGGGTTGTGGCCGACGTGCGCGCCGGCATCTTCTCACTCAGGCACATCAATCGCACGGGACTGTTCATTGCATATACCGCAGGGATATGGGTAAGCTATTTCCTACATTTCTATATCACATTCTTCTGCTTCACGTTCACTTCGTCATTATCTGTCATGACAGCCTTGGTGGCATTTGTGGTTGGCAGTTTTGCCGTAATTGTGCCCACTCCCAACGGGATGGGTTCGTGGCATTTTGCGGTGAAGACCATTCTGCTCATGTCGGGGGTTCAGAGTGCAGCCGATGCAGAGACATACGTGCTCATCGTGCATGCCATACAGACGGCACTCATGCCGTTGCTGGGCGTATATTCAGCGATATCATTATTGACCGTTAAACATAAAACAAACATTAAGCTATGACAATCTTAGATTTGCAACCTCAGAATGTGTGGCGCCAGTTTCATGCGCTGACACAGATTCCACGTCCGTCGGGACATACCGAGCGCGTGGCACAGTTCCTTGTCGATTTTGGTAAGAAGAACGGAGCCGAAGCCTTCATCGATGGTGCAGGCAACGTGGTTATGCGTGTTGCTGCAACTCCTGGATACGAAGGACGCACAACCGTTGTATTGCAGGCTCACATGGACATGGTGCCGCAGAAGACAAAGGAGAGCACTCACAACTTCAAGACCGACCCAATCGAAACATGGGTTGACGGCGAGTGGCTGCGTGCGAAAGACACTACACTCGGTGCCGACGACGGTATGGGAGTGGCAACGGCTATGGCCATTGTTGAGGATAAGACCCTGCAACACGGACCACTCGAAGTGCTCATCACGCGCGACGAAGAGACGGGCATGTATGGTGCGTTCGACCTCGCTCCCGACACCCTGAAGGCCAAGTATATGCTCAACCTCGACAGCGAGACCGATGGCGAGATAACCATCGGCTGTGCTGGCGGACTGGATGTGGTATGCACGATGGAATATCAGGAAATGAACGTGGAGCCCGAAGGCATGGCGGCCTACACCATAGCAGTGAGGGGATTGCTGGGCGGACACTCGGGCCTTGAAATCAACGAAGGCAGGGCCAATGCCATCAAGTTGCTGGCACGTGTGCTCTATGCAGCCGTAGGTACAGGCCTGGCTCATCTCTGCACTTGGCACGGAGGCAACATGCGCAATGCCATCCCACGCGACGGCGAGGCTGTGGTGCTGGTTCCGGTGCAGAAGGAGGAGGAGTTCTGCCAGTTGGTCGAGAAGTGTGGCCAGACGTTCAACCACGAATATGCCGACATAGAGAAGCAGGGCATACAGCTCACAGCCACCAAGTTGGCCGACATGCCAACCAAGGCTGTGCCCGACGACATACAGGAGAACCTCATCAGCGCCGTGCTTGCTGCTCAAGACGGAGTGATGCGCAACATACCGACCATCCCCTCGATTGTAGAGACATCGAGCAACCTGGCCATCATCAGCATAGCCGGTGGTAAGGCATCGGTGCAGATACTGGCACGAAGCAGTCAGGACAGCATGAAGCAATACCTGTGTAACGGCCTCAAGGCATGCTTTGCAATGGCAGGCATGAAGGTGAAATTCGAAGGTGGATACAGCGGATGGCAACCCAACACGAAGAGTCCGCTGCTGGAAACCATGTCGAGCGTGTATGAGAAGTTGAACGGCGAGCGCCCTAAGATTCTCGTGGTGCATGCCGGACTGGAGTGTGGCATCATTGGCCCCAAGTATCCCGAGATGGATATGGCCTCGATTGGCCCCACACTGCTTTCGCCTCACACCCCGTCAGAGCGTTGCTACATACCCTCGGTCGGTAAGTTTTATAACTATGTCATAGAGTTGTTGAAGAACATCAAATGAAGAAGCTCAAGCTTTACTATTCCATAAGCGAGGTGGCGCAGATGTTCGGAGTCAGCGAGAATCTGCTCCGGTTCTGGGAGCAGCAGTTCCCGACGATACATCCGCGCCGCGCCGGCCGCGACATCCGCCAGTATACAGAGAAGGATATCGAGGCCGTGAGGCAGGTGTACCACTATCTGCGCGAGTGTGGCATGACCCACGAGGGTGCACGTCGTGCCATACGTAACAGCGGTACCGATGCCGGCACTGGAGGTAAGGCTGAAATAGTAGAACGCCTCAAGTCTGTGCGTGATGAACTCGTCGAGATTCGTCGCGAACTTGAGGCGCTCGAATGAACTGTTTACTGTTTACCCTGGCAAACTATTACCGTTTATTTTTCTGAAGAGGTCGAGTGCATACACATCGGTCATGCCCGATATGTAGTCGAGCACTGCCATGATTCGGGTGTATGGGTCGTCGGCTCTCACTTCATACTGGGTAGATACACGCCTGAGCAGCAGTTTTGAGTAGGCGCCGTTGGGTGTCATGGCTGCAGTGGTGAAGAGGTCTACCAACTCGCTTATTATCTTATGGCCTGCCAGTTCTATGTCGAGCACATCGGGAGCGGAGTAAATCTTGTCATACGACACTGCCTCGCAGGCGCGGTAGGCCTCGCCTATGCGACCGTCGAGGTGTCTTACGAGCGACCCGTCGAACTCGCCGGCCAGTATCTGTTCTTCGTTTTCCACGAATGTCTTTACACATGCCGACTCGAGTGCACCTATGCAGCACGAGCGCAGGTAGACTATCTGCTCGTTGCGGTCGGTCACCTTGCTCAGCACTTCGTTGATGCTTGCCTGGCGTTCGGGCTCGAAGTAGGCCAGGAGCAGTGAGCGGGTCTCGTCGGTGGAGAGTATTTTCAGCTTGTGGGCGTCTTCTATATCCATGATCTCGTAGCAGATGTCGTCAGCCGCTTCCACCAGGTATACGAGCGGGTGGCGTGCGAAGCGGCCGTCGTGTTCTATGATGCCCAGTTCGTCGGCAATGCGTCGGTACACTTCGGTCTCGCTCTGGAAGAAGCCGAATTTCTGCTTCGTGCCTGCCATTGATGAGGGGTAGGGATATTTCACTATGGCTGCCAGCGTGGAGTATGTCATGACAAATCCGCCGGGTCGCCGGCCCAGAAACTGGTGTGTGAGCAGTCTGAATGCGTTTGCGTTACCCTCATAGTGTGTCAGGTCATGCCATTGCTCGGGTTTCATCATAGGCTGGTATTTCAGTCCGGCCCCTTCGCGGAAGTAGGAAGCAATGGCACGTTCGCCCGAGTGTCCGAACGGCGGGTTGCCCATGTCGTGGGCCAGACATGCTGCGCTCACAATCGAGCCACACTCGCTCATGTGCCCTTCGCGCAGTTCGGGGTGGCGTTCGATGAGCCGCCGCGATGTGTCATCGCCCAGCGAACGGCCCACACTGGCTACTTCGAGGCTGTGGGTGAGGCGGTTGTGGACGAAGATGCTGCCTGGAAGCGGAAACACTTGGGTCTTGTTTTGAAGGCGGCGGAAGGGTGCCGAGAAGATGAGGCGGTCGTAGTCGCGGTGGAATTCGGTGCGGTCGTCTGCCTTGCGCACATGGAGTTCCTCCTGCCCTAAACGCTTATTCGATATCAGTTGAGACCAATGCATCATTTTATTTACTCTTTGTCGATTTATCTGTTTATTGTGTATGTTTACTCTTTGACGATTCTCTGATTTACTGTTTAGCCCCTCCGTAACTACATTTGTCGCTATGCTCACCAATTGCTCCCTTTCTGCAATTGCCCCTGAAAGGGGAGGAATGCTATCCGGGATGGTCAGTCACTCTCAATCGGCGGGTGGGGCGGGGCTTATCTTTCAATTGTCAGCTCCACAAGGGCCTGCATGTTGTCTTACGCTTGCAAAGTTACGAAATTACATTGAATCGGCAACCGTTTATCCCCTGTTTTTTGATGTGCAGATGCCGAAGTTTTGCTGCGAGTATATCAAACTTTTGCTGCAAAGACGTCAAACTTTTGCTTCGAGGACGTCGAAAAACTTAAATTTACGTCGAAAATTTATTGTTTTTCGGTGGAAAATTTAATAATTTACGTCGAGAATTATTAAATTTACGTCGAAAATTAAAGTTTTCAGACGTCCTCGCAGAAGTTTTCAGACGTTCTTTCGGCAGTTTTCGGGCGTTAGCATGGTGTTTTCTTTCATTTTGTTTGTGTGTCATAGTCTGCCCGTTCTGTGGTTTTCTGCCTGCTATTGTACAAAACTTATATGCCGGTACACTAAAAAAAGTCGATTGCCAATTGTCAATTGTCAATTATTTCGTAACTTTGCAGACACTTATGCGCATTGCGCAAACAGATGAATTGAAGGATTGAAGAATGTAGATGATGCACTTCGTGCCATCTGAGATAACCAAATCACACCAAAGATTAAATAGACAGGATGCTATTATGAAAGTCGAGATAATAAACCGTTCAGGACACGAGTTGCCGTCTTACGCCACAAGCCAGTCGGCAGGCATGGATTTGCGTGCCCATTTGTCGTCTTCCCTCACCATTGCGCCCGGCAGGCGTGCGTTGGTGCCAACGGGGTTGTTCATTGCACTGCCCGAAGGTTATGAAGCCCAGGTTCGGCCACGCAGTGGCTTGGCGCTGAAGCATGGGGTGACGGTGCTGAACTCGCCTGGCACCATCGATGCCGACTACCGCGGCGAGGTGTGTGTGATACTGGCCAACCTGTCAGACGTGCCGTTCGTAGTGAACGATGGCGACCGCATTGCACAGATGGTGATTGCACGCTACACCCAGGCCGAGTGGCTGGAAGTGGAAGAGTTGGGCGACACGGAGCGTGGTGCGGGCGGATTTGGTCATACAGGGAAATAACCTATACAAAAGACAAGACGCACGATGAAGAGACTGTCAATCATCAGATACCCGATAGCCGCACTCTGCATGCTCCTGCTGCCCGGCAGCATGAAGGCCCAGCATGCTGAGAGCGACCTGTTTGTGCTCGAAGCCCACAGGCAGATGATGCTGGGCAACCATAGCGATGCCTTTGAGCTGGTGAGCCATGCACTCGAACTGTGTCCAGGCTCGGTGGCAGCACTCGAGGAGATGGGAGAGTTCTGGCACTACATGCGGCTCGACAGCATTGCAGCCGTATACATGCGGCGTGCTGCCGACCTTGCACCACACGACTACTGGATTCAGCAGCCGCTGGTAGAGCTGTATGTGAGCATGGGGCAGACCGAAGATGCACTGGCCAAGCTCGAACAACTGTATGATGAATTTCCCGAGAAAGAAGACGTGCTGCTGATGCTCGAAGCACTTTACAAGCATAAGGGTGACTATGAAAACGTGGTGAAGGTGCTCGAACGCCTCGAACTCAAAGAAGGCAAGAGCGAGCAACTGAGCATGGAGAAATTCCGCACATTCATACGCATGGGCGACACCAGCCGCGCATTTGCCGAGATGAAGGCACTGGCCGACGAATACCCCAACGACATGCACTACCGAGTGCTCATGGGCGACACATACATGGAGGCCGGCGAGCCCGAACGCGCCATCGAGGTGTATCGTGACATCGAAGCCGAAGACCCCGACAACGTTGGCCTCATGCTCTCAATGATGAGCTACTACGCAGTGACCAACCAAGACTCGCTCCTCAGCCAGCAGACAATGAAAGTGCTCACCGCAAAAGAGCTGGACAACTCACTGCGAATGAGGCTGCTCAACTCAAAAGTGCTTGAAGCCCTGAACGAAAAGCAAGACCCGCAGCCACTGCTCGACATCTTCGACCGACTGCTGAGCATGCCCCAGGCCGACGACCAGGTGGCCGAACTCTGCGCACGCTACATGGCAACCGCCGGAGTGAATACCAGCAAGATAAAACCTGTGCTCAAACAGATTCTCGACATAAACCCCGAAAACCGAATGGCACGCAGCCAGCTGCTGCAATATGCCACCGAGGAAGACGACACGATGGAGGTGATACGCATCTGCCGGCCGGCTGCAGACCTCGATATCGATGACCCCGTATTCTACTACTACCTCGGCATAGCATACTTCCAGATAGACAGCACACGGCTCGCAATAGATACATTCAAGAAAGGATTCACCCATGTGGACGACGACACCAACCTGCAACTCATAACCAACATGTATGCACTCATGGGCGACACCTACCACAAGATGGGCGACATGCAACATGCATACGAAAGCTACGACTCATGCCTCGTCTACCGACCCGACGAAGCACTCGTGCTCAACAACTACGCATACTACCTCTCGCTGCAACGCCAGAAACTGGACAAGGCTGAAGACATGAGCCGCCGATCGCTCGAGAAAGAACCCGACAACCCGACATACATAGACACTTACGCTTGGATACTCTTCCAGCAGAAACGATATGCCGAGGCAAAGACATACATAGACAAGGCACTGGCAATCATGGCCGACGACATAGACGCCGACGATGCAAACATCATAGAACACGCCGGCGACATCTACGCACGCCTGGGCGACAAACAAACCGCCATCCGATACTGGACCCTCTCGGCCCAGCTGGGCAACGACTCACCACTGCTTGCCAAAAAACTGAAGAAGCAAAAATACTATGCATACTGACAACCACACATACACAAACCACAGACACACAAAGTCCACACCCCGCAAATTGCAGAAACTATGCGCAGCAATAGCACTGCTCATACTCACCGCATGCGGCACACAAAAGTCAATCGTGAACCAAGGCACAGGAACAGACAACACGGTAGACACCAAAAGCCATGTTGCCGCAATAATGGCCAACCAGTCGACACAGAAAAACCTCACAGCCAAAGTAAGGGTGGAAGTGGCAGCCGACGGAAAACACACATCGACCAGCGGCACACTGCGCATGAAACGCGACGACGTAATCCAACTCATACTCGTAGACCCACTCATCGGTGCTGTAGAACTCGGACGCATGGAATTCACCAAGACACACGTGCTCATCATAGACAAAGTGAACCGCCAATACATCGACATGCCATACTCCGACGTAGACTTCCTTGCGCGAGCCGGAATCAACTTCGATATGCTGCAAGCACTCTTCTGGAACCAACTATTCACCACAGGCACAGACCAAGTAAGCCCCTCCGACTTCAGACTGACAACACACGAGGGAGGACTGATTGACCTGATACGAACCGACCACATGCTGACATACCGATTCACCACACAGCAAACCAAAGCACTCATCACGCAAGCCGAAATAACCGGCACCACCGACAATACCTACAAGTTTGACTTCAAGTATGCCGACTTCACGACATTCGAGGGACATCCATTCCCCAAAGGCATGACCATGGAGTTCTACGTAGCCGGCAAACCGGCATCGCTATCCTTGTCGCTCAGCCAGATACGCAACTCGGCAGACTGGGTGGCACGCTCAACACCCTCAAGCAAATACACCAAAGCCGACCCAGAACAAATCTTCAAAATGCTCGTCAAATGAACAAATCAAACACCACCCGGCATAGCAACTCTTCAATCATCATAGCCATCATGATGACAGCATGCCTTATGGCAGTAAATACCGGCACATGGGCACAAACCACGAAGAAGAAGACCACCACAACCACAACCACGCAGAAGCGTACCACAACCACAACCACGCAGAAGCGTACCACCGCTGCCACCACGCAGAAGAAGACCACGGCCCAACCCGTAGACAAGAAGACACAACTAAAGACCGAACAGGCAGCAGCACAACGCCAGCGGCAACAGTCGCAGCAACAGATACAAGTAATAAACAAGAACATACGCGCCAACCTCG